>NZ_JBJGYI010000008.1:0-141033 GCF_054049915.1 Geodermatophilus sp. SYSU D00766
CGCCCGCGGCCCCCCCGCCCCCCCCCCCCCCCCCCCCCCCCCCCCCCCCCCCCCCCCCCCCCCCCCCCCCCCCCCCCCCCCCCCCCCCCCCCCCCCCCC
The DNA here is from genome assembly GCF_054049915.1 of Geodermatophilus sp. SYSU D00766. Classification (NCBI taxonomy): domain Bacteria; kingdom Bacillati; phylum Actinomycetota; class Actinomycetes; order Geodermatophilales; family Geodermatophilaceae; genus Geodermatophilus; species Geodermatophilus sp. SYSU D00766. Next base: position 100 of record NZ_JBJGYI010000008.1, read on the forward strand.
CCCCCCCCCCCCCCGGGAGGGGTCAGCGGCGCCGGTTCTCCGGCAGCTGCACCCCGGCGCGGTTGGGCTTGTCGGTGGGGTGGGCGTAGCGGATGCGGTCGGGCGGCAGCGGGAAGCTGTGGTCCTCGCCGAACGGCGACAGCGGGCCGGCCATCTCACCCAGGAACTCGGTCACCGGGGGGCCGGCGTCCTCCGACTGGCCCCAGGTCGGCTCGACCAGGTGGGCGTGCTTCTCCTTGCGCTTGGCCATCTCGCCTCCGTGCTCGGGCGCACCCACGGGTGCGCGTTCGGCGCCATCCTCTCGCGCCGCTCCTCCTACCCGCACGACGCCCGGCCGCGACACGGGTTCAGCGGGACCGGCGGGCGGTCCGGGCGCCGTAGAGCGTCGGCAGTCCCTCCGCGGTGAGCACCCACTGCCCGCTGCCCACGGGGGCCGCCCGCACCTCCCCGCCGTCGAGGCCCTGCACCTGGCGGGTCCGCCACACCGAGGTGCTCACCAGGGTCAGCCGCACCGGCTCGTCGTCGGGGTCCCACTCGTCGTAGCCCTCCGGCTCGAAGGCCACGATCGCCGGGCCGGCGATGCGCAGCAGCCCGCGCTGCCACGGGACGGCGGCCAGCGCCCGGCGCCAGCGCAGCGCCCGCGCCAGCGCGCCCAGGCCCGCGGCGGCGGCCACCAGCCCGCCGAGCACCAGGCCCACGACCACCAGCCCGGCCAGGGGCAGCGGGCGGCCACGGTCCTCGGCCACGCTGACCGCGACCGCCCCCAGGAGCACCGCGAGGACGACGGCGATCACCCCGCCGGCCAGCCACCGCAGCGCGCCGGCGCGGTACCCCTCGAGCGCCGCGCGGGTGTGCGGGTCGTCGGCGGCCGGCTGCACGTCGCCCATGCTCGCAGGCCCGGCGCCGGGGGCGGCACCCGCGCGCGGGGACGTAACGTGGTCCGGATGCCTGCCGACCGTCCCGCCACGCTGTCGGCGTGGCTGCGCACCCGCAGCGACGCCCAGCTCGCGGCGCTGCTGGCCGCGCGCCCCGACGTGGCCCGCCCCGCACCGTCGGACGTCATCGCCCTGGCCAGCCGGCTGGCGGTGCCGGTGTCGGTGGACCGGGCCCTCGACGACCTCGACGCCGCCACGCTGCAGGTGCTCGACGTCGTGCTGCTCGCCCCCACCGACGGCGTGGAGGCCGCCGAGGTCGCCGCCTCGCTGCCCGGGCTGCCCGAGGACGTCGTCGCGGCGGCCGTCGAGCGGCTGACCACCCGGGCGCTGCTGTGGGGCGACGAGGTCCTGCACGCCCCCGACCACGTGCGGCGGGCGGTGCGCTACCCCGCCGGGCTGGGCCGCCGCGCCGCCGAGCTGCGGGTGACCCTGCCGGCCGACCTGCCCGCCGCCGTCGGCGCGCTGGACCCCGCCGAGCGCCAGGTGCTCGAGCGGCTGGCCGGCGACCGCCCGGTGGGGCACCTGCCCGAGGCCGGTGGCGGCGCGGCCTCCCCCGCGCGGCGGCTGCTGCAGGCGGGGCTGCTGGCGCGCGTCGACGCGCTCAACGTCGAGCTGCCGCGGGAGATCGGGCTGCTGCTGCGCGGCGACCAGCCCTACGGCCCCTCCCGCCCGGAGCCGCGGCCGGCCGCGGTCGAGCGCGACCCCGCCGCCGTCGACCGGCAGGCGGCCGGTGCCGCGCTGGAGGCGGTCGGGCGGGTGGGCGAGCTGCTGGCCGTCCTCGAGGACGAGCCCGCCGGGCTGCTGCGCAGCGGCGGGGTCGCCGTCCGCGACCGCAAGCGGCTGGCGAAGGCACTGTCGGTGTCCGAGGCCGACGCCGGCTGGCTGCTCGAGCTCGCCTTCGCCGCCGGCCTGCTCGACGTCGGCGGCCCGCACCGCGACGAGTGGCTGCCCACCCGCGGCTACGACCTGTGGCGCGAGCAGCCGCTGGCCGACCGGTGGGCGGCGCTGGCCGCCGGGTGGCTGGACAGCCCGCGGCTGCCCTCGCTGGTCGGGCAGCGCGACGTGGCGGGCAAGGCGGTCAACGCGCTGTCCCCCGACCTGGTGCGGCACACCGCGCCGGCGATCCGCCGGTCGGCGCTCGCCGCGCTGGCCGCCTCCCCGCCGGGCTCGGGCCTGGCGCCCGACGACCTCGTCGCCCTGCTGCGCTGGCGGACGCCGCGGCGCGCCGACCGGCTCGCGCCGGTGCCCGACGTGCTCACCGAGGCCGCGCGGCTCGGCGTGCTGGTCGGCGGGGTGCTGTCCACCGGCGGGCGGGGGCTGCTGGCCCGCGGCGAGGAGGGCGCCGCCGACGGGGTGCAGGGCCTGCTGCCCGAGCCGGTCGACCACGTGCTCGCCCAGCCCGACCTCACCCTCGTCGCGCCCGGGCCGCTGGTGGCCGCGCTGGCCGACACGCTGTCGGTGGTCGCCGACGTCGAGTCCTCGGGCGGGGCGACGGTGTTCCGGGTGTCGGAGTCCTCCGTGCGGCGGGCGCTGGACGCCGGGTGGTCGGCCACCGACCTGCACGACCTCTTCGCCCGCTCCTCCCGCACGCCGGTGCCGCAGGCGCTGGACTACCTGGTCGACGACGTGGCCCGGCAGCACGGCCGGCTGCGGGTCGGCTCGATCGAGTGCTACGTGCGCTCCGACGACCACGGGCTGCTGTCCCAGGTGCTCGGCGACCGGCGGACGGCGGCCGCCGAGCTGCGCCGGCTGGCACCGGGGGTGCTGGTCAGCGGGCTGGGCGCCGACGAGGTGCTCACCGTGCTGCGGGACGCGGGGTACGCCCCGGCCGGGGAGTCCCCGGGCGGCGCGGTGCTCACCCGCCCGCCGGCGCGGCCCCGTGCGGCCGGCCGCCGGCCCGGGCCGGCGCCGTCGGCGGTGGCCCGGCCGCTCACCGAGGCGGAGGCCGCGGCCACCGTGCGGGAGATCCGGGCCGGCGACGCCGCGCTGGCCGCCCGGCCGGCCGCGCCGGTGCGGCAGGTCCCGGGCGTCACCACCGCCGGCACGCTGGAGGTGCTCTCCCGCGCGATCCGCGACGGCGTGCCGGTGTGGCTGGGCTACGTCGACGCCCAGGGCAGCGGCAGCCAGCGCGTGGTGCAGCCGGTGTCACTGGCCGGTGGTTTCCTCCAGGGGTGGGACGAGCGCCGCCACGAGAACCGCACCTTCGCGGTGCACCGGATCACCTCGGTGGCGCTGGTCGACGAGGAAGCACCGGCCGCCGGCAACGGTTGACCAGTCAGACGCCCGCCGAGGAGAGGCTCCCCATCACGTGAACGACGGACCGCTCATCGTCCAGTCGGACAAGACCCTGCTGCTCGAGGTCGACCACCCGCAGGCCCGCGACTGCCGCGCGGCCATCGCGCCGTTCGCCGAGCTCGAGCGCTCCCCCGAGCACGTCCACACCTACCGGGTCACCCCGCTGGCGCTGTGGAACGCGCGCGCCGCCGGGCACGACGCCGAGCAGGTCGTCGACGCGCTGGTGCGCTACTCGCGCTACCCGGTGCCGCACGCGCTGCTGGTCGACGTCGCCGACACCATGGACCGGTTCGGCCGGCTGACGCTGGTCAACAACCCCGTCCACGGCCTGGTGCTCACCACCACCGACCGCGCCGTGCTGGAGGAGGTCGTCCGCTCCAAGCGGGTGGCGCCGATGATCGGGGCGCGGATCGACCCCGACACCGTCGTCGTGCACCCCTCCGAGCGCGGCCGGCTCAAGCAGGCGCTGCTCAAGGTGGGCTGGCCGGCGGAGGACCTCGCCGGCTACGTCGACGGGCAGGCGCACCCGATCGAGCTGGCCCAGGACGGCTGGCACCTGCGCGACTACCAGCGCGAGGCGGTCGAGGGCTTCTGGGCCGGCGGCTCGGGCGTCGTCGTCCTGCCGTGCGGCGCGGGCAAGACGCTGGTCGGGGCCGCGGCGATGGCCGAGGCCAAGGCGACCACGCTGATCCTGGTCACCAACACCGTCTCCGGCCGGCAGTGGAAGCGCGAGCTGATCGCGCGCACCTCGCTGACCGAGGAGGAGATCGGCGAGTACTCGGGCGAGCGCAAGGAGATCCGCCCGGTCACCATCGCCACGTACCAGGTGATGACCACCCGCCGGAAGGGCGAGTACCGGCACCTGGACCTCTTCGACGCGCAGGACTGGGGCCTGATCGTCTACGACGAGGTGCACCTGCTGCCCGCGCCGATCTTCCGGCTCACCGCCGACCTGCAGTCCCGCCGCCGGCTGGGGCTGACGGCGACGCTGGTGCGCGAGGACGGCCGCGAGGACGACGTCTTCTCCCTCATCGGGCCCAAGCGCTACGACGCGCCCTGGAAGGACATCGAGCAGCAGGGCTACATCGCCCCGGCCGAGTGCATCGAGGTGCGGGTCGGGCTCGACGACGAGGAGCGGATGACCTACGCCGTCGCCGAGCCCGAGGAGCGGTACCGGATCGCGGCCACGGCGACGTCGAAGCTGCCGGTGATCCGGCGGGTGCTCGAGCGGCACCCCGAGGAGCCCTCCCTGGTGATCGGGGCCTACCTCGACCAGCTCGAGGAGCTCGGGCGGGCGCTGGACGCGCCGGTGATCCAGGGGTCGACCACCAACCGCGAGCGGGAGAAGCTCTTCGACGCGTTCCGCGCCGGGGAGATCCGCACGCTCGTCGTGTCGAAGGTCGCCAACTTCTCCATCGACCTGCCCGAGGCCGCGGTCGCCGTCCAGGTGTCGGGGACGTTCGGGTCGCGGCAGGAGGAGGCCCAGCGGCTCGGGCGGGTGCTGCGCCCCAAGGCCGACGGCCGGCAGGCGCACTTCTACACGGTGGTCAGCCGCGACACCCTCGACGCCGAGTACGCCGCCCACCGGCAGCGGTTCCTCGCCGAACAGGGCTACGCGTACACGATCGTCGACGCCGCCGACCTCGCCGGCCCGGGTGAGGTCAACGGCCCCGACTGGGTGGACGAGCCCGCCGATTAGCGCCGCTCTCCTGCAGCCCCCGGTCCCTCCGGACCGGGGGCTGCGGTGTCCTCACTCCTCGGTGAGCTCGTGCAGGACGTCGGCGGCGTCGGCGTTGCCCTCCTCGGCCAGCCGGCGCAACTCGGCCAGGTCGCCCCGCTCGCTGGCCCGCTGCACGAGCTCGTCGGCGGCGTCGCGGTAGCCGAGGTCGGCCAGCCGGCGGAGCTCGGCGAGGTCGCCCTGCTCGCCGGCCAGCTCGATCAGCTCGTCGACGGCGTCGCGGTCGCCCTTGGCCGCTCGCTCGCGGAGTCCGGCGTACTCGGGTCCGGTCATGCCTGCAGGATGCTCCCGTGGCCGGTGAACGGGACCTCGACCGTCTGCTGTCCGGCATGGCGCCACGGCGTGCGCCCGGGACGTACGTCTTCACGACCGTGCCGGGCTCCGAGGTGCCCGGCGGGCTGACCCCCGTCGCCACGGTGCGGGAGGACGAGGGGCTCACCCTGGTCCTGCCCCGCGAGGAGGCCGACCGGGTGGGGCTGTCCTACGACCACGTGGCGGCCCGCATCACGCTGCTGGTGCACTCCGACCTCGCCGCGGTGGGTCTCACCGCCGGGGTGAGCACCGCCCTGGCCGGTGCCGGGATCAGCTGCAACGTGCTGGCCGCCTACCACCACGACCACCTGTTCGTCCCCGCGCACGAGGCCGACCGCGCCCTCACCGTCCTCGAGGGACTGACCCGTCCCTAGTAGGGCGGTGGTTCGGTGGTGGCGGTGAGGCCGGACGGGGTGGTGACGGTGAGGGTGCCGTCGGGGGCCAGCCGGTGCGTCCATCCCGGTGCCTGAGGAAGGACCCCGTCCTCCCCGCCCTTCGCAAGCTCAGGGCGGGACCCTGGACGGGGCCGTCGAGCGGTGGTGGCCGGTGCAGTAGCCGGCCAGGTTGGCCGCGGCGGTGGCCCCGGCGGGCCAGGGGGTGTGGTGGTCGAGTTCGCCGCGGCGGGGAACGGGGCGGCGGCAGCCGGGGAAGCGGCAGCGCCGGTCGCGGGCGCGCACGAACCGGTCCAGGGCGGCGGCGGGCCGGTAGCCGGGGCTCTCGCCGGGTGCGGTCAGGCCGGTGCCGGTGCGGGCAGCCTGCTGCAGGGCGGGCAGGTCGGTGAGGGCGAGCAGCGCGCCGCCGAGGGTGTGCGTGAGGGCGAGGCGGGGCCGGTCGGCCAGCCCGCCGCCGGCGGTGCGGGCGAGCAGGTCGGCCAGGTCGGCGCGGGCCTGATCGGCGGCGGCGGCGAGGGCGGTGAGTGCGTCGGGTGCGGCCGAGACCTGGCCGGCGGCACTGCTCGCCCCGGTGGCCTCATCGGCGGCGTCGGCGCGCTGCGCGGTGGCGACCAGCCGGCGGGCGTGGCCGAGGGTGCGCTGGAGGGTGAGCAGGGCGGTGCCGGCGTCGTCGACGGCGCGGTCGGCGCGCGCCCACCAGCCGTCAGGCACGGCCGGAGCGGAGCGGTACCGCGCTGTTGAGCCGACTGGCCAGGGGTCGGGTGGCCAGGGGTCGGGTGGTGGCCCGTCCTCGTCGAGGTAGCAGGGGGCCGGCTCGGCGTCGAACTCCCCGGCCAGCACCCGCTGCTCCAGCTCCTCCGACCAGCGCGCGAAGTCCTCCGCCTCGGACACCACCGCGGACGTGCCCGCCCTGTCATGCGGCTCGGGCCCGGCCGGTGCCGTGTCGGCGGGGGCGGTGTCGGCGGGGGCGGTGTCGGCGGGGGCGGTGTCGGCGGGCGCGGTGTCGGGTTCGACGGACTCGGTCCCGTTCGCCTGGCCCGTCAGGGCGGCGAGCAGGGCGCGCACCACCTCGGCGGGCACCACCTGCCCGTCGATCTCGCACGGGGCATCCCCGCCCAGCAGCGCGCCGACGGGTGCGACCACCGTCAGCGCGACCTGCACCGGCGGCCGGCCGGTCTCGCCGGGGCGCAGCACCAGGTCCAGCAGGCAGTCGGCCATCTTCTGCCCGCGGCTGCGGGTGTCGGCGGGCAGCGCGTCGGCGCAGGCGCCCAGCGCCGCGAGCAGCGCGGCGGCCTCCGGGGTGGTCAGCAACGCCGACACCACACTCATCCCGGCGGTGCGGTCCGGGCGGGCGGATACCCCGCGCCGGCGCAGCGCGCGGGCCAGGTGGCGGGCGGCGTCCCGGGCGGCGTGCTTGAGCACCACCCGGCGAACCTTGTCGCCCAGCTGCGCCGGGGTGGTCACCGACCGGCCGCCCAGCCAGCCCAGCAGCTCGGCCTCGATCCGGGCGCGCAGCGCGTGGTCGGCGATCGGGGCGACGTGCTCGAGCAGGCACCACAGGTGCCCGGGGTGCAGCACCCCGGCCTGCAGCGCATCGAGCGCCCCCGGCAGCCGGTGCACCAGGGTCAGCGACCGTGCCAACTCCTCCTCCGCGCGCTGGGTGGTGACGTTCAGCGCGATCGCCAGCTCGTGCGCGGCCCACTCGCTGACCGGCCGCAGCACCTCGGCCCGCGCCGCCCACCGCTCGGCCGCCATCGCGCCGGGCTCCCCGGGCTGCCGGTCGGCGGAGGCGGGACAGGTAGCGGCGAAGGCCGCGATCGCCCGCGCCCGCAACGCCGTCTGCCGGGAGATCTCCCGGTCGGCGGCCTGCACCGCGCCCAGCGGCCCCGACGCCCGGCCCACCACGGGCTCGTCGACCGCCAGGACCTCCGTCACGTCTTCGATCATACGTTCGATGGACGACGATGACAAGGTGAAGCCGCAGGTCAGAGCGGAGGAAGGTGGCGATTCCGGGACTAGCAGCCTCGTGAGCTCACCGTGGACACCCGCTCGACACCGCTCGACCGACTGCTCCCCGGGCTTCCCTGAAATACAGTTCGTCCATGCCCACGAAGGACCTGCAGGCACTCGTCCGGCGACGGCTGTGGGAGCTGGGCGGGTCCGTGTACGAGGCCTCCCGCCGCGCGCGGGGGGCAGTCGGCCCCGAGGTGCTCGAGCGGCTCGCGCACACCCGCGGCTGGGCGCTGATCAGCCCGTGGATGGCCGGCCACCTCGCCCGCGCCCTCGACGTCCCCGAGAACCGGGTGCGGCGCGCCGCCGGGCTGCCCGAGGTCCCCGACCCGCGGGCCGACGTGCCCACCGGCCCGCACCTGCGCCTCGTGCGGAACGGCGAGGACCGGGGCTGATCAGCCGACGGCGGCGCGCGCCGCCGTCCAGGCGGCGATCTCCGCCCGCGACCGCACGCCCAGCCGCGCCAGGATCTGCTCGACGTGGGACTCGGCGGTGCGCGGTGAGATCACCAGCCGGGCCGCGATCTGCCGGTCGGTCAGGCCCTCGGCCACGAGCCGGGCCACCTCCTGCTGCCGTGCGGTGAGCGGGCTGGGCCCGGCACCGGCCGGCGTCACGGACGGCGCCGGCCGCTCGTCGAGCGCCAGGGCCACCGCGCCCGTCCGGTCCAGGACGGCGCCCTCCCGGTGCAGGGCTCCCCAGCGGCGGTCGCCCAGCGCGCGGCGGGCCGCCGTCGTGCACTCCTCGCGCCGCCGGGTCAGCGGGGCGGGCAGGTCGGCGGGGATGGACCGCCACACGGCCTCGGCCGCGCCGCCGAGCCGCGCCGCGCGCTCCCACGCCCCCCGGGCGGCGGCGGCCCAGCTCAGCGCCTCGATGCACAGCGCCGTCCCGCTGCGGTCGTCCACCTCGCGCATCAGCCCGAGCGCGGACCGCTCGAGCGCGGTGGCCTCCTCCGCCTCCCCGGCACCCAGCCGCACCAGGCCCAGTCCCCACAGCGCGTGCGACCGGGTCCAGGGGTCGCCGCGCTCGGCGAGCGCGAGGCTGCGGGCGAACGCCTCCGCGGCGTCCGCGTCGCGCCCGGCGAGCAGCGCGGCGACCCCGACGTCGGCCCAGCAGAAGGCCTCGTACCGCCCGTCGGCCGCGGCGTGCCGCGCCGCCGCCTCGCGCAGCAGCCGGTCGGCCGCGGCCAGGTCGCCGTCGAACAGCGCCGCCTGGCCCAGGTACTGGGTGGCCGAGGCGACGACGGACGGCGCGCCGCAGGCCTCCCCGAGCTCCCGCGCCCGGGTGAGCAGCGGGAGCGCCGCCGCGGGGTCGGTCGCGGCGAGCGCGAGGAAACCGGCGGCGACCATGCCCCGGGCCCGGGTGCCGGACGGCTGCGGGCACGCGGCGAGGAGGTCCTGCAGCCGGCGGCGCCCCTCCCCCAGGTGGCCGCGCGCCGCCCAGTACAGCCACAGGTCGGCCGCCATCGCCAGGCCCCGCACCGCGTCCTCGGCCAGGTACACGTCGAGCGCGGCGCTCAGCTCCGCGTGCACGGCGTCGAGCCGGTCGAAGGCGGCCACCTGACCCGGCTCCACGAACTCCGCCGACGCCGCCGCGACCAGCCGGGCGCACCAGCCGGCGTGCCGCAGCTGCACCGCGGGCGCCTCGCCCGCGGCGTCGAGCAGCTCCCGGCCGTAGGCGCGGACCGTCTCGAGCATCCGGAACCGGCGGCCGCCCGGCCCCGGCACGGCCTCCAGCAGCGACGCCGCCACCAGCCGGTCGAGCGCGTCGAGGACCGCGCCGGCCGGCAGCACGTCGTCCGAGCACACCGCCTCGGCGGCCGCCAGGGAGACGTCGCCGGCGAACACCGCCGCCCGGCGCCACAGCACCCGGTCGGACTCGGTGAGCAGCTCGGCGCTCCACTCCATCGTGGCCTGCAGCGTGCGGTGCCGCTCCGGGACGGCGGTCCCCGACCGGCGCAGCAGGCCGAACCGGTCGTCGAGGCGGCCGGCGAGCTCGGCCGGGGTCAGCGTCCGCAGCCGGACGGCGGCCAGCTCGATCGCCAGCGGCAGGCCGTCCAGGCGCCGGCACACGTCGGCGAGGGCGGCGTCGTCGGCCGGGCCCAGGACCAGCCCCGGCACCGCCGCCGTCGCCCGCTGAACCAGGAGCGCCACGGCCTCCGACGGCGTCGCGGCCCCCGGCCGGTCGCGGGGCGGGACGCCGAGCGGGGGGACCCACAGCACCGCCTCCCCGTCGACGTCGAGCGGCACCCGGCTGGTCGCGAGCACCAGCAGGCCCGGGCAGGCGGCGAGGAGGGTGTCCACCAGCACGGCGCACGCGTCCCGCAGGTGCTCGCAGTTGTCCAGCACGAGCAGCACCTGCCGGTCGCCGACGACCTCGGCCACGGTCGCGGGCAGCCAGCGGCCGGACACGTCCCGCACGTCGAGGGCGCGTGCCACCTGCTCCCCCACCCGGGCCGGGTCCGCGACGGCGGTGAGGTCGGCCAGGGTCACGCCGTCGGGGAACGACCGGCGCAGGTCGGTGCCCGCGCGGACCGCCAGCCGGGTCTTCCCGACCCCGCCGGGGCCCACGAGGGTCACCAGGCGGGCGCCGGACAGCAGCCGCCGCACCTCGGCCAGCTCGGCACGTCGCCCCACGAACGAGCTGCGCTCGGCCGGCAGCCCGCGGCTGCGGTCGAGCCGGTGCCCCGCCATGCCGCAGGACCGTAGCGACGCCCGTACCGGAGAGGGGGCGTTCCCGTACCGCCACCCGGGGTTCTCCCGATGTCCCCCGCGGCGGGGCCGGACAGGGTGGCCGCCGTGGACGGCACCCGGCGGACGGGGAGGTCGGCGCCCCCCGGGGACGCGGACCTCTTCCTCGTCGAGTTCTGCGCCACCTGCGCGGCCGACGACGCCGCCCAGGTGCACTCCGCCCTGCGGTACGCCGTCCGGCGCCTGGCCGCCGCCGGGACGGCGATCCGCTGGTGCAGCGGACTGCTGGTCCCCGCCGAGCACCGGGTCCTGTGCCTGGTGGCGGCCGGCAGCCGCGACGACGTCGTCCTCGCCCGGGACACCGCCGCGCTGCCGACCGCGAGCGTCCACCGGGTGCGCCCGCTCCCCGATCCCCCGTCCCCCCGAAGCAGAGGCAGGTCCTGACGTGTCCGCTCTCGACGACACCCGCACCGGCCGCCGTCCGGCGGCCCCTCCCGGCACCCCGGCGCGCGGCTTCCGCGGCTGGGCGGCCCGGCACCCGATCGGCGCGTTCCTGGCGATCGCCCTGCCCCTCGGCTGGGTCGTGCTCGGGATCCCCGCGCTGGCCGAGCACGGCGTGATCCCGGGCGGGGCGCTGCCCGGGGAGCTCTTCGCCCTGGCCGCCACCGTGCTGGTCCTGCTGCCCACCGCCGTGTGGGTCGTGTCGGTCACCGAGGGCCGGGCGGGCGTCCGGGCGCTGTTCGCCCGCACGTTCCGCTGGCGGTTCGGCGGAGGCTGGTGGCTCGCGGCCCTGGCCGCCCTGCCGGTGGCCACCGTCGCCGTCGGTCTGCTGCTCGGCCGCTCGCTGACGGCCGACCCCGTGTCGGTCCTCGTGGAGGCCGTGCCGCTGATGCTCCTCCCGGTCGTCCTGGTCAACCTGTGGGAGGAGACCGTCTGGGCCGGCTTCGTGCAGACCCGCCTGGAGCGCCGGCACGGCCTGCTCGCGGGCTCGGCGCTGACCGCCGTCGCCTTCGCCGCCATCCACCTGCCGCTGCTGCTGTGGGGTGAGATCACGGTGGAGTCGGTGGCGACCGGGCTGGGGATCGTGTTCGGCGCCGCGCTCGTGTTCCGGCTGCTGGTCGGCGTGTTCCTGCGGGGGGCCGCGGGCAGCGTCCTGGCCGTCGCCGTGCTGCACGGTTCCTGGAACGGCAGCAGCGGCGAGGACGGGCTCGTCGACGACCTGCTCTCCGGCGGGCAGCCCGTCCTCGCCGCGGCCGTCGCCCTGGTCGTGGTCACCGCCGTCGCCGTCGCCGTCGTCCGGCCCGACCTCACCCGGCGCTCCCGCTCCTGACACCGGTCCCGCCGCGGGGGCGGCCGGCCCCGCCGGGGGGGGGGGGGGGGGGCGGGGCCGGGGGCCCGCGGGGGGGGGGGGGGGGGGGGCGGGGGGGGGGCGGGGGGGGGGGGGGGGGGGGGGGGGGCGGGCGGGGGCCGCCCCCCGGGACAGGCCACGGTCATGCCCGCACCGCCGGCCGGGTGGTCTGGGTGGGGCTCACGTCGTCCTCCGTCGAGGCGAGGATCTCGGCCAGGTGCACCGTCCGGGTGCCCGAGCGCAGCCGCGACAGCCCACCGCCGATGTGCATGAGGCAGGACGCGTCACCGGCGGTGCACACCTCGGCGTGCGTGGACAGCACGTCGGCCATCTTGTCGGTGAGCATCGCCGTCGAGGTGTCGGCGTTCTTCACCGCGAACGTGCCGCCGAACCCGCAGCAGGACTCCGCGCCCGGCAGCTCCACCAGGTCCAGCCCGCGGACGGCGCGCAGCAGCGCCAGCGGCCGGTCGCCGACCCGCAGCAGCCGCAGCGAGTGGCAGGTCGGGTGGTAGGTGACCCGGTGCGGGTAGTAGGCGCCGACGTCGGTGACGCCGAGGACGTCGACGAGGAACTGCGACAGCTCGTACGTGCGGGCGGCCAGCGCCTCGGCGTCGGCGGCCAGTGCGTGCTCCCCGGCCCGGCGGGCGACCAGCGCCTGCTGGTGGTGGATGGAGGCCACGCACGACCCCGACGGCGCCACGACCGCGTCGACACCCGACGACAGGGCGTCGGCGAAGGCGCGCACGTGGTTGGCCACGATCGGCACCGCCTCGCGCCGGTAGCCGGTGTTGACGTGCATCTGCCCGCAGCAGGCCTGGTCGCGCGGCACGACCACCTCGTGGCCCAGCCGCTGCAGCAGCACCGCCGTCGCCCGGGCCACCTGCGGCACCAGCGTGTCGACCAGGCAGGTGGCGAACAGCGCGACTCTCACCGGACCCCCTCCCTGTCGCAGAACAGCCTGCCCGACTCTCGCACCACCGACGCGTGCGCGACGAGGGCCCCTGTACAGGTCCCGGCCGGGCGCGCAGCATCGGGGGCTCACGCGCGGTGGGGAGGGGCCATGACGCAGCCAGGGGAGCAGTCCGACGGCGACTACAGCTACGACCTCGTCCACGAGGCGACCGCCGGGTCGGGGCGGCAGCCGGTGCCCCCGGCGCCCGCGGAGCCGCCGGCCCCGGCGGACGAGGACCCGGGCGGCGACCTCGGCTACGACGAGGTGCACCGTGGCTGACCTCGCACCCGGTCGCGCGCACGCTCGTGCTCTGCACACGCCTGTGTGCAGAGCACGAGCGCGCGGGGGAGCAACCGGCGGCTGACGGTCAGCCGCTGATCCGCTTGTAGAGGTCCGGTGGTGCGGCACCGCCGGCCACGACCGCCGTCGACCACGCGTCCAGCTGGCGGGTCAGCTCCGGCAGGTCGGCCCCGATCGCGGCGAGGACCGGCTCCATCGCGGCGTCGGTGCGCGCCTCGACGTCGTCGCGCAGCCGCCGCCCCTCCTCGGTGAGCCGGCCGCCGGCGACCAGCCCGCGCCGCTCGAGGTCGGCGTCGGCATCGGCCATCGCCTCCGGCGACCAGCCGCGGGTGCCGGCGTAGGCGGCGTGCTCCCAGCCGACCCAGTACTCGGTCAGCAGGTTCATCTGGACGGCGGTCAGGCCGGCGGCCACGTTGGCGGCCTGGTGGGTGTCGCCGCGGAACTCCCGCAGCAGCGTCGCCGCGTGCCACAGCTGCCCGAGCGGGTCGGCCGGCCAGGGCAGCGACAGCTGGCCGGCGAACAGCGGGCGGCCCACGACGTGCGGGGCGGCCGCGTCGGCGCCGCGGCGCAGGGCGGCGACCGCGCCGGTGACGTCGGCGTCGGGGAGCAGCTCGCGCAGCGACTCCACCACGCCCTCCTCCCGGGCCGCGAGCACGTCGGCGCGGCCGGCGGTGGCCCGCGCCTGCTCGTACCAGCCGGTGAGGACGCCGGGCTCGAAGACGCCGAAGGCGGCGACGACCACCGGGGCGGCCGGCGCGCCCATCGGGGCGGCGCGGCCCCACACGTACCCGGTGAGGAAGTCCAGGCCGAGCGCGGCGAGCCGGTCGTTGACCGGCCGGCCCCACCAGCTGATCGTGGCGATCGGCTCGGCGGCGTCGCGCAGCCGGCGGCCGGGGGTGTCGGGGATCCCGGCGGCGGGGCGCTCGGTCTCCGGCGGGGTGAGGAACAGCTGCTGCGCCAGCGCGTAGTCCACCCGGGCATGGTGCGCGCGCGACGCCGTGACGGGGAAGGCCGGGCCGGGCCCGGTGGTTGTCGGGCAGGTCCGGTCCCGACCCGTCAGGAGCCGCCATGACCCTCGCCGTCACCGGTGCCACCGGACAGCTCGGCGGGCGGGTCGCCCGCCGGCTCGCCGCCGCCGGGACCGACCAGCGGCTGCTGGTGCGCGACCCCGCCCGCGCGCCCGGGCTGCCCGGCGCCACCGCCGTCCGCGCGCCCTACGCCGACGGCGACGCCGTCCGCGCGGCCCTGGAGGGCGTCTCGACGGTGTTCATGGTGTCGGCGTCGGAGACCCCCGACCGGGTCGACCAGCACCGCACCTTCGTCGACGCCGCCGTCGCGGCCGGGGTGGCGCACCTGGTCTACGTGTCCTTCCTCGGGGCGGCGCCGGACGCCACCTTCACCCTGGCCCGCGACCACTGGGCCACCGAGGAGCACGTGCGCGCCCGCGGCCTGCCGGCCACCTTCCTCCGCGACTCGCTCTACGCCGACTTCGCGCCGGCGCTCGTGGGGGAGGACGGCGTCCTGCGCGGCCCGGCCGGCGACGGGCGGGTGGCGATGGTGGCGCAGGACGACATCGCCGACGTCGCCGTCGAGGTGTTGCGCGACCCGGCGGCGCACGCCGGGCGGACCCACGACCTCACCGGCCCGGAGGCCCTCACCCTGGCCGAGGTCGCCGAGGCGCTCACCGCGGTCTCGGGCCGGCCGGTCCGCTACCACGCCGAGACGGTGGCGGAGGCCTACGCGTCCCGCGCCCGCTACGGGGCGCCGGGCTGGCAGGTCGACGCCTGGGTGTCGACCTACACCGCGATCGCCGCCGGCGACCTGGCGGCCGTCTCCCCGGCGGTGCCCGAGCTGCTCGGGCGGCCGGCGCGCACGCTGGCGGAGGTGCTGCGCGGGCCGGCGGGCCCGGCCCGGTGAGTCAGGCCCGGCGGGGCGGGTAGACGACGCCCGTGCGCCTGCCCGGTCCCTCGGACCTCCTCGACCTGCCCTGGACGCTCGCCGACTCCGTCCGCAGCCTCAGCGCCGCCCTGCCCCGCGCCGAGACGCTGCTCCCGCTGGCCGACGACGTCCTCCGCCGCGCCCGCGCGCTGCTCGACGGCGCCGGCCCCGCGGTGGCGCGTGCGGCCGCGGTGGGTCCCGAGGCCGTGGAGGCGGCCGCCGGGGTGGTGCAGCGCCTCGCCGCGACGCTCACCCCCGAGCGGGCCGCCACCCTGGGCGCTGTGGTCGACCGGCTGGGCACCGCCCTGTCACCGGACCGCGTCGAGGCGCTGACCCGGACGGTGGACACCCTCCGCTCACGGGCCGACGTCGTGCCGCGCGTCCTGGACGCCGTCGACGGCCTGCTGTCCTCGGGACGGCTGGACCGGCTCGCCGACGGGCTCGACCGGGCCCTGGCCACCGACCTGCTGCCCCGGCTGGACCGGGCGCTGGACCTGCTGGGGGACGAGCGCCTGGACCGGGCGCTGGACGTGGTGACCGACGCGCGCCTGCAGCGGGCGCTGGACCTGCTGGCCGACCGGCGCGCGGAGCGGGCCCTGGAGCTGGCCGCGGACGACCGGGTCGGGGTGGCCCTGCACCTGGCCGCCGACGAGCGGGTCGGCCGGCTGCTCGACCTGGTCTCCGACGAGCGGATCGGCCGGGCCCTCGACCTCGCCCTGGACGACCGGATCGGGCGGGCGCTCGACGTCGTCGTCGACGACCGGGTGGACCGCACCCTCGGCATCCTGACCGGCGAGCGGGTGGAGCAGGCCCTGCAGCTGGCGGCCGACGACCGGGTCCGCGCGCTGCTCGACCTCGCCGCCGACGAGCGGGTGCGCCGGCTGCTGGACCGGCTCGACCGCGAGCTCACCGACGACGCCGCCCGCGCGCTGGGCACGCTGCTCGACCGGCTGCCCGCGCTGCTCACCGAGGACCGCACCGCCGCCCTGGCCACGCTCGCCGACCAGGTGCCGCGGCTGCTGCGCGGACTGGAGTCGGGGCACCTGCCGACCACCGCCGAGCTGGGCCGGGTGCCGACGGACCTGCACGCGCTGCTCGAGCTCATCGACGACCTGCACCAGGTGGTGTCGGGCCTGCCGGGGGCCGGCCGGGCGCGCGACCGCGGCGACGACCCGCACCCGCAGGTCGAGGACCCCCGGCCGCCCGACGACGACCCCCAGCCGCCGGCCGAGGACGTCCAGCCGCCGCCGGCGGAGGACGTCCAGCCGCCGCCGGCGGAGGACGTCCAGCCGCCGCCGGCGGACGAGCTCCCGCCGCCGGCCGGTGATGCCCCGCAGGGAGGCTGAGGGAGCCCGGGTCAGCTCCGCGGGCGCCGGCCGATCCGCGAGCCGAGCCAGGTGATCGGGTCGAACCTGCGGTCCACCACGCGCTCCTTGAGCGGGATGATCCCGTTGTCGGTCAGGTGGATGCCCTCCGGGCACACCTCCGTGCAGCACTTGGTGATGTTGCAGTAGCCGAGGCCGAACTCCTCCTGCGCGGCGTTGCGCCGGTCGGTCGTGTCCAGCGGGTGCATGTCCAGCTCGGCCAGCCGGATGAGGAACCGCGGGCCGGCGAAGGCGCGCTTGTTCTCCTCGTGGTCGCGGATGACGTGGCAGGTGTCCTGGCAGAGATAGCACTCGATGCACTTGCGGAACTCCTGCGAGCGCTCGACGTCGACCTGCTGCATGCGGTGGTTGCCGTCGGGGTCGCGCGGCCGCGGGGTGAACGCGGGGATCTGCGCGGCCTTCTCGTAGTTGTAGGAGACGTCGGTGACGAGGTCCCGGACCACCGGGAACGTCCGCAGCGGGGTGAGCGTCACCGTCTCGTCCTCGCCGAACGAGCTCATCCGGGTCATGCACATCAGCCGCGGCCGGCCGTTGATCTCCGCGCTGCACGAGCCGCACTTGCCGGCCTTGCAGTTCCACCGGACAGCGAGGTCGCCGGCCTGGGTGGACTGCAGGCGGTGGACGACGTCGAGCACGACCTCGCCCTCGTTGACCGGCACGGTGAACGTCTGCAGGTCACCGCCCGAGGCGTCCCCGCGCCACACCCGGAACGTCGCGTCGTAGGTCACGCCGAGCCCTCCTCGAAGATCTCGGCGAGCTCGGCCGGCATCTGGGGGAGCGGTTGCCGGGTCAGCGCGACGGCCCCGTCGGGGCCGACGGAGCAGACGAGGTTCGTCCGCGCCCACTCGGCGTCGGTGGCGGGGAAGTCGTCGCGGGTGTGCCCGCCGCGGCTCTCCTGCCGCTCCAGTGCCGCCCGGGCGATGCACTCGCTCACCAGTAGCATGTGCGGCAGGTCCAGGGCGAGGTGCCAGCCGGGGTTGTACTGCCGGTGGCCCTCGACGGACAGGCGCGCCACCCGTTCCCGCAGCTCGCCGATCCGCTCGAGCGCCTGCCGCATCTCCGGTTCGGTGCGGATGATCCCGACCAGGTCGTGCATCGTCTGCTGCAGCTCGTGCTGCACGGTGTAGGGGTTCTCCCCGCCCTCCCGCTCGAAGGGGGCCAGCGCCGCCCGGGCGGCGTCGGCGAGCGCGTCGTCGGCGAGCAGTCCCCGGGTGTGCTCGCGCTTGGCGGCGTGCTCGGCCGCGGCCAGGCCGGCCCGCCGGCCGAAGACCAGCAGGTCCGACAGGGAGTTGCCGCCCAGTCGGTTGGACCCGTGCATGCCGCCGGCCACCTCGCCCGCGGCGAACAGGCCCGGCACCCGCGCGGCCTCGGTGTCGGGGTCGACCTCCACCCCGCCCATCACGTAGTGGCAGGTGGGGCCGACCTCCATCGGCTCGGCGGTGATGTCGACCTCGGCCAGCTCCTTGAACTGGTGGTACATCGAGGGCAGCCGCTTGCGGATGTACTCCGCCGGCCGGCGTGAGGCGATGTCGAGGAAGACGCCGCCGTGCGGGGTGCCGCGGCCGGCCTTGACCTCGCTGTTGATCGCCCGGGCGACCTCGTCGCGGGGCAGCAGCTCCGGGGGCCGCCGGTTGTTCTTCTTGTCGTCGTACCAGCGGTCGGCCTCGTCCTCGGTCTCCGCCGTCTCCTTGCGGAAGAAGTCGGGGATGTAGTCGAACATGAAGCGGTTGCCGGCGGAGTTGCGCAGGACGCCGCCGTCGCCGCGCACGCTCTCGGTCACGAGGATGCCGCGCACCGACGGCGGCCAGACCATCCCGGTCGGGTGGAACTGGACGAACTCCATGTTGACCAGCGTCGCGCCGGCCTGCAGCGCCAGGGAGTGGCCGTCGCCGGTGTACTCCCAGGAGTTCGAGGTGACCTTGTAGGACTTGCCGATCCCGCCGGTGGCCAGCACCACCGACGGCGCCTGCCAGGCCACGAACCGCCCGGACTCGCGCCAGTAGCCGAACGCGCCGGTGACGCCGTCGTCGTCGGTGAGCAGCCGGGTGACCGTGCACTCCATGTAGACGTCGATGCCGAGCGCCACCGTGCGCTGCTGCAGGGTGCGGATCAGCTCCAGGCCGGTGCGGTCACCGACGTGGGCCAGCCGGGCGTAGCGGTGGCCGCCGAAGTCGCGCTGGCTGATCAGCCCGTCGGCGGTCCGGTCGAACAGCGCGCCCCAGTCCTCGAGCTCGCGGACCCGGTCGGGGGCCTCCTGCGCGTGCAGCTGGGCCATGCGCCAGTGGTTGAGCATCTTCCCGCCGCGCATGGTGTCCCGGAAGTGCACCCGCCAGTTGTCCTCGGGGTAGAGGTTGGCCATCGCCGCGGCGATGCCGCCCTCGGCCATCACCGTGTGCGCCTTGCCGAGCAGGGACTTGCAGACGACGGCGGTGCGCGCCCCGCTCTCGGAGGCCTCGATCGCGGCCCGCAGGCCCGCGCCTCCCGCCCCGACGACGACGACGTCGTACTCGTGCTTCTCGAGCTCCATCAGAAGAACCTCGGGTCGGAGATCGTGCCGGTGGCCAGGAGGAAGACGTAGAAGTCGGCGAACGCGACCGTGAACAGCGAGATCCACGCGTACTGCATGTGCCGGCCGTTGAGCCGGGAGGCCAGCGTCCAGGCCCGGTAGCGCAGCGGGTGCTTCGAGAAGGAGTTGAGCCGGCCGCCGACGATGTGCCGGCAGGAGTGGCAGGAGACCGAGTACAGGAACAGCATCACGGCGTTGACCAGCAGGATCAGCGTGCCCAGCCCCATGTGGCCCCACTCGCCGGTCTCGTCGCGGAACCCGCGGACAGCCTCGTAGAAGAGGATCACGTTGAACACCAGCGCCGCGTACAGGAAGTACCGGTGGACGTTCTGCCCGACGAGGGGGAACCGGGTCTCACCGGTGTAGCGGCGGTGCGGCTCGGCCACCGCGCAGGCCGGCGGGGACAGCCAGAACGACCGGTAGTAGGCCTTCCGGTAGTAGTAGCAGGTCAGCCGGATCCCCAGCGGCAGCACGAGGATGTAGAGGGCGGGGGAGATCCAGGCCGGGCCCTCGAAGAACTCGGGGAAGCTGTCGCCCTCGCAGCGCGTGGTGATGCACGGCGAGTAGAACGGCGAGATGTAGGGCTCGGCGGAGTAGTAGGCGTTCTGGAAGGCGCGGAACGTCGAGTAGGCGATGAACAGCAGCAGCACGACGACGGTGACCAGCGGCTGGACCCACCAGCGGTCGGTCCGCAGCGTCCGCGCCGCGATCGTCGCCCGCCGCGGCGCCGGACCCCCGCTGCCGCGTCCGGCGGACACCGCCCCGGAGCCGCGGGGCGCGGTGGTGGTCACCGGCGCGCCGTCACGGGTGCGCCCACCCGTGCCGGGGCGTCGACCGCCCCGCGCGCCGTCGTCACTCCTGCTCCAGGGACATCGCTGCCTCCAGATCGCTCTGACGCCGCCGGGAGGGCGGGGCCGCAGTCCACCACGGACGTGCGCACCGGGGAAAGGGGCTGCGCCGGGGGTTCCGCGACCGGCCGGTTCCCCGTGCCGCGGGGGTGCCCCGAGGTGTCGGCGACGCCGGGGACGGGCATCCCCGGTCCGTGTCGGATCCACGACCGGGAGAGGACGACGTCGACCGCGACGACGCGCAGGCGCTGTCGCGGGCCACGGGCGACGGCGGCGGCGGGGGGCCGGACGCCGACGCGACGACCGGGACCGGCGACACGGGGACCTTCGTCGGGCGGGTGTCCGGGCAGGACGTCGGCTACGCGGAGGAGACCGGTGCCGAGCGGCGGGCGGCCGCGCAGCAGGACGACTGACCGCCGCCGATCCGGGCACTTCCGCGGACGTGCCCGCTGCGCCGTCGGCAGGAGCAGGATGCGGGCATGCCCCTGTTCACCGGTGTCGGCGTCGCCCTGGTCACCCTCTTCCGCGAGGACGGCGCCCTGGACGCGCCGGCCACCGCCGACCTCGCGGCGCGGCTGGCCGGCCTCGGCGTGCGCTGCGTCCTCGTCGCCGGGACGACGGGGGAGGCGGCCGCCCTGACCGCCGAGGAGCGGGACGTGCTCGTCGGCGCGGTGCGCGCGGCGGTGCCGGCGGGGGTCCCCGTGCTCGCCGGCACCGGCGCACCCACCGGCCGGCAGGCCGCGGAGCTGACCGGGCGTGCCTTCGCCGCGGGCGCGGACGCCGTCCTGGCGCTCTCGCCGCCCGGCGTCGCCGACCCGCGGCGGTACTACGACACCGTCGCCGAGGCGGCCCCCGGGCCGCTGCTGGCCTACCACTTCCCCGGTGCGGCCGCGCCCGGGATCCCCGTCGACCTGCTGCCCGACCTGCCGGTGTCCGGGCTCAAGGACTCCTCCGGCGACGCCGGGCGGCTGCTGCACGAGCGTGAGGTCCTCGCCGGCGACCTCTACACCGGGGCGGCGTCCCTGGTCGGGCTGTGCGGCGCGATCGGGGCCGCCGGCTCGCTGGTGGCGGCCGCCAACGCCGCCCCCGAGGAGTGCGTCGCGGCCTCCGGGGGCGACGCCGGCGCCCAGGTGCGGCTCGCCGCGCTCGACCGCCGGGCGTCGGCCGACTTCCCGGCGGGCTACAAGCGGGCGGCCGCGGAGCGCTTCGGCACGTCGGTGGTCACCCGGCTCGGCGGCTGACCGCGCTCAGTGCGACTCGCGGCTCACCGCCGACCCGCTGGAGCCGACCAGGAAGTCCAGGTCCGCCCCGGTGTCGGCCTGCAGCACGTGGTCGACGTAGAGCCGCTCCCACCCGCGCCGGGGGGCGGCGAACCCGGCGAGGGTCGCCTCGCTCGGCCGGCGCCGGGCCAGCTCGTCGTCGGGGACCTCGACGTCGATCCGCCGCGCGGCGACGTCCAGGGTGACGACGTCGCCGGTGCGCACCCGGGCCAGCGGCCCGCCGGCGGCCGCCTCCGGCGCCACGTGCAGGACGACGGTGCCGTAGGCGGTGCCGCTCATCCGGCCGTCGCACACCCGCACCACGTCGCGCACGCCCTGCTCGAGCAGCTTCCTCGGCAGCGGCAGGTTGGCGACCTCGGGCATGCCGGGGTAGCCCCGCGGGCCGCAGCCGCGAAGGACGAGCACGGAGTCGGCGTCGACGTCGAGGCCGGGGTCGTCGACGCGGGCGGAGAAGTCCTCGATGGAGTCGAAGACGACTGCCCGCCCGCGGTGCCGCATCAGGTGCGGCGAGGCGGCGGCCGGCTTGATGACGGCGCCGGAGGGCGCGAGGTTCCCGCGCAGGACGGCGATGCCCCCGTGCTCGAGCAGCGGCTCCGCGCGCGGCCGGACGACCTGCGGGTCCCAGGTCGCGGCGTCGTCGAGGGTGTCGACCAGCGGTTGCCCGGTGACGGTGCGCGCCGTCGGGTCGAGCAGGTCGCGGACCTGGGCCAGCACGGCGGGCAGGCCGCCGGCGCGGTGGAGGTCCTCCATGAGGAACCGGCCCGCCGGGAGCAGGTCGACGAGCACCGGCACGCCGGACCCGATGCGGTCGAAGTCGTCGAGCGTCAGGTCGATCCCCAGCCGGCCGGCGATCGCCAGCAGGTGGACGACGGCGTTGGTGGACCCGCCGATCGCGGCCAGCGCCACGATCGCGTTGGCGAAGGACGCCTTCGTCAGGAAGGTCGAGGGCCGGCGGTCGGCGGCGACCATCTCGACCACCAGCCGGCCGGTGCCGTGCGCGGCCTCCAGCAGCCGGCTGTCCGCGGCCGGGGTGCCGGCGACCCCGGGGACGACGGTGCCCAGCGCCTCGGCGACCAGCGCCATGGTCGAGGCGGTGCCCATCGTGTTGCAGTGCCCGCGGCTGCGGATCATCGCCGACTCCGACCGGGTGAACTCCGCCGCCGACAGCGTGCCCGCGCGGACCTCCTCCGACAGCCGGAACACGTCGGTGCCGCAGCCCAGCGGCACCCCGCGGAAGGTGCCGGTCAGCATCGGGCCGCCCGGGACGACGACGGCCGGCAGGTCGACCGACGCGGCGGCCATCAGCAGGGCCGGGATGGTCTTGTCGCACCCGCCGAGCAGCACCAGCCCGTCGACCGGGTTGGCCCGGAACGCCTCCTCCATCTGCATCGCGGCGAGGTTGCGCCAGAGCATCGCCGTGGGCCGCACCTGCGTCTCGCCCAGCCCGAACACCGGCAGCTCCAGCGGGGTGCCGCCGGCGGCGTGCACGCCGTCGCGCACCGCGGCCGCGACCTCGGTGAGGTGGCGGTTGCAGGGCACGAGGTCGGAGGCGGTGTTCGCGATGGCGATCTGGGGGCGGCCGAAGGCGTCGTCCGGGAGCCCGCGGCGCATCCAGGCGCGGTGGATGTAGGCGTTGCGGACGTCACCGGCGTACCACTGCGCGCTGCGGAGGGTCACGGCCGCCATCCTGGCGCCGTGTCGAGGACCATGCGCGCGGTCGTGCTCACCGGACCGGGAGCCTGCACGGTGCAGGAGGTGCCCGCGCCGGCCGCCGCCCCGGGCGAGGTGGTCGTCGACGTCGAGCGGGCCGGGGTCTGCGGCACCGACGTCGAGCTGTTCACCGGCGAGATGTCCTACCTGCACAGCGGGCACGCGGCCTACCCGCTGCGGCCCGGGCACGAGTGGTGCGGCCGGGTGAGCGCGGTGGGCGACGCGGTCGACCCCGCGTGGCTGGGCCGGCGGGTCACGGGGGACACGATGCTCGGGGACGGGACCTGCCGCCGCTGCCGGCGCGGGCGGCAGCACGTGTGCGAGGACCGGCAGGAGGTGGGCATCCGGGGCGGCCGCCCCGGCGCGCTGGCCGAGCAGCTCGCCGTCCCGGTGGGGTCGCTGCACGCGCTGCCCGACTCCGTCGACGCGACGCTCGGCGCGCTCGTCGAGCCGGGCGGCAACGCCTGGCGGGCGGCCCGCGCGGCCGCGGCCGGCCCCGGCGACCGCGCCCTGGTGATCGGGCCCGGGACGATCGGCCTGCTGACGGCGGCGTTCCTCCGTGCGGCGGGCGCGGAGGTGCACCTGCTCGGCGTCACCGCGTCCTCGCTCGCGTTCGCCCGCGGTCTCGGCTTCGCCGCCGCCTGGACCCGCGACACGCTGCCCGACCTGCCCTTCGACGCCGTCGTCGACGCCTCGACCGACCCGGGTTCCCCGGCGCTGAGCCTCGAGCTGGTCGAGCCCGCCGGCCGTCTCGTCTGCATCGGCATCGCCGGCACGCCGAGCACGATCGACACCCGGAGGCTGCTGCTCGAGGACGTCACCGCGGTCGGGATCCTCTCGGCGTCCCCGGGGCTGGCGGCGACGGTCGCCGCCTACGCGGCCGGTGCGGTCGACCCCCGGCCGCTGGTCGCCGCCACCGTCGGGCTCGGGGAGGTCGGCGCGGTGCTCGCCGGCGGACGCCCGGAGGGCAGCGGCGCCGGGCCCAAGGTGCACGTGGACCCGCGGCTGCCCGCCTGACCCGTGCACGACCCCGGACGTGCACGGGGGCACGTCCGCGGACGTGCACGGGGGTCAGACGCGCAGGGCGTCGTCGTCCCGGTCGTCGTCGCGCTCCTCGCGCAGGGTGGGCTGCCCGGCCGGGACGGCGGCGTGCGCGCCGGACCGCAGCAGCGCCTGGAGCTCCTCCTCGGACTCCACCGCCTCGCCGCGGGCGACCATGCCGGCGTGCTCGGACAGCGGGATCTCCCGCAGCGCGAACGACAGCAGCAGCGCCACGGCGAGGATCGGCACCAGGTACCAGAACACCGGCGCCAGCGAGCTCGCGTAGGCGTCGACGATCGCCGTCCGCAGCGGGTCGCCGGCGGCCTCGACCGCGGCCGGCACCAGGGTGTCGGGCGAGGTGATGCCGGCCTGGACGGCCTGCTCGGCGTTGCCGGCCAGCGCGCCGGCGAGGTCGTCGGCCAGCCGGCTGGTGAACAGCGTGCCGAAGACGGCGACGCCGAGGGTCGCGCCCACCTCGCGGAAGTAGTTGTTCGTGGAGGTGGCGGTGCCGATCTGGCGGGCCGGGACCGCGTTCTGTGCGGCCAGGACGACGTTCTGCATGATCAGCCCGAGGCCGCAGCCGAGCGCGAAGAACATCGCGCCGATCGTCCACAGCGACGTGCCGCCCGACAGCGTCGTCATCCAGACCATCGTCGCGAGGATCACCGCGACCCCGGCGATGGTGAACCGCTTGTACCGGCCGTCCTTCAGGATGAGCGACGCCGAGGTCTGGATGGTCAGGATGATCCCGGCGGTCATCGGCAGCATGAGCAGGCCCGAGTTCGCCGCGGACAGCCCCGAGCTCATCTGCAGGAACGTCGGCATGAAGGCGATCGCCGAGAACATGCCCAGGCCCACGGCCATGCCCAGTGCCGTGGCGACGACGAAGGTCGGGTTGCGGAACAGGCTCAGCGGCACGATCGGCTCGACCGCGCGCCGCTCGACCAGCACGAAGGCGACCGCCGAGACCACCAGCGCGGCGAGGAGGGCGAGGGCCTGCCAGGAGCCCCAGCCGTCACGACCGCCGACGTCGGTGAACAGCACCAGGGACGTGGTCGCCGCCGACAGCGCGGCGATGCCCGCGACGTCGAGCGGGGTGGTGCTGCGCCTGCGCGGCAGGCTCAGGGCGGAGAAGCCGATGGCCAGGACGGCGACGCCGACCGGCACGTTGATCCAGAACGCCCACTCCCAGCCGAGGGCGTCGTGGTCGGTGAAGAAGCCGCCGACGAGCGGCCCGACGATGGCCGACAGGCCGAACAGCGCGCCGATCGGCCCCATGTACCTGGCCCGCTCCCGGGCCGGGACGATGTCGGCGATGATCGCCTGGGAGAGGATCATCAGGCCGCCGCCACCGAGACCCTGCACGCCGCGCCAGGCCACCAGCCAGGTGAAGTCCGGCGACAGGGCGGCGCCCACGCTGGCGACCGTGAACAGCCCGATCGCGACGAGGAACAGGTTCCGCCGACCCCAGAGGTCGCCGAACTTGCCGTAGATGGGCATGACCAGGGTGGTGGCGAGCAGGTAGGCGGTGGTCATCCACGCCATGTGCGAGACGCCGCCGAGGTCGCCGACGATCGTCGGCATCGCCGTCGAGACGATCGTCTGGTCGAGCGCGGCCATCAGCATGCCCGCGAGCAGTGCGGAGAAGATCAGGTTGACCCGGCGGCGGGTCAGGACGATTGGCGGGGCGGAGCCGTCGACGGGCGGGGACTGCACGGGTTCTCCAGGGGTCGTTCGGCGGTGCCGCGGGCGCGCGGCACCGAGGGGGAGCGGACGACGGCGGCCGCTCGGGGGATCAGGGGCGCGGGGCGGGGAGCCCGGCGGCGAGCGCGTCCCACGCCTCGTCGACGAGGGCGGGCAGCGAGGTGGTGCAGTCGCTCGCCAGCCAGGCGCGCAGGGCGGCGCGTACGGCCGTCCCCGAGACGGCCGCGAGCAGGGTGGGGTAGACGTCGCCGGCGGCGTCGGTCCCCGTGCGGACGGCGACGGCCTCGGCCAGCGCCCGCTCCGCGGAGTTGAAGACGGCGTGCAGCCGCCCGACGAGCACCGGGTGGGCCTCGATGACCCGCAGCCGCAGGGGCCACAGTCCCTCGGGCTCGTCGGCCATCTCGGCGGCCTGCTGGGCCTGCACGGCGCGCAGCGCGTCGACCGGCGACTCGTGGGCGGGCCGGGCGGCGAAGCGCTCGGCGGTCTGGGCGACGGCCGAGGCGTCGATGCCCACGACGGCGTCGTCCTTGGTGGGGAAGTAGTTGAAGAACGTGCGCGGGGAGACACCGGCCCGGGCGGCGACGTCGTCGACGGAGACGCCGTCGAGGCCGCGCTCGGCGACCAGCTGCAGCGCCGCCTGGTGCAGGGCCAGGCGGGTGGCGAGCTTCTTGCGCTCGCGCAGGCCGGTGCTCACCCGGACATCATGGCGCGAACCGTGCAGACCGTGCAATGTTGCGTGCACTGCACGGCGTGTCGGGGCGTTCCTGCTGGGGTCCCTGGTCGGCCGTGTCGACGTCTCGGGCGGCGTCCTCCCTCACCGCCGGGCGTCCTCCCGCACGGTGCGCCGTCGGGGAGGACGACCCACGATCAGGTCACCTGATCCCGGCGCGACCGGCTCAGTCGGGATCGCGCCGGCGCTCGATCGCCTCGAGGACGGTCTTGCGGCCCTTCCCGAGCTCGCGCTCGGCCCGCTCCGCCCGGTCGAGCTGCGAGTCCCCGTGCATCCGGCCCACCCGCTCGCGCGCCTCGAGGGCCGTCACGTCGAGCAGCTCGGCGGCCTTGCGCGCCTCCTTCGCGGCGTCGGTGTCGGCCACGTGCTGCTCGTCGGACCCGCGCTTGCGCGCGTCGGTGGCCCGCTTCTCCTCGTCGGAGAGCAGCTCCCACGCGGCGTCGGGCAGGTACCGCTTGGTCCCGTCGGAGCCGCGGGCCCGGTCGTCGCCGTCGGCGGTGTGCCAGTCCTGGCCGGTCCACTCCTGCAGGTGCCGCTGCGACTCGGTGCGCTGCCCCTCGTGCCGGTAGCCGCCGCCCTGCGCCTCGTACTCGTGGGCGAGCAGCTGGCTCTTGCGGGCGCTCCACTGACCGGGCCGCCCGCCCCGGTCGCCGGCCTTGATCTCCTCCTTGAGCCGCGCGCGCAGCTCCGGTTCCGTGTAGTCCTCGGCGTAGTCCTCGGCCGACTTCCCGCTCATGACACCGCGGTACCCGATCCGGCCGCGCCTCACCCGGTGGAGTGCGACCGGTCAGCGGCGGGCGGGGGCGGCGCGCACGTGGATGCGCTCGCCCTGTGGGCCGAACAGGCCCAGCACCTCGGCCGGCCGGTCGTCGGGGTTGCCCAGCCAGTGCGGGGTGCGGGTGTCGAACTCGGCCACCTCGCCGGGCGCGAGGACGACGTCGGCGTCGCCGAGGAGCAGCCGCAGCCGACCCGACAGGACGTAGACCCACTCCCAGCCCTCGTGCGACCGCAGCTCGCCGGGCTCCCCGCCCCAGCCCGGCGGCAGCACCATCTTGTAGGCCTGCAGCCCGCCCGGGCGCCGGGTCAGCGGCAGGAACGTCGCGCCGTGCCGCACGATCGGCTTGAGCCGCACCCGGGGGTCGCCGGTCTCGGGCGCGTCGACGAGCTCGTCGAGCGGCACCTGGTGGGCGCGGGCCAGCGGCAGCAGCAGCTCCAGGGTGGGCCGGCGCTGCCCCGACTCCAGCCGCGACAGCGTGGACACCGAGATGCCGGTGTCCTCCGACAGCTGGGTCAACGTGGCGCCCCGCTGCCGGCGCAGCTCGCGCAGCCGCGGGCCGACGGCGTCGAGGACGGCGTCCAGCTCGGTCACGTTGCCAGTATGGCAAAGGAACTTGCCTGTGCGGCAGGTCGGGGAGCACCGTCGTGGGCATGGACGAGACGTACGACGTGGTGGTCGTCGGCGGGGGAGCGGCCGGCCTGTCCGGCGCCCTCGCCCTGGCGCGGGCCCGCCGCTCGGTGGCGGTGGTCGACGACGGGACGCCGCGCAACGCGCCGGCGCACGAGATGCACAACTACCTGGGCCGCGACGGCACCCCGCCCGGCGACCTGCTCGCCGCCGGGCGGGCCGAGGTCGCCGGGTACGGCGGCGTCCTGGTCGACGGCACGGCGACGGCGGCCGGCGGGTCGGCCGGCGCGTTCACCGTCGACCTGGCCGGCGGCCGCGTGCTGCGGGCCCGCCGGCTGCTGGTCACCACCGGCCTGAGCGACGAGCTGCCCGCGATCCCCGGGGTGCGCGAGCTGTGGGGCACCGACGTGCTGCACTGCCCGTACTGCCACGGCTGGGAGGTGCGCGACCGGCCGATCGGCGTTGTCGCGACCGGGCCGATGTCGCTGCACCAGGTCCAGCTGTGGCGGCAGTGGAGCGCCGACGTCGTGTTCTTCCTGCACACCGCCCCCGAACCGGACGACGCCACCGCCGAGGCGCTGGCCGCCCGCGGCGTGCGGATCGTGCGCGGCGAGGTCGCGGCGCTGGAGACCGACGGCGGCCGGCTGACCGGCGTCCGGCTGGCCGACGGCGAGGTCGTGCCGCGCGCCGCCGTCGTCGTCGCCCCGGTGTTCACCGCCCGCTCGGCCGTGCTGACCGGGCTCGGGCTGGCGGCCGAGCCCTTCCGCACGGGCGAGGCGGTCGTCGGGTCGCACGTCCCGGTCGACCCCCGCGGCGCCACCGCGGTGCCCGGCGTGTGGGCGGCCGGCAACGTCGCCGACCCCGGCGCCCAGGTGATCGGTGCCGCCGCCGCGGGGCTGATGGCCGGCGCCGCGATCAACGCCGACCTCGTCGCCGACGACACCCGCGCCGCGGTGGACGTGATCCGGGCGATGAGCGACCCCGAGTACGGCGAGCGGTGGTGGGAGGAGCGGTACCGCTCGCACGGACACGGCGTCTGGAGCGGCCGGGTCAACGACGTGCTGGCCACCGAGGCCGCCGGCCTGCCGCCCGGCCGCGCCCTCGACGCCGGCGCCGGGGAGGGCGGGGACGCCGTCTGGCTGGCCCGGCGCGGCTGGCAGGTGACCGCGCTGGACCTCTCCCGCACCGCACTGGACCGGGCCGCCGCGGCGGCCGAGGCGGCCGGGGTGCCGCTGGAGACCCGCAAGGCCGACATCTCGTCGTGGGAGCCCGGCGACGAGCGGTGGGACCTCGTGACGGCGTCCTTCCTGCACTTCCCGCCCGGCACCCGCGACGACGTGCTGCGCCGACTGGCCGCGGCCGTCGCCCCCGGCGGCACGCTGCTGGTGACGATGCACGACGGCGGGGACTCCGCCCGCGGCATCCAGCGGCCCGGCCTGCCCGACTGGTACGCCACCGGCGACCAGCTGGCCGAGGCGCTCGACCCGGGGGACTGGGAGGTGCAGGTGGCCGAGGCGCGGCCGCGGGAGGCCCGCGGGCACGAGCACGGGTCGGCCCACGCCGCCGACGCGGTGCTGCGGGCGCGGCGCCGTCAGCCGGCCGTGTCGTCGTCCTCCCGCGGGTAGAGGAACCGCAGCCGCGCCGGCGGGGTGAACGGCGCCCAGCCGTCCCGCGTCTGGGCGAGCCGGTCGGCCACCAGCCACAGCACGGCGGGGTCGTGGCCCATCCCCAGGTGGCTGGCGTGCACGCCGACGTTCTCCGCCCGCGGCCCCGGCTGCTGCCGGCAGGCCCGCCAGTCGACGACGCCGTCCCACCGCGAGTAGACGGCGGTGCTCGGCACCGGCAGGCCGGAGGCGAGGCCGCCGCGGGCGCGGGGCACGGCGTGCAGGTGCCGGTAGCGGGCGTAGGCCCGCGCGCCGGGGGTGTCGTCGGCGGGGCGGCCGGCCGTGCCGAAGGGCGAGCCCAGGCTGACCACCTGCCGGACCAGCCGCGGCACCCGCAGCGCCAGCCGCCGCGCGTAGATGCCACCGAGGCTCTGCCCGACGATGCTCACCGGCCCGTCGTGCTGCTCGGCCAGGCGCTGCACCAGGCGGGGCAGCTCGTCGGTGATCTCCTTCGTCGGGCCGCGGTTGCGGCCGAGCTCCCAGCCGACCACCGGGTAGCCCAGCCCGCGCAGCCAGCGGCGCAGCGTCACCGTGGAGGCGTCGGAGGCGAGCAGCCCGGGGAGCACGAGCACGCCGTGGCGCTCACCGCGCGGGGCGCCGCGCAGCAGCGGGTAGGCCAGCGCCAGCGCGCCGGCGCTGGCCGCGGCGCGCACCGGCTCGGTGGCGGCCAGCAGCGTGCGCCGGCGTCCGGCGGTCCGGGGGTCCGGGGCGTCGGTCACGGGCTCTCCTCCGACGGCGGGCGGGCGGTGTCCGGGTGGCCATACCCGCCCGGACGCCTCCGGACCGCCCGCATGACGTGGCCCCGGTCGCGTTCTGCGGCGCTCCCCGGCGCTCCGGCCCGCGTCATGCCGGGTGGGCGGAGGGGTCTCCACCCGTGCACGCGACGACGTCCCCGAGCAGGACCGACCACCAGGTTCGGTCCGCCGGGTCGCGCCGCTGCAGCCCCCCGGCCGGGGCCGTGCCCCCGACCCGGCCGGGGGTCCTCCCTCACCGCGGGCGCAGCAGCGCCCGCTGGGCCATGTCCGACGTCGCCAGCACCTCGCAGAGGAACTCCGACGCGGCGGCCGCGACGTCGGCCAGCTCGCCGGTGGGGGTCTCGCGGAGGACCTCGAGCAGCACCTCGTGGTGCACGTACACCACCTCGAGGATCCCCAGCCCCTGGGTCACCGCGGCCCGGCCGAGCTCGTACCCCCGGTGCAGCGAGGCCTCGCCGCGGCGGGCCAGGTGGGCCAGGAAGGCGACGCGGTAGTCGCGGGCGAACCCCTCGACGCCGGTCACACCGGCCCGCCCCGCGCCGTCGTCACCGGCCGCCGCGGCCCGACGACCCGGTCGAGGAAGGCCAGTCCCTCCTCGAGGTCGAGCGCGGTGTGCACCGACCCGGTGTCCATCCCCAGCGCGACCATCGCGAAGGCCACCTCCGGCTGGATGCCGACCACCACCGTCACCGCGCCGCGCAGCCGGGCGACCTCGCCGATCGTGCGCAGCGTCCGGGTGCCGAAGGAGTCGAGCACGTCGAGCGCCGCCACGTCGATCACCACCCCCCGCGCGCGGTCGCGGCCGATGCGCTCGACCAGGTCGTCCTGGAAGGCGGTCATCTGCGTGTCGTCGAGGGCGGTGTGGATCGAGGCGATCAGGTAGGAGCCCTGCCGCAGGATCGAGACCAGCCGGGGCCCGGTCACGTCGCCGCCGTCGCGTCGTCCCTGCCGGTCGCGTAGCCGAGGAGGCGCTCGGCCTCCTCCAGGCCGCCCTGCAGGTCGCCGATGGTGTCCATCTTGCTGAGGTCCACCCCGATGGTCACCAGCGTCTGCGCGATCTTGGGCGAGAGACCGGTGATGATGACGCTGGCGCCCATGAGCCGGGAGGCGTCGACGGTCTGCACGAGGTGGTTGGCCACCGACTCGTCGACCTCGGGGACGCCGGTGATGTCGATGACCACCACCCGGGCGCGGTGGGTGCGGATGCCGGTGAGCAGCTGCTCGGTGAGCTGGCGGGCCCGCTCGCTGTCGAGCACCCCGATGATCGGCAGGATGAGCAGGCGCTCGCGCACCGGCAGGACCGGGGTGGACAGCTCGCGCAGCGCGTCCTGCTGCTGTCTGATGACCCGCTCGCGCTCCTCGACGAAGCTCACCGCGACGGTGTTGGCGATCCGGTTGGCCGCCGGCTCGTAGGCGTCGAGCACCCGGTTGAGCAGGCCGAAGTCGCGCTGGTACTTCTCGAACAGCGAGCGGGCGAGCACGTCACGCAGGAGCAGCACGATGCCGACGACCTCGTGGGTCTCCACCCCGCGCGGGATGATCCGCTCGGAGAGGTCGCGGGCGTAGCGCCGCAGCGCCTCGACGCTGCCGGTCTCGAGCACCTCGACGTAGTTGTCGTAGACCGACGTGGTCTCGGCCACCATCTCCTGCGGGGTCATGGCGTGCAGCAGGCCGGCCTGCTGGATGCGCTCGGACCACTCGTGCCGCAGCCGCGTGCGGTGCTCGCGCAGGTGCGCGACGAGCTGGGGGAGCAGCTGGTCCTCGCCGGGACTCTGGTCTTCGGCCGTCGTCGTCTCCGTCCCCTGCGCGCTCATCGCCCACCACACCATCTCGTCATCGTCACCGTCGTCCCCCGCCCCACCTCGGAGGCGATCGCGAACTCGTCCATCAGCCGCCGGGCGCCGGGCAGCCCCAGCCCGAGGCCCGCGTAGGTGCTGTAGCCGTCCTGCATCGCCCGCTCGACGTCGGGGATGCCGGGGCCGGCGTCGCGGGCGGTCACCTGCACGCCCTTGCGCGGCTCGTCGAGGACCTCCACGACGACCTCGCCGGAGCCGGCGAACTTGACGATGTTGCGGGTCACCTCGGAGACCGCCGTGGCGATGAGGGTCAGGTCGGTGGCCGAGAAGCAGCCGAGCCGGCCGGCCAGGTCGCGGGCGGCCTGCCGGGCGGCGACGACGTCGGCGTCGCCCCCGATCGGGATGCGGACCTCGTCGTCGCGCTGCGGCGCCCGCTCCAGCAGCGGCTGGCTGAGCGCGGCGCAGACGTCGCACTCGAGCAGGTGCCGCCCGGCGTCGACCTCGCGCTGCCGGCGGCGGTCGCCGCTGGAGAGGGCGAACAGCACCGGGCGGCAGCGGTCGGTCGGCGGCTCGGTGCGGTCGCGGGCGAGCAGGTACTCCACCCGCAGGCGAGCCCGGGCGCGGTGCAGCTGCGCGGCGACGGCGCCCGCGGTCGAGCCGAGCTCGGTGGCCAGCGCCCGGGTGTCCCGGCCGGACACCTCGTGCTCGAGGAGGGCCTGCCGGTCGCGCTCGGAGAGCCGGGTGAGCGCCTCGGCGACGGCGGAGCGCTCCTCCGCGGCGAGCAGCTCGCCGTCGGGCGGGTCGGGCACCCGCAGGTCGACCACCCGGTGCTGGTTGCGCCGGTGCCGGTCCTGCTCCCGCCAGGAGGTGGCGACGACGTTGCGCGCCGTGGCGATGGCGTAGGGCTCGAGCATGCCGGGCTCGACGCGGCCGGAGGCGGCGAGGACCCGCACGAGGGTCTCCTGCACCAGGTCCTCGGCGGCGGTCGCGTCGGCCACCCGCGCAGCGACGATGCGCCGCACCATCGGCAGGAGCGCGGCCACGGCGTCGGCGTCGCCTGCCGGCGACTCGGCGACGGACTCCACGGCCCCCACCCGCGGCACGCTACGCGCGGACGGCCGTCCCGGCGCGCTCTCGCGTCGCCGGGACGGCCGTCGGGCCCAGCGCTGGGCTCCGCGCTGGGCGAGTGCAGCTGGGGGAGGCGTCTTCCGGTTGATCATCGGCTGAGTGCACGCGACACGCGCGGACACGCCGGTGGGAGCGGCACGCATCCGATGATCAACAACCGCCGCTGGCGTCAGCGGGGTCGCGGGCGGTGCAGTGGCCGACTGCCGAGTCGATCATCGGCCGAGTGCACGCGACACGCGCGGACACGCCGACGCGAGCGGCACGCACCCGATGATCGACTCACCGCGGCTGAGGACCGCTCACTCCGCCGGCGGCAGGATCCGGGGGACGAAGACCTCGTCGATCGGGCGCGGGCCGACGTACTGCCGGCAGGTGCAGGGCACCCAGGTGTGCCCGGCCCAGCGGCCGCGCTTGTCGTAGGTGTCGCGGCGCAGCTCGGCGTAGCAGGTGTTGGTCTCGGTGTCGTGCTGGCTCAGCGCGTGACCGCAGCCGCACAGCGGCACGGGGTTCGGCGGCGGCGCGGCGGGACGGCGCCGTCCGAGCCGCCCGGCCACGAACCCGACGGCCAGCAGTGCCGCACCGACCACCAGGCTGACTGGCTCCACCGAAGACCCCTCTCACCGCCGCTGCCCTCCCGACGGTAACGCCGGGAGGGCAGCGGCGGTGCCGGACGGCTCAGGTGTCCTGCTTGCCCCGCCCGCTGACGGCG
The DNA here is from genome assembly GCF_054049915.1 of Geodermatophilus sp. SYSU D00766. Classification (NCBI taxonomy): domain Bacteria; kingdom Bacillati; phylum Actinomycetota; class Actinomycetes; order Geodermatophilales; family Geodermatophilaceae; genus Geodermatophilus; species Geodermatophilus sp. SYSU D00766. Next base: position 33,728 of record NZ_JBJGYI010000008.1, read on the forward strand.
TCGCGCAGGTGGTCGATGAGCGCGGCGACCGGCCCGACCACCGTCCGGACCACGCCCTCGTTGGGCGTCATCGGGTGCGGCCGGGTCGGCGCGATCTTCTTGACGCGCTCCACCTGCTCGGCCATGCGCACCAGCTCCGCGTGGTCGAAGGAGGCGCGCAGCTCGGTGAACATGCGGCCCTCCTCGTGCTCGACGTGGCCGCGGATCTCGTGGATGAGCGTCCGGATCTCGGCGTCGTAGCGCTCGTCGGACGGGTCGAGCCGCTCGAGCTGCTTCATGGTGTGCTCGGCCCGGTCGTGCTCGTGCTTGGACCGCTGCGCCTCCTCGGCGTCGACCTCCTTCTGCACCCGCGGGTAGACCTGGGTCTCCTCGGCGACGGAGTGCTTGACCAGGCCGATGCTGACCTCGTCGACGAGGGCGCGCTTGCGGGCGAGCGCGTCGGGGTCGGTGCTGCCCATGAGCTGCTCGAGCTCACGGAAGATGCGGTCGAACTCGCGGTGGTCGGCGCTGAGCAGCTCCACCACGTCGCGCTGGTTCTCGGTCACGGTGTCTCCCGGCTGATCGGGCTCGGTCCCCGCGGCTGGGGAGGTCCCGACCCTTCCCCGCGCCCCGCCCGGGCACACGCAGGGCGCGTGAGCGCCCGCCCGCTCAGCGCCGGCGGCCGCTGATCGCCGACAGGCCGGTGATCTCGCGGCCGACGATGAGCGCCTGCACGTGGTCGGTGCCCTCGAAGGTGTAGATCGCCTCGATGTCGGCGTGGTGGCGGGCGATGTGGTGCTCGAGCAGGATGCCGTCGCCGCCGAACAGGTCGCGGGCGTCGGCGACGATCTGCCGGGCGGTGGCGCAGCAGTGCCGCTTGGCCAGCGACGCCATGGCCGCGGTCATCCGGCCGGCGTCGGCGAGGGTGGACAGCCGCCAGCACATGAGCTGCATCGTCGTGATCTCGGCGAGCATCCGGGTCAGCTTCTCCTGCACCAGCTGGTAGCCGGCGATCGGCTGGCCGAACTGCTCGCGGTGGAGGCTGTGCTCCAGCGCCAGCTCGTAGGCCGCCGTCGCCAGCCCCAGCGCCCGCCACGCCACCGTGTAGCGGGTGCGGTCCAGGATGGTGGAGACGTCCTTGAACGACCGGCAGTTCTCCAGCCGGTTCTCCGCCGGCACCCGCGCGCCCTGGAGGGTGATCTCGGCCTGCCACACCGCGCGCAGCGCCGTCTTGCCGGTCATCACCCGGGCGGTGAAGCCGGGCGTGCCCTTCTCGACCACGTAGCCGCCGACCTGGCCGTCCTCGCCGCGCGCCCACACGATGACGTGGTCGGCGATCGTGCCGTTGCCGATCCACTTCTTCTGCCCGTCGAGCACGAAGACGTCGCCGTCGCGGCGCGCGCTGGTCTCCAGGGCGACGGCGTCGCTGCCGTGCTGCGGCTCGGTCAGCCCGAATGCGCCGATCTGCTCCATCCGCGCCATCGGCGGCAGGAACCGCTCGCGCTGCTCCTCCGAGCCCAGCAGTGCGATCGACTGCATCGCGAGGAAGCTGTGCACCCCGTTGAAGGTGCCGATGCTGCCGTCGGCGCGGGCGAGCTCGGCGGCGACCAGCCCGGCGGCGACGCAGCTCATCCCCGGCGAGCCGTAGCCCTGGATGGTGCCCCCGGCGATGCCAAGCTCGGCGAAGCCGGGCACCAGCTCGAAGGGGAACTCGGCGCGCTCCCAGTAGTCGTTGATCCGCGGCGTGACCTCCTTGGCGCACCAGTTCCGCACGCGGTCGCGGATCTCGACCTCCTCGGGGGTGAGCAGGTCCTCGAGGGCGTAGAAGTCGGTGAGCGCGGTCTCGGCCACGCGCCGACGCTACGCGCGGGCGGAGTCCGCCGCCGGACGGCGCGGATCGTCGCCGTCCCGCCGCCGAGTGGGCAGCCGTGGCCGCCCGGGACGGCGTGTCGGCGCGCGTCGCCGACCGCAGGCGCTCACTCGGGCAGCGGGGCGCGGCGGGTCAGGCGCCGAGCAGCCCCCGCACGTATGCGGCCTGGCCCACGTGCTGCAGGTCGTCGGAGAGCACGCTGACCAGCCGCACGCCGAGGGTCACCGGCGGGTCCCACCGCTCGTCGACGACGCGGTCGAGGTCGTCGTCGGTCAGCCCGTCGAGGAACGCGGCACTCGCGGCGGCGACGGCGTCGGCGTACTCCAGCAGCAGCCCCGTGGAGGGCACCCGCACCGCGTCGACCTCCGCCGCGGACATGCCGTAGCCGGTGGCGGCGTCGTCGACCGGCAGGCCGAAGCGGGCGGCGAAGCCCTGCGCGGTCCACACCTGCTCCGTGCCGGCGACGTCGGCGAGGTGGTCGTCCTGCACGCGCAGCAGGTGCCAGGCCAGCCAGCCGACGGGGTTGGCGTCCGGCCCGGGCCGCTGCGCCAGCTGCTCGGGGGTCAGGTCGGCGACGGCGCGCCGCAGCGTCTCGCCGACCTGCGCGTAGGCGTACCGGAGGAGCTCGGAGGTGCGCATGCCGCAGCGCTACCCCTCCCGCTCGCGGGGGACGCCCCGGGCGGCGGCGCGACGGTAGGTTGCGGTGTCCGCCCGCCCGGCCGAGGGGGTCCCGCGTTGCCGTTCCTGCTGCAGCGGCTCCTGCGCACCCTGCGCCTGCGGCTCGGCGGCTGGCGGCTGCCGCTGGCCGTCGCCGTCCTGGTGTTCCTCACCAGCTGGGCGGCGATGGCGCTGGTCGAGCCGCCCGGCAGCGGCATCGCCGAGCCGGCCAACTACTGGTGGTACTTCGTCGTCACCGCCGCCACCGTCGGCTACGGCGACCTGTTCCCGGTGTCGGCCGGCGGCCGCGTCGTCGGCGCCTACGTCATCGTCGGCGGGATCGTCACGCTGACCCTGCTGTTCACCGAGCTGGCCACCGCCCTGCAGACCACGCGGGGCAAGCGGCTGAGAGGAGTGGTCGGCCTGGACCTCCGGGACCACGTCGTCGTCCTGGGCTACACACCCGGGCGCACCGAGCGCATCGTCGCCGAGCTGACCGTCGAGCCGGGCACGCGGATCGCGCTGTGCGCGCACGACGACGTCGCGGTCAACCCGATGCCGGAGGAGCCGGCGGTCTCCTTCGTGCGCGGCGACCTGACGCACGCCGACGTCATGACCCGCGCCGGGGTGGCCCGCGCCCGCACGGTGGTCATCGACGGCCGCGACGACAACGAGACGCTGGCCATCGCCGTCGCCGTCGACCACGCCAACCCCGACGTGCACATGGTCGCCGCCGTGCGCGACCTCGGCCGGCGCGCGACGCTGCGCTACGTCAACGCCGGGGTGCAGGTGGTGCAGTGGCACATGCCGTTCCTGCTGTCGGAGGAGGCGGCCGACCCCGGGCTCACCCAGGTCTACAACGAGCTGATGACCGCCGGCGGGCACGGCAACACCTACTCGGTGCGGGTGCCGGCGGGACTGCCGCACCGCACCTTCGGCGAGTGCCAGACCGCCTTCGGCCGCGACCACGCCGCGACGGTGCTGGCCCTGCGCACCGGCGAGGGCCTGCAGGTCAGCCCCTCCTGGGACACCCCGGTGCCGGAGGGCGCGACGCTGTACTACGTCGCCGAGCACCGGCTCGACCCCGCCGGGCTGGTCCGCCGGGGCTGATCACCAGAAGCCGAGGAGGGCGGCGACCAGCGCCACCAGCCCGCCGAGGGCGGCGAGCACGGCCAGCACGGTGACGACGACCGGCACGACCACCCAGCGGCGCTTGAACCGCCAGCGCTGCACTCCCCGCCGGCGGGTGTGCTGCGGCGCGCGCGGCATCCCCCGGGGGGCCGCGGGCCGGGGAGTCTGCGGCGCGGGAGCCGGTGGCGCGGCCGGGCGCGCACGGTGCGCGCGGTCCGGCGCGCGCTCCGCGCCGTGCCGCTGCTCCTCGGCGTGCCGCTGCTCCTTGCGCTCCTTCCGTTCCTTGCGCTTGTCGGCGAGGTAGCGGGCCTGGTCACGCGCGTCGCGGGCGACGGTGCCGATGACCGAGGCCAGCGCGCGCAGGTCGTCGAGCTCGAAGCGCTCCACCTGGCCGCCCAGCGCCGGCGCGTTCTCGGCGGGAGGCCCGGCGGGCTCGGGCGGGGACCAGGCCGGACCCGGCCCCGCTCCGGCGAGCGCGTCGCGCAGGCCGGCCCGCGCGCGGGCGACGTCCCACCGCTGCGCGGTGTCGCGGGTGAGCAGCCCCTGCAGCACCGGCGCCAGGGGGCCGGCCCGCTCGGCGGGGGCGGGGTCCTCCTGGACGACGGCGAGCAGCGTGGCCATCGGCTCGGGCCGGTCGAAGGCGAGCCGGCCCTCGACCGCCGTGTACAGCGTGGCGCCCAGCGACCACAGATCGACGGCGGGCCCGGGCTCCTCGCCGCGCGCCCGCTCGGGCGACATGTAGGCGGGGGAGCCGAGGATGGCGCCCGAGGTGGTGATGGACGCGTCGCCGGTGGCCGTGGCGATGCCGAAGTCGGTCAGGTGCGCCGAGCAGTCGGCCCCGACGAGCACGTTGGCCGGCTTGACGTCGCGGTGCACGATGCCCGCCGCGTGCGCGGCCTCCAGCGCGTCGAGGACGTCGAGGCCGATGCGGGCGACGGTGCGCCACGGCAGAGGGCCCGAGCGCTGCACGATCTCCTGCAGGCTGCGGGACTCCACGTGCTCCATGATCAGCCAGGGCCGGCCGTCCTCCTCGACGACGTCGTAGAGGGTCGTGACGCAGGGGTGCACCAGCCGGGCCGCCGTCCGGGCCTCGCGCAGGGTCCGCAGCCGCAGGGACTCGCGCTCCTCGTCGGTGAGGTGCGACGGGTAGACGATCTCCTTGAGGGCGACCGGCCGGTGCAGCACCCGGTCGGTGGCCCGCCACACGACGCCCATGCCACCGCGGCCGATGACCTCGGACGCCGCGTAGCGCCCGGCGACCAGGCGTCCGGTACCGGTTTCGGCGGACATGCGAGAACGCTACGCCCGGGAGCGGGCCCGCGTCCCCCGCTCAGGCCGGGTTGGCCGGCTGCTCGGGGTCGCTGCGTTCCTCCAGGTCGGCGGCCACCTCCTGGGTCTCCATCTCCACGGCGATGTCGCGCGGCTGGGGGGCGTCGGGCTCGGGCTGCATCGGCGTCGTCATGTCCGGCAGCCTGCCCCGGATCGCGGCGGCGCGCTCCCTAGACTCCGGCGTCCGTGAGCGTCACCCGGCTGCTGGTCGCCAACCGCGGCGAGGTCGCCGTCCGCGTGCTGCGGACCGCCGCCGCCCTCGGGCTGTCCACCGTCGCGGTCGCCCCCGACGACGACGCCGGGAGCCTGCACGTGCGCCGCGCCGACGACGCCGTCCGGCTGCCCGGCACCGGCCCGGCCGCCTACCTCGACGTCGCCGCGGTGGTCGGTGCCGCCGTGCGCAGCGGCGCCGACGGCCTGCACCCCGGCTGGGGCTTCCTCGCCGAGAGCCCGCGGCTGGCCCGCGCCTGCGCCGACGCGGGCATCGCCTTCGTCGGCCCGGACGAGGGCGTGCTGGCGCTGTTCGGCGACAAGACGCGGGCCCGGGCGAGGGCAGTCGAGCAGGGCGTGCCGGTACTGGCCGCCACCGGCGCCGACCCGGCCCCCGAGGCGGCCGCGGCGTTCCTCGCCGGCGGCCCGGCGATGGTCAAGGCGCTCGCCGGGGGCGGCGGGCGCGGGATGCGGCCGGTGCACGACCCCGCCGCGCTGCCCGCGGCCCTGGAGCGCTGCCGGTCGGAGGCGCTCGCGGCGTTCGGCGACGGCGCGCTCTACCTCGAGCGGCTGCTGACCGGCGCGCGGCACGTCGAGGTGCAGGTGGCCGGCGACGGCGCCCGCGTGGTGGCCCTCGGCGACCGGGACTGCTCGCTGCAGCGGCGCCGGCAGAAGCTGGTCGAGGTCGCGCCCGCCCCGGCCCTCGACGACGACCTGCGCGCCCGCCTGGCCGCCTGGGCGAGCGCGCTGTGCGGCTCGGCGGGGCTGCGCGGCCTGGCGACCGTGGAGTTCCTCGTCCGCGGCGGCGAGGTCGCCTTCCTCGAGGTCAACCCGCGGCTGCAGGTCGAGCACACCGTCACCGAGGAGGTCACCGGCCTCGACCTCGTCGAGGTGGGCATCCGGCTGGCCGAGGGGCTGTCGCTGGCCGACCTGGGCCTGTCCGCGCCGCCCCCGGTCCGCGGCGCCGCCGTCCAGGTCCGGGTCAACGCCGAGACGCTGCTGCCCGACGGCACCGTGCGGCCGGGCACCGGCGTGCTCGAGCGGTTCGTCCCGCCGACCGGGCGCGGCGTGCGGGTGGACACCGCCGCGGTGCCCGGCGCCGAGGTCGGCCCCCGCTACGACTCGCTGCTGGCCAAGGTCGTCGTGCACGACCGCGACCTGCCCCGCGCGCTCGCCGGTACCGCCCGGGCGCTGGCCGAGCTCGACGTCGCCGGCGTGCCGGTGAACGGGGACCTGCTCGCCGCGCTGGTCGGGCTGCCGGAGGTGGCCGCCGGAACGGCCACCACCGACCTGGTCGACGCGCGGCTGGCCGAGCTGGTGCCCGACCGGCCCGTGGAGGAGGTGCGGCCCGTCGACGGCGTGCTGCCGGTGACCGCGCCGCTGTCGGGGGCGGTGGTCGAGGTGGCCGCCGCCGACGGGGACGCCGTCGCCGCGGGCGCTCCGCTGCTGGTGCTGGAGGCGATGAAGATGGAGCACGTGGTCGCCGCACCGGCCGGCGGCGTGCTCACCGGCCTGGCGGTGCGCGTGGGCGACGTCGTGACCGCCGGCGCGGTGCTCGGCGGGGTGGTGCCCGGCGAGGTGGGCGGTGCCGACGGCGGACCGGCCGACGACGACCCCGGCGCGATCCGCCCGGAGCTGGCCGAGCTGCTCGAGCGGCAGGCCGCCACGCTCGACGAGGCGCGGCCGGAGGCGGTCGCCGCCCGGCACGCCGCGGGCCGGATGACCGCCCGGGAGACCGTGGCCGCGCTGGTCGACGACGGCACCTTCGTCGAGTACGGACAGCTCGGCCTCGCCGCGCAGCGCGCCCGCCGGTCGCTCGCGGAGCTCGTCGCCCGCACGCCCGCCGACGGCATCGTCACCGGCCTCGGCGAGGTCGGCGGCGTCCCCTGCGCGGTGCTGGCCTACGACTACACCGTGCTGGCCGGCACGCAGGGGCGCACCGGCCACCGCAAGACCGACCGGCTGCTGGAGCTCGCCGCCGACCGGGGGCTGCCGGTGGTGCTGGTCGCCGAGGGCGGCGGCGGGCGGCCGGGCGACACCGACGGCGGCGGCTTCTCCCACCTCGACGTGCCGACCTTCACCACCATGGCGCGCCTGGCCGGCCGGGTGCCCACCGTCGCCGTCGTCTCGGGGTACTGCTTCGCCGGCAACGCCGCGCTGGTGGGCTGCTGCGACGTCGTCGTCGCCACCGAGGACAGCAGCATCGGCATGGGCGGCCCGGCGATGATCGAGGCCGGTGGGCTCGGCGTCGTCGCGCCGGACGACGTCGGCCCGACGGCGGTGCACGCGGCCACCGGTGTCGTCGACGTCGTGGTGCCCGACGACGCCGCCGCCGTGGCCGCCGCCCGGCAGGCGGTGGGGCTGCTGGCCGGGCGGATCGAGCCGGGGGAGGGCGCCGACCAGGGGCCGCTGCGGACGGCGCTGCCGGCCAACCGGGTGCGCAGCTACGACGTGCGGCCGGTGGTCGCCACGCTGGCCGACGCCGGGAGCGTGCTGGAGCTGCGTCCGGCGTTCGGCCGCGGCGTCGTCACCGCGCTGGCGCGGCTGGGCGGGCGGCCGGTGGGCTTCCTCGCCAACGACCCGCGCCACCTCGGCGGCGCCATCGACGGGGAGTCGGCGGACAAGGCGGCGGCGTTCCTGCGGCTGTGCGCGTCGGCCGGGCTGCCGGTGGTCTCGCTGGTGGACACCCCGGGGTTCATGGTCGGGCCGGAGTCCGAGCGCACGGGCACCGTGCGGCGCTTCGGCGGGCTCTCCGTCGCCGGCGCGCAGCTGGGCACGCCGCTGCTGGCGGTGGTGCTGCGCAAGGCCTACGGCCTGGGCGCGATGGCGATGCTCGGCGGCGACCTGCGGGCCCCGCTGCTGACGCTGGCCTGGCCGACCGGCGAGTTCGGGCCGATGAGCCTGGAGGGCGCCGTCCGGCTGGGGTCGCGGCGGGAGCTGGAGGCGCTGCCGCCCGCGGCGCGCGAGGCGCGCTTCGCCGAGCTGGTGGCGGAGTCCTACGCGCGGGGCGGGGCGCTGACCGTGGCCTCGGCGTTCGAGGTCGACGACGTCGTGGACCCGGCGCAGACCCGGGAGGTGCTGCTGCGGGCGCTGGCCGGGCTGGCCTGAGCCGCGCTCAGCCGGACTCGCCGAGCCGGCGCTGCAGCACCTCGTGCTCGCGGCGCAGCACCACCTGGGTGACCAGGTCGCGGACGGCGGCCTCGGCCTGCCGGCCGATGAGCGGGGCGTGGACCTTCGCGTCGCCGGTGACCGTGGCGCGCGTCCCGTCGGCGGAGGGGGTCAGCCGCCGCTCGCAGCGCACCCGTGCCTCGCGGCCCATGATCTCGGCGCGCAGGTCGAGGGCGCCGCGGTGGCCGCCGTCGCCGTCCGGGGTCCAGGTGGTGGTCTGCGAGACGGGCACGGTGCTGCCGACGAAGCGGGCGAAGACCGGCGGGATGCCCGTCGTGGGGGCCGACAGGCGCACCCGCGTCGTGGTGGCGGTGCCGTCGGCGCTGCTGGACGCCTCGTGCACCTGCGCCTCGAGGGCCGCGGCGACCTCGCGCAGGAAGGTCTCGTCGGTGAGGACGGCGAGGACGCGGTCGGGGTCGGCGGTGTAGGTGGTGGTGGCGTCGATGGGCACGCCCCATGGTCGTCCGCCCGTCCTCCGGCTGCACGAGCGGGGTCCGCGGGGGTGGTGGGACGGGTGCGTCCGGCACGGTGCGGACCTCCGCGGTACCGGGCCGACGGCGACCTGGCGTCCGGGCACCGCGCCGGAGACCGTGTCCGGCGCCCTCACCGAGGAGACGACGCGTGCGCCGCAGCACCGCCGTCGCCGGGGCTCTCGCCGCCGGCGTCACCATCCTGCTCACCGGTCCGGCCGCCCAGGCCGCGGAGACCGAGGTCCTCAAGGCCCCGGGGGACTTCATCGGGATCCTGAGCGACACCCGAGCGACTGGTCACTACGAGGTCCGGGGCACTGCGCTGCACATCTGGACCGAGGGGAAGACGAGCACCGACAAGGTCGCCGAGTACGTCTCTGCCGACGACGTCCCGCTCTCCGGCGTGGGGGAGCCCAGCCTCGACTACACGCCGATCTCGGGGACGATCCCGCCAGGCTTCCAGCTCGTCGTCGACTTCGACGCGGACGGCAGCGGGGACGGGATCCTCGTAGGCGAGCCGGGGTCGTACGGGACCGACTGGTGGGTCAACAAGGCCGCCAAGACCTTCGTCAAGGCCGCAGCCCCGGAGACCGGCGGTGGTTCGGGTAGCGACTGGTACGGCACCCCCGACGAGTGGCGCACGGCCTTCCCCAGGGCCGAGGTGAAGGCGTTCGGCTTCTCCCTCGGCTCCGGCGTCGAGGGTGAGGGCCTGCTCGAGGCCATCGAGTTCGACGGCACCCGCTACACGTTCGGCAGGGGTGGTCGCCTGAACAGCGGCCAGATGTGCCAGGACGGCGGCTGGGCCCTCAGCTTCCAGCCGACGTTCCGCAACCAGGGCCAGTGCGTGGCCCACTTCGCCAAGGCCGCCGAGCGCTGACCTGCTCGCGGCCCGGGGCCTGCCTGCCGGCGCCCCGTGACGTGACGGAGGCCCCCACCCCGTGCCAGGGGTGGGGGCCTCCGTTCGTCCTCGGTCAGGGGGCCGCGGGCGCCGGCTCGGCCGGCGTGCAGGCGGTGGCCTCCGGGGTCTCGGCCGGGGTGGTGGCCGCGGGGTCGGCGGCCGGCTGCTCGGGTGCCGGTGTCGCCGGGTCCGTCACCTCGGGGTCCTCGCACGCCGGGTCGATGGGCGCGGGGGCCGGTGTGTCGGTCGGCTCCGTCGGGGCCGGGGTCTCGGCGGGTGCCGGCGTCGGTGCGGGCGTCTCGGTGGGCGCGGGCGTCTCCGTCGGCGTCGGGGTCTCGGTCGGCTCGAGGGTCTCGGTCGGCTCGGGGGTCTCGGTCGGCTCGGGGGTCTCGGTCGGCTCGGGGGTCTCGGTCGGCTCGGGGGTCTCGGTCGGCTCGGGGGTCTCGGTCGGCTCGGGGGTCTCGGTCGGCTCGGGGGTCTCGGTCGGCGTGGGCGTCTCGGTCGGCGTGGGCGTCTCGGTCGGCGTGGGCGTCTCGGTCGGCGTGGGCGTCTCGGTCGGCGTGGGCGTCTCCGTCGGCGTGGGCGTCTCCGTCGGCGCGGGCGTCTCCGTCGGCGTCGGGGTCTCGGTGGGCGACGGGCTCGGCGTCCCGGTCGGCGCCGGTGTCCCGGTGGGGGCGGCGGCCGGGGCGGTGCTCGGGCTGGTGGATGCCGGCCCCGTCGGCGTCGGGGTGCCGGTGGGCGTCGGGGTGGCGCTCGGGGTCCCCGCCGGAGCAGGCGCGGGCGTGACGCCGGGAGCGGTCGACGGCGCTGCCGCCGTGCTGCTCGACAGGGCGGCCGCGGGGCTGCTCGACGGCGCGGCCTGGGTCCCCGCGGAGGCGCCCTCGTCGAGGTAGCGGTCCAGGTCGCGGGCGAGGGGCGGGAACGGGTCCGCGGGCGTCAGGGTCGTCCAGTCGACGACGGGCTCCAGCGGCGGCGCGGGCGCCCACCCGTTCTCGAAGCCGGGGGCGAGCACGCCGATGCTCGGCACGGCCAGCGGGCCGGCGTCGGAGGCCGGGTCGGACGCCGACGCGTCCACGTCACCGGCGGAGGAGGGTGCCCCTCCGACGCCGCCGGCGGCGGGTGCCCCCGATGCCGCGGTCAGTGCCGCCGCCACCCCCAGGGCGCAGGCGCTCGCGCCCACGGCCGGGATGAACCGGGCCGAGCGGATCCCGCGTCGTGACCTGTCCACTGCTCTCCCCCCTGAGCTGCCGGACGGCGTGGACGCCCATCGTGACCCGGACCGTTCCGGTCGTCTACGGGAGTCCGCGCGTCGCGGTCGACCGGCCGCGTGTCGCGGGGCCACCTGGCCGCGCGGGTCGTCACTGCCCGTGTGCGCCGCTGTCCGGAGCGCGGCACGTGGTCGGGCCAGCCGTGGCGCGCCGGTCAGAAGGGCGGCAGGTCGAGATCACTCCCGAAGCGCGGGGGACGGCTGTGCCGCACCTCGCCGCCCGGTGTCGTCACCTCGAGAGCGCCGTCGTCGCCGGCGTCGAACCGCCAGCCGGGCGCCTGGTGCTCGAGCCGGTGGTGGTGCTCGCACAGGCAGCACAGGTTCGCGTGGGTGGTGTGGCCCTCGGGCCACCGTGGGCAGTGGTCGAGGTCGCACGTGCGCGTGCGGGCGCGGCACCCCGGGAACCGGCAGCGCCGGTCGCGCAGCCGGACGAAGCGGTCCAGCTCGGTGCCCGCGGCGTACCGGCCGGTCCCGGCAGGCGGGCCGAGGGCGCGACCGCGGCGGGGGCCCGCGGCGTCGGTGAGGGCGGCCAGGCTGCCGCGGAGCGCGTCGACGACCGCGGCGTGCGGGCGGTGTGCCGCCGCGCCCACCGGTGCGGTGAGCGCGGCGGCAGCCGTCGTCGAGCAGGGAGGTTCAGACCGGCACGGCCTCCCGGGTGGCGGGCGCCGACACGGCCGGCCGGGAGCGGCGGGCGCGGGCGGCCGCCGCGCCGATCAGGGTCAGGCCGGACAGGCACCAGGCCGTGAGCACGAGCACCGCCGACCCCGCCCCGGCGCCGTCGAACCACGAGGTGGCCCGCAGCAGGGTCCCGGTCGCCCCCGGCGGCAGCCACTGGCCGACGGTGCCCCACGCGCCCGGCAGCAGGTCGGGCGCCCCGGACAGTCCGGACAGCGGGTTGCCGAGCAGCACCGTGACCGCCGCGCCCAGGGCCAGCCCCGGCGTGCCGAGCAGCTCGTGCAGGCCCAGCAGGACCAGTGCGGTCGCCGCGATGCCGAAGGCCACCACGGCCGACGTCGTCCACCACGACCCCTCGACCGACCCCAGCCAGCTGCCCAGGACGGTGGCGGTCACCATCCCGCCGGCCACCGCGGCGGCGAGCGCCGTGGCCACCCGCCGCCCCCGCCCGCGGACCAGCCGCGAGGTCAGCCCGGCGGTGACGATCCCGCCCAGGGCGAGCGGCAGGGCGGCGGCGGCGAGACCGGCACCGCGCGGGTCGGCCTCCGGGGCGGGGACGACGTCCTCGACCGGCACGGGCGTCCCGGTGGCCGCGCCGAGACCGGCCGCCACCTGGCGCAGGGCGTTGGCGACGGTGGGGGAGGCGGCCGAGGCGACGAGCAGGCGGGGCCCGCCGGTGTCGACGACGACGGCGCCGTGGACCTCGCGCTCCTCGATCGCCCCGCGGGCCGCGGCCTCGTCGGCCACCGGCCGGACGTCGAACGCACCCGGCGCGGCGGAGTCGAGGGCGCCGGCCACCTGCCCGACGGCGGCCGTCGGCCCTGCGACGGCGAGGGGCAGGTCGTGCGGCGCCGACCGGACGGCGGGCCACGCGAACGCGGTCAGGACGACGGTGAGCAGGACGGCGACCGCGGCGACGGCCGCGACGGCGGACCCGCGCGGGGTCCGGGCCGGGGGTGTGGCGGAGGTGGGCATCGGGACCGCTCCTGTAGAACGAATGACCGTTCGCTTGCGTGCGCCAGTGTGGACCCGCCGCACCTCGTCGTCAAGAACGGTCGTTCGCTTTATGATGGGTCCGTGCCCCGCGTCCCCGAGTCCCACCTCGCTGCCCGCCGCGACCAGATCCTCGACGCGGCCACCGCCCGCTTCGCGGCCAACGGCTTCCAGGCCACCGGCATGGCCGACGTCATCGCCGCCTCCGGCCTCTCGGCCGGCGCGGTCTACCGCTACTTCCGCAGCAAGGACGAGCTCATCGCGGCGATCGTCGAGCGGGTGGTCGGGGAGGCCGCCGGCCGCTTCGAGGTGCTGCTGCGCGACGACGTCCCCGACCCGGCGACGGCGGTGGCGACGGCGGTGCGGATGGTCGCCGACGTGGCCGGGCGCGGGCCGGTCGACCTCACCCGGGTCGCCGTCCAGGCGTGGGGGGAGTCGCTGCGCAACCCCCCGGTGCACGCCGCCGTCGAGCGCGCCTACCGCACCATGCGCGGGTTCTTCGTCGAGGTCGCCCGCCGGAACCAGGCGGCCGGCCGGCTGCCCGCCGACGCCGATCCCGAGCACCTGGGCGCGACGATGCTCTCGTCGGTCATCGGCTTCCTGGTGCAGCGGCTGCTGCTCGGCGACGTCGACCCCGCCGCCTACGGCGCCGCGGTGCAGGTCGCCTGGGGCGGCGCCCCGGTCGCCCGCGGCTGAGGCCGGGTCAGCCGCGGTTGCGGCGGGCGATCTCCCCGCTCAGCACGGTCGCGAACGCCGTCCAGACCGCGTAGGGGAGCAGCGCCTGGCCGGCGGTGCGGTCGAGCCGGGCGGTCCGCCGGGCGAGGTCGGCGGTCGACGCGGCCAGCACCGCCGCCTCCACGGTCGCCAGCGGCGGCCGGTGCGCGCGGAAGAACGCCCACGACCAGCCCGCGTTCAGCACCAGGTTGCCCGCGAAGGCGCGGGCGTAGCCGGGGTCGGCCGCGCCGGCGAGCCGCAGGCCGCGCCCGCCGGCGAACGCCAGCAGCGCGTAGAGCCCGGTCCACACGATCCCGAACACCGGTCCGGGCGGCTGCCAGCGGGGCTTGTCGAGGCGGCGGTACCAGGTCGAGTCGACGTCGGTCGCGGCCGTGCCCGCCAGGGCGGTCAGGACGACGGCGGCCGAGGAGGTCAGCGTGGGACGTCGCACGCGCCCAGCCTCCGCCGTCCCCGGCCGGTGCGCGCGGCGCCGGCTCAGGGGCGCCAGCGGTGCAGGCCGGTGAGCCGCCGCACGGCGACCGCCGTCGCCCGGTAGGGGAGCCGGCCCAGGACCCCGGCGAGGCGGGCGTCCGGGCCGACCGTCACCCGGAACGGCGGGCGCCCGGCGGTCAGCGCGCGCGCCACGGCGCGGCCGACCTCCCGCGGGTCGCGCGAGCGCGGCAGGTGCTCCTCGACCACGAAGCGCTCGACCGTGGCCAGCAGGCCGGCGTAGGGGCTCTCCGGCGGGGCGACGCGCGGGGTGGTCGACCAGATGGCGGTGTCGTAGTTGCCCGGCTCGAGCAGGACCACCCGGACGCCGAAGGGCTCCACCTCGTAGGCCAGCGACTCCGCCCAGCCCTCGAGCGCCCACTTCGACGCGCAGTACAGCGACAGGCCGGGGTTGCCGTAGCGCGCGGAGTCGCTGGAGACGAACAGCAGGCGCCCGGAGCGCTGCGCGCGCATCACCGGCAGGACCAGCTTGGTCAGCCGCATGGCGCCGAGCAGGTTGGTGTCGAGGACCCGCTGCCACTCCGCCTCGTCGGTGTCCTCGAAGGCGCCGCCCGAGGCCGTGCCGGCGTTGCTGACGAGCGCGTCGAGCCGGCCGCCGGTGAGCTCCAGCGTCTCCTCCACCGCCCGCTTCGCCGCGTCGGGGTCGGTGACGTCGAGCGCGACGACGTCGAGCGGGTCGAGGCCGGCCTCCCGGGCGCGGGCGTCGAGCGCCGTGCGCCGCTGCGGGTCGCGCATCGAGGCGACGACCTGCCAGCCGCGGCCGGCCAGCTCGACGGCGGTCTGCAGGCCGAGGCCCGAGGAGCTGCCGGTGACGAGGACGGAGGGGCGCTGCGGCTTCACCCCCCTCCCATCGGCGGGCCGGGACCCGGACCGGACGTCCTGGCCGGTCCGCACGCCGGGTGGCCGGGCCCGTGGTTGTCGCCCGCGCCTGCGGGGCGCAACCTTGCGGCATGGCACGCAGCGGCAGCTCGGCGGGCACCGTCGTCCGGTGGGACGAGGGCACCGGCGGCGTCATCGAGGTGACCGACCCGCCCGAGGAGTGCTGGGCCGACGCCGCCGTGGTGGACGGCGGCCCGCTGCGGGCCGGGCAGGTCGTCACCGTGGACTGGACCGAGCCGGGCGACCACGGCAGGCCGCTGCGGGCGGCGCGGGTCCGGCTGCGCGACGACCTCCAGGCCACGCCCGGCGGCTGACGGCGACCGGGGATCCGGAACCCGTCGACGCGTCCCACCCGCGACGCGCCGCGTTCCCGCGCGCGACGCGCCGGTTCCGGGACGGCACCACACCGTGACCCGGTGACAGCGGGGGCCACCGTGCGCCAGCCTGGGCGGAGCCGGACCCGGGGACATCTGAGCACACGGATGGGGCGGTGGGTGCCCGTGGCGGACCTGACGATCCAGCGGTCGCCCGAGCGCCACGGCCCGGGCCCGGACCCCGACCTCGCCCCCGGCCGGCAGCCGCCCGCTGCACCGCCGGTCCCCCGCGACGGGGTCGCGCTCCCGCGCCTGCTGGCCCTCGCCCGGCTCACCCCTCCCCAGGCGCTGGAGCTGGCGACGGCCGTCCTCGAGGCGGTGGCGGAGCTGCCGGCCGCCGGGGCCGCCGACCCCGCCGGGGCACCGGGCGGGGTCGTGGTCGGACCCGACGGGTGCGTGGTCCTCGACGGCGGCCCGCCCCCGACCGCCTCCGCCGTCGCGGCGGTCCTCGCCGGCGTCGCGGCCGCCACCCGGCCCGGCGCCGATCCCACCGCGGACCCGCTGTCGGCCGCGGTCGACGCCGGGATCGCGGACCTGCCGGGCGACGGCGTCCCCGCCGTGGCGCGCCGGCTCACCGAGTCGGCCGCCGCGCTCGACCGCGGCGCCGTCCGCGCCGAGCTCGGCGCGCTGGTGCGGGCGATCGGTGCGGGCGGGCCGTCGGGCGGGCCCCCACCGGCCGCGGTCCGCGCTCCGGTGGCCCGCCCGGTCCGGCGGGAGGGCTCCCGGACCGCGCGGCGCGTCGGCGCGTGGCTGCTGTCGGTCGTGGTCCTGGCCGCGGTGGTCACGGTCGAGGTCGTCGTGCTGCGCGACGACATCGCCGAGGACGTCGAGGTGCTCCTCGACGCCGGCCGCAGCGGTGAGGAGGCGACCGCCGCGGAACCCGAACCGGACGGCGTCGCGATCGCACCCCCCGCCCCGGCGGCGGCCGGCAGCGTGACCGGGGTCGACCTGCGCGGCCTCACCGGGTGCGAGCCGGGCACACCGTGCACCGTGCGGGTGCAGGTGCGGCTGGTCGCCGGGGCCGCCGACCAGCAGGTGACCTGGTCCTACCTGCTCGTCGACCGCTGCACCGGCGCCACGTCCACGGCGCCGGGGGGCACGCGCACCGTCCCGGCGGGAGGGACGCGGGCCGAGGCCGTCGGCGTCGTCGCGCTGCCGCCGCTGCCGGCCGTCGCGGTGCTGGCCGTGACCGACCTGCCCGCGGCGGCCGCCTCCGCGCCGCTGCCCGTGGGGTCGTGCCCACCCGAGCTCCTGACCCGCTGACCGACGGGAGGGCCGCATGCCGTACCCCGAGCCCGCCGGCCGGCCGGCGGACGAGGCCAGGAGCCGGCGGTGGAGCAGGCGGCAGCGCCGGGTGCTCTGGACCGGCCCCGAGGAGCCGTCCGGGGGACCGGACGGGCTGCCCACCGGGGCGGACGGCAGGCGGCGGCGGACCCGGGAGGAGCGCCGGGCCCGCCGCAGCGCCCTGTTCGACCTGCTCGCCGTCGTCGCCGCCCTCGCCGTGGTCGGGCTCGGGCTGGCCAACCTGTACCTCATCGGCGACGAGGAGCTGGCGCTGCGCCAGGGCGCGATCGCCGCCGGGGGCGTGCTGGCCCTGGCCGCGTTCTGGCGGGTGCGCGTCCGGTACCTCGGCGTGCTGGGCTGGGCCGCCTACGCCGCGGCCGTCGTCTTCCTCGTCGGCGTCCTCACCGTCGGGGTCACGGTCAAGGGCGCCACCCGGTGGTTCGTCCTCGGCTCGGTCACCTTCCAGCCCTCCGAGCTGGCCAAGCTGGGGCTGCTGCTGGTCCTCGCCGCCGTCCTCGGCTCCGCCCGGCCGGCCTGGCGGCGGTTCTCCCTCGCCCTGCTGCTCGCGGCCGTGCCCATCGGGCTGACCCTGATGCAGCCCGACCTCAGCACGACGGCCCTGCTGACCGTGCTCACCGCGTCGATGCTCGTCCTCGGGCGGGTGCCCGCGCGCTTCCTGCTGCCGCTGGGCGCCGCGGTCGTCATCGCGGCGCCGCTGATGATCAGCCTGCTGCAGCCCTACCAGCTGCAGCGCCTGGGCACCTTCCTCGTCGGCGCGCAAGAGTCGCCGACCGGGTCGGGGTGGGCGCTGCGCCAGGCGCACATCGCGGTGGCCTCCGGCGGGCTCACCGGCCGGGCGGACGACCCGCTGCGTGAGCTGCGCGCCGAGTACCTGCCCGAGGGGCACACCGACCTCGCGCCGGCCAGCCTGGTCGGGCAGTGGGGGCTGGTCGCGGGTGCCGGGGTCGTGCTCGCCGTCGTCGTGCTCGTGTGGCGGCTCGCGCTGGCCGCCCGCCGGGCGCGCACGCCCCACGCCGCGCTCGTCGGCGGCGGGCTGGCCGTCCTCATGGGCGTCGAGACCGTCGTCTCGGTCGGTGCCAACCTCGGGCTGCTGCCCCTGGCCGGCGTGCCGTTCCCGCTGCTCAGCTACGGCGGGACGGCGCTGGTCGTGCACCTCGCCGCGATCGGCGTCGTCCTGGGCGTCCGCCGCGACAGCACGCGCCGGCGACTGTGGGCCGAGCCGGTCCGGCGCAACCCCCGCCCGCGGCTGGTCCGGCTGGCCGCGGCCGCCGTCTCGGTCCTCCTGGTCTCCTTCGGCCTGTACGGCTGGCGGCTGCAGGTCACCCGCGGCGAGGAGCTCTCGCTCGCCGGTGAGGAGCAGATGACCCGCTGCACCCGGTTGCCCGCGCCCCGCGGCGCTATCACCGACCGGCACGACGCCCCGCTCGCCGTGGACGCCGCGGCCGCCGGCACCGGCGTGGACCGGGTGCTCGTGGTCCCGGCCCTGCTCCGCGACGACCCCGCGGCCGTCGAACGGCTCGCCGCGCTGACCGGCCGGCCGCCCGCCGACCTGCAGACCGAGCTCGACGCGGCCGATCCCACCGCGCTGTCCCTGCCCGTGGCCGAGGTGCCCCGGCCCGTCGCGGACGCCGTCGCCGCGGCCGGCCTCACCGGCGTGCTCGTCGTCCCGGAGCCCCGCCGGTCGTACCCCGAGGGTGCGGTGCTGGGGCCGGTCCTCGGCTTCGTCGGCGTGGCCACGCCCGAGGCGGAGGAGCGCTGGCCCGGCCTGCCCACCGGCGAGATGGTCGGCCGGGCCGGGCTCGAGCTGCAGTACGACGCCGTGCTCCGCGGCACCAACGGCCGCCAGTGCTTCTACGTCGACCCGGCGGGCGTGCCCGTCGCCCTCGCCGAGCGGGTGGAGCCCGTCCCCGGCGCCGACCTGCGGCTGTCGCTGGACGTCGGCCTGCAGCGGCGACTGTACGACGGGCTGGTGACCGCGCTGGCCGCCCAGCGCCGGCCGGTGGGAGCCGTCGCGGCCGCCGTCGCGATGGACCCCCGCTCGGGACAGGTGCTGGCCATGGCCAGCGCCCCCTCCTTCGACAACGGCGTCTGGGGGCCGCCGGCCGACGCCGCCGCGATCGCGGCGCTGAACGAGGCACCCGGGTCACCGACGCTCGAGCACGTGACCCAGGCGGCCGTGCCGCCCGGGTCCACGTTCAAGCTGGTGGTGGCCGCGGCCAACCAGGCGCACGGCACCTGGGACCCCCGCCAGGTCGTGCCCACCGGCGGCAGCCTCACCTACGGCGGTCACACGTTCGGCAACTGGAAGCCGATGGGGCCGATGGACCTCGTCGAGTCGATCGCCATGTCGAACGACGTCTACTTCTACAAGCTGGCCCTCG
Organism: Geodermatophilus sp. SYSU D00766; assembly: GCF_054049915.1. NCBI lineage: Bacteria > Bacillati > Actinomycetota > Actinomycetes > Geodermatophilales > Geodermatophilaceae > Geodermatophilus > Geodermatophilus sp. SYSU D00766. The sequence continues at coordinate 52,538 of NZ_JBJGYI010000008.1, forward strand.
CGCTCGGGCCCGAGGCGATCGCCGAGACCGCGACGGCGCTGGGGGTCGGGCAGCGGACCGGCATCGACCTGCCCGGTGAGTCGGCCGGCTACCTCGGCACCCCGGAGTCGGTGGAGGCCGACGGCGGCACCTGGTACGGCGGGTCGACCGTCATCCTCGGGATCGGGCAGGGCGAGATCCAGGTCACCCCGCTGCAGAACGCCCGGTGGACCGCAGCCGCGGCCACCGGCCAGCTGGTCACCCCCCGGCTGGGGATGGCGATCGGGACGGCGGCCTCGGGGTGGAGCGCGCTGCCGGCGCCGGCGGCCACGCCGCTGCCCTTCGCCGCGGCGCTCGGGCCGGTGCGGGAGGGCATGCGCGCGGTGGTGACCTCCGGCACGGGCGCCCGGTACGCCGACCTGCCGGCGCCGGTCGGCGGCAAGACCGGCACCGCTCAGGACGGCGGCCTGGCCGACGACGAGTACGACTACTGGATGACCGCCGCGGCCCCGATGGAGGCACCCGAGATCGTGGTCACCACCCTCGTGCAGGCCCCGGACACCGCGCCGAGGAGCGCGGGCGACGTCGCCGAGGACGGGCTGCGGTACTACCTGGAGAACCGGGACGGGGTGCTGGCCACCGCCCCGGTGCAGGCCCCCTGACCCGCGGTCAGCGGCGGCCGTAGGCCGACAGCAGCGCCCGGTTGCGCAGCGCCCGCGCGGCACCCTCGGCGACGCAGGTCAGCGGCTCGTCGGCGCACTTGACCGGCAGGCCCAGCGCCCGCTCCAGCTCCTGCGGCAGGCCCGGGACCAGCGAGGACCCGCCGAAGAGGAGCACGCCCTCGCCCATCACGTCGGCGATCGCCTGCGGCGGGAGGTCGTCGAGGCAGGGGACCAGCGTCCGGAGGACCTCGTCGACGACCGGGCGCAGCGCCCCGGCGACCTCCGCCGCGGGGACCGTCGCGAGCCGCGGCCGCCCCGTGACGCCGTCCCGGCCCTGCACGACCAGCGGCTCGTCCCCGGCCGAGGCCAGGCGCACCTTGAGCGCCTCCGCCTCGAGGTCGCCGACGTGGAGCTGCTGCTGCTCGCGCAGGTACCGGGCGACGGCGAGGGTCATCTCCTCGCCACCGGTCTTGCTGGTGCGGGAGGCGAGCACGCCGCCGTAGCAGAAGGCGACCGCCTCCGACCGGCCGCCGCCGACGTCGACGACCATGTGGACGCGCCGCTCCAGCGGGTCGATGCCGCAGCCGACGGCCCCGGCGACCGCCTCGTCCAGCGCGGTCACCGGGCGGATGCCGGCCTCCTCGGCGGCCTCGAGGAGCGCGCGGTGCTCCAGGGCGCTGGAGCCGGCGGGCACGGTGACCACGGCGCGGACGGGCAGTTTCCACACTCGCTGTCCCGCCGCCCGCAGCACCGCGCGCAGGTAGGTGCGGGTGGTCTCGAGGTCGGTGACCACGCCGTCGTCCAGGGGGCGCACCGAGGCGTACCGGGACGGTGCGCGACCGAGCAGCTCGGCGGCCTCCCGGCCGACGGCGAGGACGCGTTCCCGGCGGCCGCTGCCGCGCCGCACGAGCATGACGGTGGGCTCGTCGTAGAGGATGCCGCGGCGCACGTCGCTGACGACCGTGGTGGCGGTGCCGAGATCGATCCCGAGTTCCACGCGGTGCCTCCTGACCGCCGGGACCGCCAGTGTGGTGGCGGGGCCGTGCCCGGTCCAGTCCCCGGCCGGTGACACCCCGGAGTCATCCGTACGTCCCGGGGCGACCGCGACCTCCGACCCTGCCGGGGCGGGCCTGCGGTCCCGAGCATGGGGCCGTGACCGGGGAGCTGACACGCGCGCCGACGACGGGGCGCCGGGTGGGCGCCGCCGTCGCGGTGCTGGCCGACGTGGTGGTCCTGCTGCTGCTCCACGTCTGGCCGGGCTGGGACGTCGTGCCGTTCCTGACCGACGACACCCCGCAGGTGCTGCCGTTCGTCGACGCGGCGCTGGTCGCCGGCATCGTCGTCGGGCTGGTGCAGCTGGCGCGCCCCCGGGGCGCGGCGATCCCCGGGGGCACGCTCGTGACGACGGCCGTCGGGCTGGTGGCGCTGGTGCGCGTGCTGCAGGTCTTCCCCTTCGACCTCGACCCCGGCTGGGAGGTCGTCGTGCGGGTCGCCCTGTGGGTCGCCGTCGCCGGTGCGGTCCTGGCGGTGCTCGCCTGGCTCGTGGCGCTGCTGCGGCTGCGCGCCGCCCGCCGGTAGCCCCACCGGGGAGGGCCGGAGGTCCCGGCGGCCGGGACCTCCGGCCGGGGGAGACGGCGGGCCGCCCGTGTCACGGTCGGGAGGACACACCGACACGGGGAGGACCGATGAGGGACAGCACCGCGACCGACCGGGCACCGGCCTTCGGGGCGCCGGTCGAGCGCGACGGGGCCACGGTGGTCCCGGTCGTGGCCTCGACGGGCCACACGGCGAGCGCCGGCGACGGCCGCGAGGGGCACGGCCCGACCGCGCGGATGTCCGGGGTCCGGCCGCTGGGCGCCTTCGAGGTCCGCGACGGCCGGGTGCGCTGGCACCCCGTCGTCGACGTCACCCGGGTGGTGACGACGGCGGAGGTCGTCGTCGGCGCGGTCGCGGTCGCCGCGCGCCTGGCGCGCCGGCCGAGCCCGGCGGTGGCGCGGGTCACCATGGGCCCGGGCGGCTGGGTGAGCATGAAGGGCGGGGCGATGGCCGTGCGCCCGGCCGCCCGGCTGTGGCGGCAGGCCCGCCCGGCCGCACCGGTCCGCCGGCCCTGGTGGGCCCGGCTGCTGGCCGCCACCGCGCTCGAGCGGCTGGTCGGCTGAGGACGCCGGTGGGGCGGCTGCGCGACCGGTTCGTCAACCCGGTGGTGCGCCGGCTGTCCCGCAGCCCGGGACGCCGGCTGCTCGGCCGCTCCCTCGTCGTCCTCGGCTACACCGGGCGGCGCACCGGCCGGCGTCACGAGGTGCCGGTGGCGGCCGCACCCGACGGGGCCGACCTCGTCGTCCTCGTCGGCGGTGCGGCCGGCAAGACCTGGTGGCGCAACCTCGCGGACGGCCCCCGGGAGGTCACCGTCCGGCGGGACGGGCGGGACGAGCCCCGCCGCGCCCGCCTGCTGCCGCCCGGCGACCCCGGCCGGGTGGCCGCGCTCGCCGCCTACCGCAGCGCCTTCCCCCGGGTCACCGTCGCGCCGGGCGACCCGCTCGTGCGGCTGACCCCGGTGGGGCGGGACGGCGGCCCCCGATGACGACCCCTGACGAGTACGGAGAGGAACCCGGAGTGGACCAGCAGCAGTGGACAGCGGTCGTGGAGGCCGCGACCCGCGCCCCGTCGATCCACAACACCCAGCCGTGGGCCTTCCGCGTCGACGGCGACCGGCTGGAGGTCCGGACCGATCCCGCGCGGGCGCTGCGCACCCTCGACCCGAGCGGCCGGCAGCGGACCGTCAGCTGCGGCGTGGCGGCCGAGTTCGCCGTCGTCGCGCTGGCCGCGGCGGGGCGCGGCGCCGACGTCGAGCTGCTGCCCGACGCCGCCGACCCCGACCTGCTGGCCGTCGTCACGGTGACCGGGGAGCGCGAGCCGGGGGAGCGCGAGCGGGCCCTCGGGGCGGCGATCGCCGTGCGGCACACCGAGCGGGCCCCGTTCCTGCCGAGGGCGGTGCCCGCCGGGCTGCTCGACCGGCTGCAGGCCGTCGCCGGGGAGTTCCGCGTCTGGTCCAAGGCGATCAGCGGGTCGGAGGAGGAGGTCGCGACGGTCTTCCTCGTCTCCCGTGCCGAGGAGATCGAGCAGGGGCAGCCGGAGTACCTCGAGGAGCTGCAGCGGTGGGTGCGCACCGACCCGGCCGCCGTCGACGGCATCCCGGTGGGCGCGGTCCCGGCGGAGGACCCGTCGACGCGGCCGTCGAACTGGCTGATCCGCGACTTCGTCGTCGGCTCGCGCCCGGCCGGACCGGCGTCGCACGACCGGGACCCCGACGCGCCCCCGCCGGAGGTGGAGCGCCCGACGGTCGTGCTGCTGGGCACCGACGGCGACGACCGCGAGGCGTGGCTGACCGCGGGCCGGGCACTCGGGCGGGTGCTGCTGGAGGCGACCGCCGAGGGGCTGGCCGCCTCTCCGCTCACCCAGGCGCTGGACTGGCCGGCCACGCGGACCCAGCTGCGCTCGCGCCTGTCCCTGGTCGGCTACCCGCAGATGCTGCTGCGCCTGGGCTACCCGAGCGGTGACCGGACGCCGTCGACCAACCGCCGCCCGGTCGCCGACGTCCTGACCTTCGGCTGAGCCCGGCGGCACGAGGGACCCGGCTCGTCAGTGGAGCCCAGGCGGCCGGCAGGCGAGCGGCGCGGCGGCGTCACGGCCGGTCCTGCACTCCGTCGAGCCACAGCGTGTCCGACTCGTCGCGGTGGGAACCGGCTGATCCGACGTGCTTGGCGTCGATCTGCGCGCCGTTCTTGATCACGTGCACCAGGGCCATGGCGTGCCCCCGCCCCAGGCCGTGGTCCTGCTTCAGCCACTCGACGATCTGCCCTGCCTTGACGGTGGGCTGGTCGAGGCCGCGCTCGTGCGCGAGGGAGATGAACTGCCGGGGCGTCAGCCCGGTCTTCTGCTCGATGTTGTCGAGGTATGCCTGGAAGCTCACTGTCTCCACCTTCCGCCGACTCCCGGGCGCCTCCCGAGTCGGAGCAGGAGACCGGGCACCGACGGAGAACTCATCGCTCGGACAGCAGTCGGTGGACGTCCTGCGGCGGGGATGTCGAGCCGCCGCGACGGACGAATCCCATCACTCTCGTCTGCCGTCTCACCGTCGGCTGACGCCCCGGCTCGTTCGGGGCAGCCCGCCGGTCAGAAGGGCGGCGGGTCGTCGTCCGGGTCAGGCGGTTCGTCGGCTTCCGGTGGCGGGTCGGGTGCCTTCGGTGGCGGTGGTGGTCGCAGGCCCGGTGGTCGGGTGGTGCGGGTGATGCCGGACGGGGTGGTGACGGTGAGCGTTCCGTCTGCGGCCATGTGGAAGCGCCAGCCGCGGGCGAAGGTCTTCACGCGGTGGTGGCTGCGGCACAGGCAGCACAGGTTGGCGCAGTCGGTGGGCCCGCCGGCGGCGTGGGGGAGGACGTGGTCGGCGTCGGCCCAGCCGACCCGCTGCCCGCAGGTCGGGAAGCGGCAGGTGCGGTCGCGAGTGCGCACGAAGGCCTGCTGCTCGGCGGAGGGCGTGTAGCGGTCGACCGGGTCGGGCCGGTCCAGAACGGGACAGTTGCAGGCGCCGTCGGGGTGGTGAGGGCAACCTCGCCGCGCCAGCCTCCGCAGCCGGTTCAGCGTCGCGGTGGCCCGCAGCGTGCCGTCCTCGTCCGTGAGCGCCACCGTCACCGTGCCACCGTCGGGGGTCTGCACGCCGAGGGCGTCCAACTGGTGCAGTAGCTCGCGTAGGTGGGCGGCTGTGATCGGCAGCCCGTTCACCTCCCCGGCCTGCATCGACCGCCCGGCCAGCGACGCCAGCGTGGCGATGATCTGCAGATGGGCGGTCACCGCCATCCCGGCCTGCCAGGGGCGCTGCAGCAGGTCGGCGAACACGGCGGTGCGCAGCTGCCCGATCGGGCGCGGGTCGCCGTCGGCCTTCCGCATCCGCGCCAGCGCGTCGACGGTCGCGTGGCAGGCGGCGGCCACGTCGGTCGGGAGGTCGGCGGCGAGGGTGCTCATCCCGTCGGTCGGCGACGGGTAGACGCGCACGTCGGCCTGTCGTTCGGCGGTCGTGCGGCGCTGGTCGACCGCGTCGGCGTCGGCTTCGAGCAGCAGCTCCAGGGCGTGCTTCTTGAGCTTGCCGACGGTCAGCTGTGCCGCCTCGGGCAGCACCACCGCCTCGATGCGGCGGGCCAGGGCCGGGGCGGTGTGCTGCAGCACGTCGACCAGCGCCCTGGCGCGCGCCTCGTCCAGCTCCCCGGCGGCCAGCGCGGCCCAGGTGGCGGGCAGCCGCTCGCGGTAGGTCCAGGCACGGGTGGCCAGGTGGTTGGCCGTACCCCGCCCGCAGTTGAGCACCAGCGCCAACTCGGCGGTGAAGAACTCCGACACCCCCGGCAACTCACCATCGGGCTTCCACGACCGCGCACCTGGCGTGCCGGGAGCGGGGTCGTCGTCGGAGCGGCGGGCCTCGGCCAGCCGCAGCACCAGCTCCGCCTCGTAGGCCGCCTCCATCGCCTTACGGGCCTGCAGCCGCTGCAGCTCGGCGGCGGCCTGCTCGTCGGAGAGCACCGCCACCGGCAGACGCTGGACCGTCACGGGTCGCGCGAGCAGCGCACCGGCGAGCGCCCGCTCCACCGGTGACACGTACTCCGCGACCTCCTGCACGACCCCGAACCTACGCACCGGGTACGACAGTTCCCGCAGGTCAGAGCGGGTGGAGAGGAGGGGCTGGTGCGTTGGACCCGCAGCATCCGGGCCCTTCGGCGGTGACCGCCGCGGCACCCTGCTCCCTAGCGTCGACCTGCCCACCGCACCGCGGTGGAGGACGGGGGGAGCGGGCCGTGAGGACGAGACTGCGCCGGCTGCCGGGGCTGGTCGCCGCCCTGGCCGCGGCGGTCGCCGCGACGGGGCTCGTGCGACGCCCTTCGGGGGACCCGGTCGCCGTGACGACGACGCGCGGGCACACCGCGGAGCTGGCCGGCAGCGGGCTCTACGCGCACGACACCGTGTTCACCGCCGCCGGGAACACCGCCGTCGACGCCGTCGTGCTGGCGTTCGGCGTGCCCCTGGTCATCACCTCGTGGCTGCAGCACCGCGCCGGGTCCCCGCGCGGGTCGCTGCTGCTCACCGGCACCCTCGGGTACCTGCTCTACGTCTACGCGAACTACGCGTTGGGGGTCGCCTACAACCCCCTCTTCCTGGCCTACGTGACGCTGGTGGCCACCGGGCTCGCCGGCTTCCTCACCGCCCTCGCCGGCACCGACCGGGCCGTCCTCCGCGTCGTCGCCGCGGACCCCGCGGTGCCGCACCGGGCGCTGTCGCGGTTCCTCCTGACCTCGGCGGCGGTGACCGCCGTGGTGTGGCTGCAGCCGCTGCTGGCCGCGCTGCGCACCGGCGGGACGCCCGAGCTCCTCGACGTCTACACGACGCCGGTGACCTCCGCCCTCGACCTCGCCGTCGTCGCGCCGGCCGCGGCGCTGGCCGGGCTCCTGGTCCGCCGCGGTGACCCGCGGGGCCACCTGCTCGCCGTCCCCCTGCTGGTCCTGCTCGTGCTGCTGCTGCCCACCATCGCGCTGAGCACCGTGCTGCAGGCCGTCGCCGGGATCTCGTTCACCGTCCCCCAGGTGGTCGGCCCGATCGCGGGCTTCGGCGTCCTGGGCGCCGTCGGTCTCCGGCTGCTCACCCGCCTGCTGCGCGCCGTCCCGGCGGTGCCCGGTCCCGTCCCGCCGAGCGAGGTCCCCGATGAGCACGTCCACGTCTGACCGCCCGCGCACGCCGGCTCGGCCGCCGCGCGCCTTCACCCGCCGCCTCGCCGCCGAGCGCCTGCCGGACGGTCCGGCGGGGGACCCGGTGACCGGGGCCGACCTGGCCGGCCTGCCGCCGGCCGCGGTCGGCTACCTGGAGGCCATGGGCGTCGTCGGCCGCCCGCGGACCCGGTCGCTGCGCGCCCACTGGCACGGCCGCTTCCGCCGCCGCACCGACGGGCCGTGGATGCCGTGCGACGCGTGGCAGGTCAACACCGCCGAGGAGGTGGCCCGCCTGTACCGGATGCGGCTGCTGGTCGGCCGCGTGGTGCCCATGTGGGGCTGGGACACCTACCGGCACGGCACCGGGCGGATGCTCGGCAAGGCCCTCGGCCTGGTCACCGTGGCCGACGGGTCGGGCCCGGAGTTCGACAGCGGCGAGCTGGTGACCTGGCTGGACGACGCGGTGCTGCTGGCCCCGGCCATGCTGCTGCACCCCCGCACCCGCTGGGCGGACCTCGGGGAGGACCGCTTCGGGGTGTCGGTGACCGACGCCGGGCGCACCGTCGGCGCGGTGGTGTCGCTCGACGTTGACGGCCGGCCCACCGACCTCCGCACCGAGGACCGTTGGGCCGACCTGCCCGGCGGGCCGGTGCGGACGCCGTGGAGCACCCCGGTGCGCGGGTGGGACGTCGTCGACGGGCGGCCGCGCCCGGTGGCCGGCGCCGCCGTCTGGCACCTGCCCGACGGCGACGTCACCTACGGCGAGATGACGCTGGTCGGCCTCGACCTCGACGTCCCCCCGGGGCGGTGAGGACCGTGCTGCGCGGGCTGCTGTCCGCCGGCGCCGCTGCGGCCGGCCTGGAGCTCCTGCACCGCCGGCGTCACTGGGGCGCCACCCCGGCCGAGGTCGCCCGGGTCCTGCCGGGCGACGACCTCGTCCCGGAGCCGGCCGCGCAGACGACGCTCGGGGTGACCGTGGCCGCGCCCCCCGAGGAGGTGTGGGCGTGGCTGGTCCAGATGGGCGCCGACCGCGGCGGCATGTACAGCCACGACTGGCTGGAGAACCTGATCGGCCTGCACATCCACACCACCGACGAGGTCCGCGAGGAGTGGCAGCACCTCGCCGTCGGCGACCGGGTGGTCGTCGTCCCGGCGGGCTGGGGGCCGCTGCCCGACGGCTACGCCTTCCGGGTCGCCCTGGTCGACCCGCCGCGGACGCTGGTGCTGCGCCAGGCACCACCTGAGCACCCCTGGGACGGCGTGTGGACCTTCGCCGTCGTCCCGGCCGGCGAGGGGCGCTGCCGCCTGCTGTCGCGGTCGCGCACCGCCGTCGACGCCCGGCTGGGTGCGCGGCTGGCCGGCCGGCTCGGGGAGCCGGTCACCGGGGTGATGACCCGGCGGATGCTGCACGGCATCCGCGAGCGCGCCGAGCGCCGCGCCGGCCGGGCAGCGCCCGCGGGTGCAGCCGGGCCCGCCGGTGCAGCACCGCGATGAGCACCAGCAGCGGCACGTGGACAGCCGGCAGGGAGCGGGCGAACCACCGGGGCAGGTAGAGGTCGGTGACCGACCCGCTGGCGGCCCCGGCCGCCTCGGCCAGCCCGGTGAGCGGGCAGCGGAAGCCGTTGCCGGCGAAGACCAGACACTCCCCCGTCACGACGGCGGCGGCCACCGCGGCCCGCCGGTCGCTGCGGCCGGTGAGGCCCGACCACAGCAGCCACCCGACGCAGGACTCGACGACGAACCAGGCGGCGGTGTGCACACCGCGGACGACGGCGAGCCGGCGTGGCCGCAGCGACGGCGGGAAGCGGCGGCGGTGTTCTGCCTCGGCCCGCTCGCGGACGCCGCGCAGCATGCGCCGCATCATCGGGAAGTCCCCGAACTCCATCAGCAGGACGCCGGTGAGCGCCCCCGGGCGAGACCGGTCGTAGCGGGCGCGCAGCCGGGTCACCACGCGGGTGCGGCCGCCCTCCAGCGGGACGAGCCGCCAGGCCCACGTGCTCGTCGGCGTCCGCCACAGCATCTCGCGCGGCGGGTCGAGGGACTCGACGACGAACGCCGTCGACTCGTCCGGGGTCGGCGCCATCGGCAGCCAGGTCCCGACGTGCACGTCCTGCAGCTCCGGGACCACTCGCCGCGCGCTGGGGCGACCGAGGTGGTCGAGCAGGTCGTCGGCGTACCAGCCCGCGCGCAGGCACCCGACCTGCACCAGCCAGGGCCACACCTCCTCCGGCGGTGCCTGGACGGTGATCGCCCGGGTGCAGCGGTACTGCGCCCGCGGCTCCCGGTCGTCCCCGGGCATGGGTGCGGCGGCCTCCGCCGGCGTGGCGCCCCAGTGGCGGTGCCAGGGGCGCAGCAGCGGCGCGGTGAGGAAGCGCGGCAGGTCGGCGACGACGTCGCGCACCTCCCGGGCCAGGTCGGCGGCGGTGGGCCCGGGCGGCAGCAGGGCGGTCATGCGCCCAGCGTCGACCGCGGCGCCCCGCCAGGGCAGGGGCCGTCGTCGCCCCCGCCGGTGCCGATGGACCCCGCCCCGGCCGGAGGACGAAGGTCCCCGACGACGGGGACGTCGGCCCGCGTCCCGCCGTCCGCGGACGGCGCAGTCTCGGTGCAGGCCCGGCGGGTGCCCGGGCCGGAGCGGAGGGGCGACGGTGACGACGGAGCAGACGACGGGTCACCCCACGGACCACCCGACGCGGCCCGGTCGGGTGGTCGTCGGCGTGGACGGCTCGCCGGGGGCGCGGACGGCCCTGGGCTGGGCGCTGGCCACCGCGGCCCGGTCCGGCGCACCGCTGGAGGTCGTCAGCGCCTACCCGGTCGACTTCTACTGGGCCGACCCCTACCTGCTCGACACCCAGCGGCTCGACGCCATCCGGGCCGACACCGAGCAGCGGGTCCGCGACTTCCTCGCCGAGGTCCGCCGGGACCCGGCCGTGGCCGCCGTCCCCGGGACCGCGGAGGTCGAGGCCGACGTCGTCGTCGCCGGTGGCGCCCCGCTGGACCACCTGGTGGCCCGGGCGGAGGGCGCCGACCTGCTCGTCGTGGGCAGCCGCGGTCGCGGTGGGGTGCGCAGCACCCTGCTGGGCTCGGTCGCGCTGCACTGCGTGGCCCACGCGCCCTGCGCCGTCGTCGTGGTGCACCCCGGCGCGGTCGAGCCGCCGCCGCGGGTGGTGGTCGGGGTGGAGGACTCGCCGGTGTCGCGCGCCGCGCTGCGCCGGGCGGCGGAGGAGGCTCACGGGCTGGGCGCGACGCTCGAGGTGGTGGCGGCCTACCGGCCGGAGGCCTACTGGAGCGACCTGTACGCGATCACCGCGCCGCCGGCGTCGGAGACCGAGGAGCACGCCCGCACCCGGGCCGCCGCGATCGTCGCGGAGGTGCTCGGCGAGGGGGCGCAGGCCGACGTCCGCGTCGTCCGCGGTGCGGCGGGGGAGGCGCTCGTCGAGCGGGCCGACGGCGCCGCGCTGCTCGTCGTCGGCAGCCGCAGCCGCAGCCGGGTCCTGGGGATGGTCCTGGGCTCGGTGGCGCTGCACTGCGCCGTCAACGCGCCCGGCCCGGTGCTGGTGGTGCACCCCGACGCGGCGGGGTCGGCCGCCGCGGACGCGGCACCGGCGGCGGCCGCGGCTCCGGCCGGCTGAGCCGCTACGCCGCGACCGCCCCGTCCTCCGCGGGCCGCTCCTGCCGCTCCAGCAGCAGCCCGGCCACGGCCGGCGCCCAGGTGGTGAGCGTCCGGGTGACGAGGACGGCGGCGCAGGCGGCGGCCGGGTCCGCCCCGAGGACGGCGAGCAGGAGCACCAGCAACGCCTCCGGCGCCCCGGGCAGTCCCGCCGGGGGCAGCGCCATCCACAGCAGGCGCAGGACGGCGTAGCCGCAGGCGACCACCAGCAGCGGGACACCGCCGCGGACGGCCTGCACCGCGCAGGACAGCACGGCGGCCTCCACGGCGGTCGCGAGGACCGCCCAGCCCAGCAGCGCCGCCCGGTCCCGGCGCGACGCCGGCGGCTGCCGCCACGACGGGGCGGTGGTGGCCTCACCGCTGCGGCGGGCCGCCAGCCGGCCGGCGGACACCAGCAGCCAGGCGACCAGGCCGGCGGCGAGCACGGGCAGCAGCCCGTCCGGGACGCGCCACCGCGGGACGGTGCCCTCGACGACGGCCAGGACGGCGGTGGCGACGGCGACCGCGGCCGCGCCGGCCAGCCCGGCGAGCGCGGTGCGGACCGTCGCGGCCTGGGCGGCCGCCGGCACGAGGCCGGCCCGCTCCAGCAGCCGGGCGCGGCTGTGCCGCTCGCCCTCGCGCCCGCGCAGCAGCCCCACGCTGCGGGCGACCAGGGTCACGACCAGCGCCCGGCCGACGGACACCCGCCGGTCGGCGGCGTACCGGACGGCGGTGGCGCGGGCGAGGGCGGAGGCCGCGGCGAGCAGCACCGCCCCGCCGATCCACCGCCAGCCCTCGGGGCCGATGCTGCCCGCGGCGGCGCCGGGTCCGGCCACCAGCACCGGGGCCGCGACGGCCACCGCGCAGCCGGCCAGCACGAGGGCCCGCGCGACGGGCCCGGCCGGCGGGAACGCCGGGCGCCCGGGATCGGGCAGGCCCAGGCGGGCGTGCGCGGCGGCCAGCACCGCGGTCAGCCGCGCCGGGTCGGCGTGCAGCCGCCGCCGGGTCTCCGACGACAGCGCCAGCGGGGTCAGCGAGGGCAGCGCCGCCGCGACCGCGGCGTCGCCGAGGACGTCGGCCGCCGTCGCCACGGTCACCGCGGGATCGGGCGGGGCGCCGGGCGCGGCGGCCAGCGACGCCAGCAGCTCGGCGACGTCGACGGCGGTCTCGTCGTCGTCGGCGCCGGTGCGGGCGTTGCCGAAGTCGACCAGCCACGGCCGGCCCGCCGGGTCGACCAGCACGCTGGCGGCCACCAGGTCGCGGTGGGCGACCCGGGCGGCGTGCATCCGGGCGACCTCGCTCCACACCTCGCGCAGCAGGCCCGGCGTCAGCTCGCCCGGGCCGAGCTCGTCGAGCGGGCGGCCGTCGACGAACTCCTGCACGACGACGGCGTCGCCGTCCCCGCCGCGGGCCAGCAGCACCGCCGGCACCCGCACGCCGCGCCGCTCGGCGGTCAGCGCGGCCACCGCCTCGTGCTCGGCCTGGTAGCCGAGCGGGGCGAGGGCGTCGGCGTCCTTGACGTCGCCGGCGGCGAACACCCGCCACATCCGGTGCAGCCGGTCCCGCTCGTGCCGGTCGGGCTCGAGGTACTTGACGTAGAGCCGGTGGCCGTCGCCGTCGACCGCCTGGAACGGCTGCGAGCTGCGGGCGCGCACGGGGGCGGCGACCACCTCGGTGACCGGCAGCCCGAAGCGCCGCAGCAGCGCCTCCACCCGGGCCGGGGGGACCTCCCGCGCCGGCACGCCGAACACCCAGTGCACCAGCGACCCGATCGCCCAGCCCAGGGCGATGCCGCCCACGACGTCCAGGGGCAGGTGGGCGCCGACGTACACGCGGGCGACCGCGACGCTCCACGCCAGCGTCCAGGCGACGCGGCGTCCCCGGCGGGTGAGGTACGGGGCGGCCGCGGTGGCCAGGGCCGCGGCGACCGCCGAGTGCCCGGAGACGAACCCGGCACCGCCGATCGGGCCCTCGTGCAGCACCGCCCCGACCGGCAGGCCGGCCGGCCGCTCGCGGCCGACGAGCGCCTTGACCAGGTCGGCCGCGACGTAGGCGGTCAGCCCCGACACCAGCAGGTCGCGGGCCGCGCGGTAGTGGCGTCCCAGCGCGGCCACCAGCGCCAGCGTCGGGACCGCGAGGACGTTGCCGAGCTGCATGACCAGCCAGACGACCGGCAGGACCCCGGCGGGCAGGTCGTTGACCAGCCGGAACAGGTCCCGCTCGAACAGCGACAGCCGGCCCTGCTGGGCGACGAGGACCCCGGCGCCGAGGACGACCAGCCCGAGGGCCACGCGGACGAGGTCGGTGGACATCCGTTCCGGTGCCCGGGGCCCGGGACCGGCCGGGGGACCGGTGGTGGGCGAGGCCCGTCCCTCCGGGACGGTGCGGCTGGTCACCGCGCCAGTCCAGCGGCCCCCCGGGGCAGCGGGCAGGGTCCTCCGACCCTGTCGCCGGTGCCAGCGGGCCCCGGGACGCGGCCCGCCCCCGGCGCCACGCTGGGCCGGTGACTCGCGGAGGGCCGGCCGCCGCCGTGCAGGGGCCGCACCCGCCGGCCCCGCCCGCCCGCGGAGCCGGCGCCTCCCCGACCGCGGCGGGCGGCCTGACGTCGGCCCAGGTGGCCGAGCGGGTGGCGGCCGGGCGGGTCAACGCGGTCACGACCCGGACCAGCCGGACCGTCGGGCAGATCGTCCGGGCCAACGTGCTCACGTTCTTCAACGGCCTGCTGGCCGTGCTGTGGGTGACCATGGTGCTGGCCGGGCGGTGGCAGAACGCGCTCTTCGGCGGGGTGGTCGTCGTCAACGCCGTCGTGGGGATCGTGCAGGAGCTGCGCGCCAAGCGGACCCTCGACCGGCTGGCGGTCCTGCAGACGCCGCGCGCCCGGCCGGTGCGCGACGGCGCCGAGCGCGAGGTCCCGGTCGCCGAGGTCGTGCTCGACGACCTGCTGGTGCTGCGCGCCGGCGACCAGGTGCCCGTCGACGGCGTCGTGCGCGCCACCCGAGGGCTGGCCGTCGACGAGTCGCTGCTCACCGGCGAGGCCGACGCGGTGGCCAAGGAGGCCGGCGACCCGGTGCTGTCCGGCTCGATCGTGGTGGCCGGCAGCGGGCGGGTGCAGGCCACCGCCGTCGGTGACGACGGCTACGCCGCCCGGCTCGCCGCGCAGGCGCGGGTGTTCACCCGCACGCACTCGGAGCTGGTCGCCGGGACCACCCGGCTGCTGCGCTGGATCGCGGTGGTGCTGCTGGTGGTCGGCCCGGCGGTGCTGTGGAGCCAGTTCCGGTCCCCGGAGAACGACGGCTGGCGGGACGCGGTCACCGGCACCGTCGGGGCGCTGGTCGGGATGGTCCCCGAGGGCCTGGTGCTGCTCACCACGCTGGCGTTCCTCCTCGGTGCCGCGGGCCTGGCGCGGCGGCAGACGCTGGTGCAGGAGCTGCCCGCCGTCGAGGGGCTGGCCCGCGTCGACGTCGTCTGCCTGGACAAGACCGGCACGCTGACCCACGGCGACGTCGGCTTCGACCGGCTCGAGCGGCTGCGCGGGGACCCCGGGGCCGACGGGGCGCTGGCGCTGCTCGCCGCCGCCGACGCGGGCAACGCGACCGCCCGGGCGCTGGCGGCGGCCTTCCCCGACCCGGGCGGGCAGGAGGCGGCCGGCGCCGTCCCCTTCGACTCCGCGCGCAAGTGGTCGGCCGTGCGCACCGCCGCCGGCAGCACCTGGGTGCTCGGCGCGCCGGAGCTGGTGCTGCCGGCCCCGGCCGGGCCGGCCGACGCCGCGGCCCGCGACCGCGCCGACGTGTTGGCCGCCGAGGGGCGCCGGGTGCTGCTGCTGGCCTGCTCCCCGGCGCCGTGGACGACGGAGGCGGGCGCCCCGCGGCTGCCGGCCGGGCTGGTGCCCGTGGCGCTCGTGCTGCTGGCCGAGCGGGTCCGCGAGGACGCCGCCGAGGTGCTGCGCTTCTTCACCGGGCAGGGCGTGGCGCTGAAGGTGCTCTCCGGGGACAACCCGCGCACCGTCGGCGCCGTCGCGGCCGCGGTGGGCCTGCCCGGCGTGTCGGGCGCGGCCGACGCCGTCGACGCCCGGACGCTGCCCGAGGACCCCGACGCGCTGGCCGGCGTGCTGGAGTCGGCGTCGGTCGTCGGCCGGGTGACCCCGCAGCAGAAGCGGGCCGTGGTGCGGGCGCTGCAGCGCCGCGGGCACGTGGTGGCGATGACCGGCGACGGCGTCAACGACGCCCTGGCGCTCAAGGACGCCGACGTCGGCGTCGCGATGGGCAACGGCTCCCCGGCGACCCGCGCGGTGGCCCAGCTCGTACTGCTCGACGGCCGCTTCGCCGCGCTGCCGCACGCCGTGGCCGAGGGCCGGCGGGTCATCGCCAACATCGAGCGGGCGGCCAACCTGTTCCTGGTCAAGAACGTCTACAGCCTGGTGCTGGCGCTGGTCACCGTCGTGACGCTGACGGCCTACCCGCTGGCGCCGGTGCAGCTGACGCTGGTCTCCGCGGTCACCATCGGCGTCCCCGGCTTCGTGCTGGCGCTCGCCCCGGGCGGGCGCCGCTACCGGCCGGGCTTCCTGCGCCGGGTGCTGGCCTTCTCCGTGCCCGTCGGCGTGGTCACCGGCGGGGTCTCCTACGCCGCCTACGCCCTGACCCGGGCGCTGCAGCCCGGCGGGGGGGTGCCCGCGGCGCGGACGGCGGCGCTGCTCGCGGTGGTCGTGACGGCGCTGTGGACGGTGCTGGTGCTGGCCCGGCCGCTGACCGCGGGGCGGGTGGCCCTGGTGGCCGCGATGGCCGGGGTGGTCGTCGTCGTGCTCGCCGTCCCGGTGCTCCGGGAGGACGTCCTGCTGCTGGCGGTCTCGCCGCCGGTGGTGCTGGCCGGCACCCTGTCGGGCGTCGTCGGCCTGGTGCTGGTGGAGGTCGTCGCCCGGCTGCCGGCGACCCGCCCCGGGGGTCCTTAGGTCACGGCCGGTCCCCGGCGCGGCGGGGCGCGGGGACGCGGGCCGGCCCGGTCCGGGGGCGCGGCGGTGCCGGCGCGGCGCGGGTCGCCTCGCGGCGCGGCGGGGGCACCGCCCAGGCCTGGCGCCGGGTGCGGACGACCGCCGTCCAGCACAGGGCCGCCGGGGACGCGGCGACCACGGCGAGCGCCGTCGCCGCGGCGGGCGGGGGCGCCGACCAGGCCGTCGCGGTCGCCGCCGCGGCGGCCAGCGCCAGGCACCCGGAGACGGCGAACGCGGCCGGGCCGGCCCACCGAGCCCCCCGCAGCAGGCCGACGGCGGTGGCCGCGGCGGGCAGCAGCAGGGCGGGGTCCCGGCCGGCGACGGACGCGGCGCCGGCGAGCAGCAGCAGGACGCCGATCACGCGGCGGCTGGGCCGGTCGAACACCGCCGTCCCCGGGGGCACCGCCCGCCAGGAGCCGAGCGCCACGGCGGCGCAGAGCACGAGCACCGCCACGGACAGCGGCAGGGGGACGCGGTCGTCCCACGGCACGCCGGCGACCAGGTACCCGGCGACCAGGTACCCGGCGCCCAGCGAGGTGCCGAGCGCCAGCAGCGGCCCGGCCGGGGAGCCGCGGCGCACCATCGCCGCGGCCAGCAGCGCCAGCGGGACGACGGCGGCCGACGCGACGACGTCGGCGCCCCCGAGGCGGGAGACCGGGCCCAGGACGACGGGGGCCGCCACCGCGACCGCGAGGACGGCGATCGCCGGGGCGAGCCGGCGGGCGGTGGCGGCGTCGACCCGCCGGGAGCCGCCGGCGCCGCGCAGCGGAGCCCGGGTCACGGGGTGCCGACCCGGGGTGGACAGCGGTGCACGTGTCGACCGTGCCGTCGCGGACGGGGAGCGGGCAGGGCCGGAGGGCCCCTTCCCGGGACCTTCGGCCCCGGGCGCGCGGGCCGGTCGGCCACCTAGCCTCGGGGCGGACCGCCGGGGGACGGCGGCGGGTGCCGGGAACGGCAGACGGGGAGGGAACGGGTGCCGGACGACACGCAGCAGGCCCCCATCCGGGTGTTCCTGCTCGACGACCACGAGCTGGTGCGCCGCGGGGTGGCCGACGTCCTCGGGGGCGACCCGGGCATCACCGTCGTCGGGGAGGCGAAGAACGCCGCGGAGGCGCTGGCCCGGGTGCCGGCCCTGCGCCCCGACGTCGCCGTGCTCGACGTCCGGCTGCCCGACGGCGACGGCGTGAGCGTCTGCCGGGAGCTGCGCAGCCGGCTGCCCGACCTGCGCGTGGTCATGCTGACCAGCTACAGCGACGACGAGGCGCTGTTCGAGGCGATCATGGCCGGGGCGTCGGGCTACCTGCTCAAGCAGATCCTCGGCGCCGACCTGGTCGGCGCGGTCCGCACCGTCGCCGCCGGCGGCTCGCTGCTCGACCCCGCGGCCACCACCGCCGTCCTGGAGCGGATGCGCCGCGCCGCGGAGCCCGAGGGGCCGCTGGCCCGGCTCAGCGACCAGGAGCGCACGGTGCTGCGGCTGATCGGCGAGGGGCTGACCAACCGGCAGATCGGCGAGCGGATGTTCCTGGCCGAGAAGACGGTCAAGAACTACGTGTCCCACCTGCTGGCCAAGCTGGGGCTCGAGCGGCGCACCCAGGCCGCGGTGCTGGCCACCGAGCTGCGCGCGGGCGCGCCCCGCCGGGACTGACGGCCCCGCCGGGGACCGGGCGCCCTCAGCTCGGCGGCGCCCACCAGCGCAGCCGCGTGCCGCCGTCGGGGAGCGCGCCGACCTCCAGCCCGCCGCCGCGGCGGCCGGCCCGCTCGGCCAGGTTGCGCAGCCCGCTGCGGGCGGCCCGGGCGTCGATGCCCCGGCCGTCGTCGACCACCTCGAGCACCACCTCGTCGCCGACGTCGAGGGTGACCGTCACGTGCCGGGCTCCCGCGTGGCGGGCGGCGTTGCTCACCGCCTCCCGCGCCACCGCGACGACGTCGGTGGCGAGGTCCCCGGTGACCAGCGCGTCGACCGCACCCGACGTGCGCACGGTGGACTCCAGGTCCCCGGCGGTGGCGGCGACGGTCTCCAGGACCCGCCGGCGCAGGCCGTCCCCGGCGGCGTCGGCGGTGTGCAGGTCGAAGATGCTCGTGCGGATGTCGCGGACGGTCTCGTCGAGCTGGACGACGACGTCGCGGATGCGGCGCTGTGCCTGCGGGTCTCCGATGCGCGGCAGCACCGACTGCAGGCCCAGGCCGGCGGCGAAGACCCGCTGGATGACGTGGTCGTGCAGGTCGCGGGCGATGCGGTCGCGGTCCTCGTAGACGTCGAGCTGCCGGGCCAGGCGCTGCTGGGCGGCGAGGTCGAGGGCGACCGCCGTCTGGTCGGCGAAGGCCTCGACGAGCGCGGCCACCGACGGGTCGAACGCCGGGGCGCCGGCGCGCCGCGCGGCGACCACCACCGCCGGCTCGGCCTGGGTCGACCGCAGCGGCACCGCCAGGCACGGCCCCCAGGCCACGTGCGCGTTCGGGCCGTCGTAGGCCAGGCCGCTCATGTCCAGCGTCGCGACGCCCGCGGACCGCGACACCGCGTCGAGGACGGGGTTCTCCTCCGTCCCCAGCCGCCGGCCGGTGAGGTCCTCCAGCCCGTCGCCGACCTGCACCTGCACGTCGTAGCAGCCCTCGTCGTCCGGCCCGACGACGATCCAGGCGGCCTCGGCGCCGGTGAGGGTGCCCACCCGCTCGGCGATCAGCCGCAGCGCCCGCCCGGCGGAGCCGGGGTCGAGCAGCGCCGCCCGCACGTCGGACAGCGCGGTGGCCCAGCGGCGCCGCTCCTCGGCCTCCTCGTAGAGCCGGGCGTTGTCCACGGCGACGCCCGCGGCGCCCGCCAGGGCGGTGAGGACCGCCTCGTCCTCGGCGGTGAACTCCCCGTGCGACTTCTCGGTCATGTAGAGGTTGCCGAACACCGTGCCGCGCACGAGCACCGGCACGCCCAGGAAGGTCCGCATCTCCGGGTGCCCGGGCGGGAAGCCCACCGAGGCCGGGTGGGCGCCCAGGTCGCGGATCCGCAGCGGGTAGGGCTCGGTGATCAGCTGCCCGAGCACGCCCTTGCCCTCGGGCAGCGAGCCCATGGCGGCGGCCCGGTCGGCGTCGATGCCGACGTGGATGAACGCCGCGAGACCGCCCTGCGGGGCGAGCACCCCGAGCGCGCCGTAGCGGGCGTCGACGAGGTCGCAGGCGGTCTCGACGATCCGCCGCAGCGTCGTCTCCAGGTCCAGCCCCGAGGAGACGGCGAGGAAGGCGTCGAGCAGCTGCTGCACGCGGGCCTGGTTGCGGGCCACGGCGGCCAGCCGGTCCTGGACCTCGTCGATGAGCTCGGTGAGGCGCATCCCCGCGAGCGAGGACTCGGGAGCCGGTTCGGGCGGGCGGGTGGTGTGGGTGGGGCTCATCGGGGCTCCTGCTCCCGGGCGGTGGTCCGTCCGCCCGAGCCTGGCACGGCGCCGTCCGCCGGAGTAGGGGCCCGGGGATCCGGAACGGGCCGCGGGCGGATCACCCACCCCGGCGCCGCCCGGTGGGAGCCGCGACGGGCAGGGTCCGCCAGCCGCGCACCACGGTGGCCTCCAGCACCACGTACCCGTGGCCGTCCCCGGGCACCGGGTCCGGGAGCTCCCCGGCGGCGTCCCACGCGCCGACGGCGGCCGGGTCGGTCACGGTGCGGGCGGGACCGACGACCGAGACCGCCCAGCCGTGCTCGCCGTCGAACTGGTCCACGCACAGGACCACGACGCCGCCGCGGCGGGGGAGCAGGTGGTCGTCCCCGGGGCGCACGGGGAGGGCGACCCGGTCGCCGTCGACGAGGTAGCGGACGGGCGCCACGGCGGGCAGGGCGTCGCGGGTGAACGCGAGGTGACCGACGCGGGCACCGGCGACCAGCCGCCGGCACTCGTCGTCGCTCAGGTCCTGCCGGTGGCCGGCCACGCCCCACCCCTCGTCCGCGCCCGGTCGGGCGCCCGCGCGCCCACGGTGGCAGGGCGGCCGCCGGCGCGGTCAGGGACCTCCGTCCCGGATCCGTGGGCCAGGTGACCTGCCCGGCCGGCCGGGTCCGCGTGGGAGGGTCGGGACGACGACGGGGACGGCCGGGAGGGGGCGCGCGGTGGAGAGCACCAGCATCGTGGTCGGGGTGGACGGCTCCGCCTGCGCGCGGGAGGCACTGGCGTGGGCCGGGCGGCTGGCCGCGCGGGCCGGCCTGCCGCTCACCGTGGTGCGGGCGTGGAGCATCCCGACCGCGCCCCGGCCGGCCACCTGGGAGCCGGGGTACGTGCCGCCGATGGCCGACTACGAGCGCGCGGTCGAGCAGGCCCTGGCCGACGACGTCGCCGCGGCCGGCCTGCCCGCGGACCTCGCGGTGAGCTGCCGCGCGGTGCACGCCGCGCCGGCCGAGGCGGTGGTGGCGGCGTCGGCCGGCGCGGAGATGCTGGTGGTCGGGGTCCGCGGGTGGGGCGGCGCGATGGGCCGGCTGGGGTCGCTGGCGCAGGCCGTGCTGCGCGAGGCCCGCTGCCCGGTCACCGTGGTGCGGTCGGGCACCACCCCGCGTGCCGGGGACGCCGGGCAGCCGCCGGGCTGACGGGGCCGCTGCACCGCGCGGCTCAGGCGGGGGTCGCGGGCTCCCGCCGCGCCCCGGACCCCTCGGTGGCCAGGACGCCGGCGATCTCGCGGGCCCACGCGCGCACGGCGTCCCAGTCCCGAAAGTCGCCCACGGGCGCGCGCATCGCGGTCACCACCGCCCGCTCCTCGAACCGCAGCCGGGCCGGGTCCAGCCGGCCGGGGAACACCCGGGTCCCGCGCACCGGGAGGAGCGCGGTGAGCGTGCCGACGTCGTAGGGCTCGTCCGTGGGGAACGGCGGTGCGCCGATCGGCCCGCTGGAGAACAGCCACACCGGCCGGTGCCGCAGGTCGGCCACGTGCCGGACGGCGAGGTCGTGGGCGGGGGCGAGCCAGCGGCCGGCGTAGACGGCGCTGCCGAGCACCACGGCGTCCCAGGCCGCCGGGTGGGGGGACGACCCCGCCGGCACCGCGGCGGCGCTGAGCCCCGCCTCGCGGCCGGCCGGGCAGGCGGCGACCTCCGCGGCGAGCACGGCGGCGATCTCCGCCGTCGAGCCGTGCCGGCTGGCGGCGGTCACCAGGACGCGGCGGCCGGTCACCGCGCGCCCCCGGTGCCGGGGCCCGCGGCGGTCCGCGCGGCGCCGGCCGGCAGCACGCGCACGGCGACGACGCCGCCCACCGTCCGGGCCAGCGCGGTCAGCGCACCCTCCTCGGTCCCCTCCGGGCCCGGCGGCTCGCCGCGCAGCCGCCGGACCTCCGCCACGCCGTCGCGGACGTCGACGTCCCAGGCGTCGGGCTCGCCGGTGTAGGCCTCGACCAGGCGCAGCAGCTCCGACCGGACGTCGTCGTCCGGGCGCACCAGCGTGGACAGCAGGTCGCGGCGGCTGACGATGCCGGCCAGCCGCCCGCCGTCGGTCACCGGGACGCTGCGCAGGCCCCGGTCGACGAAGAGCCGGGCGACGTCGGCGACGTCGGCGGTGACGTCGCCCGACCGCACCCGGCGGGTCATCACGTCCCGCACCAGCCCGGGCGGCGGCTCGGCGGCCTCGGGGCCGTCGCGGCGCAGGTGCAGCCGCGGGTCGGCGGGCA
Organism: Geodermatophilus sp. SYSU D00766; assembly: GCF_054049915.1. Taxonomy (NCBI): domain Bacteria; kingdom Bacillati; phylum Actinomycetota; class Actinomycetes; order Geodermatophilales; family Geodermatophilaceae; genus Geodermatophilus; species Geodermatophilus sp. SYSU D00766. Next base: position 74,174 of record NZ_JBJGYI010000008.1, read on the forward strand.
GCCGGTCGCGCAGCACGTCGGCCTCGGCGACGACGCCGACGACCCGGTCGTCGTCCTCGACCACCGGCAGGGCGGCGAAGCCCCGCGCGGCCATCACCTCCGCGGCGTACCGCACCGCGGTGTGCGGGCCCACCGTGACCACGTCGCGCGTCATGACGTCCCGAACCTGCACGGCTCCTCCTCCGGTCGCTGTCCCGGACGCTAGGAGAGCGGGCGGGCCGGCCCCAGGGTCGGCGGGCGCCGCCGCAGGGGACCGAGGTCCCGGGACCGCGGGTCCCTGGTCCCCGGTCGGCCGGGCCCGGCGCCGGGCATCGTCGGAGGTGCCGCCCGGCGCCGGCCCGGGCCCGAGGTGAGGACCCGCGATGGACAGCTCCCCCCAGCAGCCCACCGGTGACGGCCCGCCCGTCGTCGTCGGCGTCGACGGGTCGCCGGCGGCCCGGGCCGCCCTCGGGGCGGCCCTCGTCGCCGCCGCGGACCGCTCCGCCGGTCTGGTGGTGCTCAGCAGCTACGCCGGTGACCTGTACTGGCTCGGCCGCGCCGGCGGGGTGGCCCCCGTCGTCGAGGACGTCGCCGGCGCCACCCGGCGGCTGGCCGGGGACCTGGTCGCGGCCGTCCGCGCGGAGGTCCGGGGAGCGGCCGGCGTCCCCGTGACCGTCGAGGTCGTCCCGGACCCGCCCGCGACGGCGCTGGTGGCCCTCTCGGAGGAGGCGCAGCTGGTGGTCGTGGGCAGCCGCGGCCGGGGCGCGGTGCGCAGCGTCCTGCTCGGCTCGGTGGCCCTGCACACGGTCACCCACGCCCGCTGCCCGGTCCTGGTCGTGCACCCCCGCCCGGCCGCGCCGGACGGCCCGCCGCGGGTGGTCGTCGGCTTCGACGGCTCGGCCGCGTCGCAGGCCGCCCTGTCCGCCGCGGTGGAGGAGGCCGCCCGCACCGGCGCGCAGGTCGACGTCGTGGCCACCTACCTGCTCACCGACACCTGGGTGGACCTGTCCACCGTCGTGCCGCCGACGCGCGAGCAGGTGCACGACGACCTGCGCGCGCGGGCGGAGGAGGCCGTGGACGCCGTCCTCGGCGAGCGGCCCGTGGACGCGCCGGTGCCCCGGGTCGACGTCGAGGTGCTGGAGGGCGGCGCGTCCGAGGTGCTCGTCGCCCGCGCCCGGGACGCCGCGCTGCTCGTCGTCGCCAGCCGCGGGCACGGCGCGGTGCGCGGCCTGCTCGTCGGGTCGGTGGCCCTGCACTGCGCGATGCACGCGGCCTGCCCGGTCCTGGTCGTCCCCGTGGCGCGCCGGGCCGAGCCCGCCGCGGCCCCCGCCCCCGCGGGCGTCGGCGCCGCACCCGCGCGGGCCTGAGCGGGGCCGGTGCGCGCCTGGGTGGTGGGCATCCCGGCGCCGGCCGACGCGGGGCCGCTGCGCCGGGTCGAGCGGGAGCTGCCCGAGCCGGGGGCGGGGCAGGTCCGGGTCGCGGTGACCTGCTGCGGGGTGTGCCGCACCGACCTGCACCTCGCCGAGGGTGATCTCCCGCCCCGGCGCCCGGGTGTCGTCCCCGGGCACGAGGTGGTCGGCCGGGTCGACGCCGTCGGCGCCGGCGCGACCCGCTTCGCCGTCGGCGAGCGGGTCGGCGTGCCGTGGCTGGGCCGCACCGACGGCACCTGCCGGTTCTGCCGCCGCGGGGACGAGAACCTCTGCACCGACCCGCGGTTCACCGGGTGGGACCTCGACGGCGGCTACGCCGACGCCTGCCTGGTCGACGAGCGCTTCGCCCACCGGCTGCCCGGCGGCCTCGACGACGAGCAGGCCGCGCCGCTGCTGTGCGCCGGGATCATCGGCTACCGGGCGCTGCGCTGCGCCGAGGTCCCGCCCGGCGGCCGGCTGGGGATCTACGGCTTCGGCGGCAGCGCGCACCTCACCGCACAGCTCGCCCTGGCGCAGGGGCTGCGGGTGCACGTGCTCACCCGCGGTGCCGCGAACCGCCGCCTGGCGCAGGCGCTGGGGGTGGACTCGGTCGGCGGGGCCGGCGACGCCCCGCCCGAGCCGCTGGACGGCGCGGTGCTGTTCGCACCGGCGGGCGAGCTGGTGCCCGGCGCGCTGCGGGCGCTGGACCGGGGCGGCACCCTCGCCGTCGCGGGGATCTGGCTGTCGGACGTGCGGGGCCTGTCCTACGCCGACGAGCTGTTCCAGGAGCGGCGGCTGCGCAGCGTCACGGCCAACACCCGGCGCGACGCCGAGGAGTTCCTCGCCCTCGCCGGCCGGCTGGGCGTGCGGGCCACGACCACCGCCTACCCCCTCGACGACGCCCCGCGCGCCCTGGCCGACCTCGCGCACGGCCGCTTCGCCGGCGCCGCCGTCCTGCACGCCTGAGCAGGTACGGGACCGAGGTCCCGGTCGGCGGGACCCTCGCCCCCTGCCGCGGGGACGTCCGGGCGGAGAACGTGGGACTGGACAGCCGCACCCCAGGAGGACCCCGACATGACCGTGCCCGACGCCCCCGGTGAGCACCCGCGACGGGAGATGTCCGAGGACGAGAAGCTCGTCGCGCAGTGGGAGGCCCGGCACGACGTCGCCGCCCGCGGCCACCGGCTCGACCCGCAGGCCGTGCAGGACTACCTGAGCCACGCCCGCGCCGCCGAGCGCGGGCGCGGGCGCGGCTCCGGGCACGGCGCGACCCGGGCGGCGGGTCGGTCGGCGGAGCCGGCGGCCTCGACGCAGCCGGCGGCGCCGCGGCGCAGCTGGTGGCGGCGGCTGCTCGGCCGGTCCTGACCCCCGGGCCCGGTTCCGGCCGCGCCGGTCAGCGCAGCCGGAACCGGGCCGCCCACACCGGCTCGACCTCGGCCCACTCCCGTTCCCAGCGGCGGGCCCGCGCGCGGTCGAGCAGCGCGCCGACGGCGGCGTGCAGCGTGACGGCGGCCGCGCCGATCAGCAGGGCGGTCACGGCGCCGGCGACGCCGGCGGTCACCCGCACCCCGGCCGCGGACAGCGGCGCGCCGGTGCGGCGGCCGTCGGCGTCGACCCAGATCCGCACGGTGTCCCCGGCGCGGGCTCCCGCCGGGGCGCGCACCTCGTCCTCGCGGGTGCTGCCGTCGGGCTCGGTCCACGACGCGAGGGCGACCGCCTCGGTCCCGGTCAGCGCCCGCCCGTCCTCCAGCAGCACGGCGGGGACCTCCGAGCGCTGCTCCCGCTGGCTGCGCGCCTCGGCGGCGGCGTCGGCCCCCACGGTGGTCGCCACGGCCAGTCCCACCGGCACCGCGAGCACGGCCAGCAGGGTGCACAGCACCAGGCACAGCAGCTCCAGCCGGTCGTCGGGGCGGGCGGCCGGACCCGCGCCGCGCCGCAGCCGGGCCCGGACCGCACCCTGGCGCGCGGTCACCGCCACGTCGTCCCCCCGCGCCCGTCGTCGGCGACGACCTCCGCGGGCCGTCCGCCGGGCGGAGGGCAGGGTGCCGGGGCGCGGCCGACGCGCAGCACCGACTGGGGGTGGGCGTCCCAGGTGAGCGCCGAGCGCAGCTGGGTGCGGGTGACCGGCACCTCGACGGCGTGCGGGAGGGGACCGGCGACCCGGCCGCGGGCGGTGAGCTCCAGCAGCACCCGTTCGACGGCCTCCCCGCAGCGCAGCCAGGCGAGCGGGTCGTCGCGGTGGGTGGCCAGCAGCAGCAGCGTCCGGGCGGTGACCGGGCCGGTCCCGGCCGGCAGCTGCCCGGAGGCGGTGCCCTGGACGCGGGCGGCCTGGTCGGTCAGGCGCGCGAGCAGCTGCACGTGGTCCGCGCGGGTGACCGGCACCAGGACGGTGTCCTCGGCCGCGGCCGCCGCGACCAGGACCCGCAGCACGGCCTCCGGGAGGACGTCGGGACCCGAGCGCCGGCCGTCGGTGCGCCGCCGGCGGACGGCGGGGGCGAGGGCGGCCAGCGCGGCGTCCGGCGGCCCGTCGACCGGGCGCACCACGGCCAGCAGCGCCGGCTCGGCGGGGTCGGGCAGCCGGTCGACGCGCACGGCGGTGCCGGCGGCGGCCAGGGCGACGCGGGCGTCGAGCAGGGCCGCGCCGATGCTCTGTGTCAGGGCGCGGGGGGTGGGGCCAGGGGCGGTCGGCGGCCCGGTGCGGCCTGCGAGGAACTCCAGCCGGTCGGCGTGCAGCCGGGTCCGCCAGGGCCGGGGATCGGGCACCGACCGCGCCTGCACGGCGTCGGCGGCCGCCTCGAGCACCGGCAGGGACCGGACCCGGACGGGCCGCCCCGGCGCGGGGGCGGGGACGGCGGTGCGGCGGGCCATGGCGCGACTCCTCGGGACGGTGCCTGTCCCGAGCCTCGTGCGCGCGAGGGGCTCCGCACCGGGGCCCGCGGTCACCGGGGGCAGCGACCAACGTCCCGGGTGGCGGCCCCTTTGGTCGGTGTCCGGGGGACCTCGGGGTCGCGAGGCTCGGGTCGGCCGCCTGCACCGGGGAGACGCTCCGGGCCGTCGCGGCGGCCGAGGAGGTGTGCCGTGAGCGAGCACGTGTCTCCGACGGCCCCGCCGGGGAGCCGTCCGCCGTACCCGGTCCGCGTCGACGGGCTGCTGGACGCGCGGCTGTCGCGCGGGCTCTGGCTGGTCAAGTGGCTGCTGCTGGTGCCGCACTACGTGGTGCTGGCGTTCCTGTGGGTGGCGGTCTGCGTCGTCACCGTCGTCGCGTTCTTCGCGATCCTGCTCACCGGGCGCTACCCGCGCCCGCTGTTCGACTTCACCGTCGGTGTGCTGCGCTGGAGCTGGCGGGTGCAGCACTACGGCTACATGGCGCTGGGCACCGACCGGTACCCGCCGTTCACCCTCGCCGACGTCCCCGGCTCCCCGGCGCACCTCGACGTCCCCTACCCGCAGCGGCTCTCCCGCGGGCTGGTGCTCGTCAAGTGGTGGCTGCTGGCGCTGCCGCACTACCTCGTGCTGGCGGTGTTCGTCGGGGGCGGCGTGTGGCTGGGCACCGGCTCCTGGGACGGGGACGGCGTCTGGGACGACGGCTGGGGCTTCGGCGGCCTGGTGGCCCTGCTGGTGTTCGTCGCCGGCGTCGTCCTGCTGTTCCGCGGGCGCTACCCCGTGCCGATCTACGACTTCGTGCTCGGCATGGACCGCTGGGCGTGGCGGGTGATGGCCTACAGCCTGCTGCTGACCGACGCCTACCCGCCGTTCCGGCTGGACCTGGGCGGCACGGACCCCGGGTCGGTGCCCGTGGCGCCCCCGCCCGTCGGTCCGTCCCCGGCCGGCGCCCCGGTGACGCCGGTCGCCTCCCCGCCCGGGTCCGCCGCGCCGGTCACCGCCGCGCCGCCGAGCCGGTGGACGGCGGGACGGGTCACCTCGGTGGTCGTCGGGTCCGTGCTGGTGTTCGCCGCGGCCGGCCCCCTGGTCGCCGGCGGCACCCTGCTGTGGGCCGACCGGGTCGAGCGCGACGCCGACGGCGTGCTGCTCGCGCCCGCGGCGTCGGTGGACACCGACCGCAACGCGGTGACGACCGACGGCATGGTGTTCGACGGCGACGGCCTGGAGTGGGTGGTCGACGAGCTGCTCGGGACGGCGCGCGTGGAGGTCACGCCCGCCGACCCGGGCGACGAGCTGTTCGTCGGGGTGGCCCCGACCGCCGACGTCGAGCGGTACCTGCGCGGCGTGGGTCACGCGACCGTGCAGGACCTGGACACCGGGTGGGGGATCTGGGACGACGACCGGACCTGGGTGACCGACGACGTGGCCGGCGGCGCGCCCGCCGTCCCGCCGACCGAGGCCGGCATCTGGACCGTCGAGGCCAGCGGCACCGGCACCCAGGTGGTCGACTGGCGTCCCGACCGGGGCGACTGGACGGTCGTGGTCATGCGCGCCGACGGCGGCGCCGGGGTGGCGGCCGACGTCCGGGCCGGGGCGACGCTGCCCGGGCTCACCTGGTTCTCCGTCGGGCTGCTCGGGGCCGGCGCGGTGCTGCTGCTGGTCGGCGGGCTGCTGATCGGGCTGGCCGTGCACGGGGCGCGGCCGCTGCCGCCGTCCGGGCCGGTCCCCGCGACCGGCCGGCCGGTGGTGCCGAGCCCACGGGGCACCGAGACCGACCTGCCGGTGACCGGGCGGTCGGGGACCTGACCGCGCACGACGACGCCCCCGCCGCGACCGCGGTGGGGGCGTCGTCGCGGAGCTACCGGCCGGGGGCGGCGGAGGCGAGCCGCTGCGCCAGGCCGCCACCCCACGCGCGGGCGCGGTCCTCCTCGCCGTCGGCCAGGGGCCCGGTCTTGTCGGCGACCTCGAAGTGCTCGGCGGGTGCCACCAGCTCGGCGCCCAGCCGGCCGAGCAGCTTCTCCTCCGTGCGCGAGGCGTGGTCCATCCGCGTCAGCAGCCCGTGCCCGCCGGCGCGGGTGTCGAAGGCGGCCGCGCGCAGGCCGCGCCCGGGTGCCCGGACCGCCTCCAGCCACTCGCGCAGCCCGGTGCCGGTGTCGGGGACGACCGCGCCGTGGTCGGTGACCGCACTGTCGCGGGTCCTCGGGCTCGGCATGCCGAAGGCGTGGTTGGGGCCGCCCACGACGAGCAGTGCCACCTCGGGGCCGAGCTCCGCCGGAGCGTCGGCCGCGGCCACCACGTCGGCCGGCAGCGACTCCGCCAGGCCCGCCGCGACCGCCTGCGCGATCGTCCGGGCGTCGCCGAACAGGGACTCGTAGACCACCAGTGCACGTGCCACGGGAGCTCCTCCCTCGGACCTCGGGTTCCTCGACGGCGCCGACGCTAGGCAGGGCGGAGGCCTCCCGGCACGGGCAGAGGGCCCGCGCGGCCAGGACCGAGGTCGCGCACCGCGGGCGTGGCAGGGTGCCGGTGTGCTGCCGGCGACGATCGCGACGACGGACTACCACACGGGCGGCGAGCCCTTCCGGATCGTGGTCGACCCGCCGGTGCCGATCCCGGGGACGACGGTGGCCGACCGGCGGGCGCGGGCGATCACGGACCCCGACGTCCAGGCGCTGCGGGCGGTGCTGTGCTCCGAGCCGCGCGGGCACGCCGACATGTACGGCGGCTTCCTCGTGCCGCCCGACGACGACGGCGCCGACCTCGGCGTGCTGTTCTGGCACAAGGACGGGTTCTCCACCGCCTGCGGCCACGGGACGATCGCGCTCGGCGTGTGGGCGGTCGAGTCCGGCCGGGTGGCGGCACCGGACACCGGCAGCGTCGACGTGGTCGTCGACGTGCCCTCGGGCCGGGTGACCGCGCGGGTGCACCGCGAGGACGGGCGGGTGGTCGCCGTCGACTTCGTCAACGTGCCCAGCTGGGTGGTCGCCACCGGCGTGCCGGTCACCACCTCCCGGGGCGAGGTGACCGTGACGGTGGCCTACGGCGGGGCCACCTACGCGACGCTGCCGGCCGCGCAGCTGGGCCTGTCGGTCACCCCGGAGCACCTCGGCGAGCTCATCGCCCTCGGCCGGGAGGTCAAGTGGGCACTCGACGGCTCCGCGCACGCCCGCCACCCGGACGACCCGCGGCTCGACGGCGTCTACGGCACCATCTGGTTCGACGAGCTCGGCGACGCCGACGGCGAGGTGCGGCAGCGCAACGTGGCGGTCTTCGCCGACGGGGAGGTCGACCGCTCCCCGTGCGGCTCGGGCACCTCCGCCCGGCTCGCGGTGCTCGACGCCGAGGGCCGGCTGCCCGCGGGCACGGTGCTCCGGCACGGGTCGATCGTGGGCAGCACGTTCACCGGGGCGGTGCTCGAGCGCCTCGACGTCGGCGGGCGCCCCGCCGTCGTCCCCCGGGTCACCGGCACCGCCCACCGCACCGGCGAGCACCTGTTCTCGATCGACCCGCACGACCCGCTGGTCCCCGGGTTCGTGCTGCGGTGAGGGTCCTCGACGCCGACGACGTGGCGGCCCTCGGCCCCGCCGCCGCGGTACGGGCGGTCACCGACGCGCTGCGCGGCGGCCTGGACCCCGCCGCCGACCCGCCGCGCGTGCCGGTCGGCCTGACCCGCGGCCAGTTCCTGATCATGCCGTCGGAGGTGGGCGCGGCGGCCGGCGTGAAGGTGGTGACCGTCGCCCCGGGCAACCCCGCCCGCGGGCTGCCGCGCATCCAGGCCGCCTACCTGCTCGTCGACGCCGAGACGCTCGCCCTGCGCGCGGTGCTCGACGGCACGGCGCTGACCACGCTGCGCACCCCGGCGGTGTCGGTGGCCGCCGTCCTCCCGCGGCTGCCCGACCGCCCGCTGCGGGTCGCGGTGGTCGGCGCCGGACCGCAGGCCGTCGGCCACGTCGCCACGCTGGCCGCCGTCCGCCCGCTGGGGGAGACCACCCACCTCGTGCGCGACCCGTCCCGCACGGCGCTCGACGCCGTGGCGCTCGGGTCACCGCGGGCCGCGGAGGCGCTCGGCACGGCCGACGTCGTCGTCTGCGCGACCTCCGCGCGCGAGCCGCTGTTCGACTCCGCCCTACTGCGCGACGACGCCGTCGTGGTCGCCGTCGGCTCGCACGAGCCCGACGCCCGCGAGCTCGACGCCGCGCTGCTCGGCCGCGCCACCGTGGTCGTGGAGGACGTCGCGACCGCGCTGCGCGAGGCCGGCGACGTCGTGCTGGCCGTCGCCGAGGGGGCGCTGACCCCGGCCGGCCTGGTGCCGCTGCGCGACGTCGTGACCGGCGCGGCGGCGCTACCCGCCGGCCGGCCGCTGGTGGTCAAGACCGTCGGCATGTCCTGGGAGGACCTCGTGGTCGCCACGGCCGTCGCCGAGCGCCACGGCGTCTGAGTTCAGTTGATGCAGCCGGTGTCGGCGGCCGTCCGCGGCTCCTCGGCGGTGCTCTCGTCCGCCGGCTCGGCCGGCTCGGTCGGCTGGCCGATGCCGGTGAAGTCGCTGCCCAGGACCAGCTGCACGGTGCCGCTCTCGGCGTCGTCGCCGACCTCGACGGCGGCCCCGGGGACCTGCGCGGCCAGCGTGGCGGCCGCCGCCTCGTCCCCGGCGGCGTGCCGGATGACGGTCTGCTCGTAGTCGCTGCTGTCGGCGTTGCCGGTCTCGGTGACGACGAACCCGGCGGCCTCGAGGTCGGCGGTGGCCTCGGCGGCCAGGCCGGAGGTGCCCGAGCCGTTGTAGACGGCGACCGACACCTCCGACGGCGCCAGGGTGGCCGGGGCCTCCGGTGCGGGGGCCGGCGCCTCGGGCTCCTCGGACAGCGTGGCGAAGAACCGGTGCAGCGTCTCCTCGTCGGCCAGCCGCACGATCGAGCGGCCCTCGTCGTCGCGGTCGTCGGCCTCCACGATCGGCACCGTCTGGAAGTCGATGTCGCCGGGGCTCACCGACTGCAGCTGCTGGGCGAGGTCGAGCAGCCGGAGGTCCTCGTCGACGGTCAGCGACTCCGACGCCGCCTCGACCAGCTGCCGCTGCTTGCCCAGGTCGAGCAGCACGTCCTGGGACAGGATCTTGCGCAGCACCCCGCCGATGAACACCTGCTGGCGCACGATGCGGTCGAGGTCGCCGCGGGGGAGGGCGGTGCTGCCGTCCGGGCGGACGCCGTGCCGCTGCCGGACGAAGGCCAGCGCCTCGGCGCCGGAGATGGTCTGCTCGCCGGCGGGGAACACCGCGCCGGAGTACTCCGAGTCGTCCACCGCGTAGCAGAGGTTGACCGTCACGCCGCCGACGACGCTGGTCAGCTCGAAGAAGCCGAGCAGGTCGACCTCGGCGTAGTGGTCGATCCGCAGACCGGAGAGCTGGCTGATCGTGCGGATGAGCAGCTGGGCGCCCGCGGCCTGCTTCTCCTCCACCGGCGCGGACTCGTCCACCTCCGCGTAGCCGTGGGCGTAGGCGGAGTTGAGCTTGTCCATCCCGTAGCCCGGGATCTCCACGTAGGAGTCGCGCGGGAAGGAGACGAACGAGGCGCGCGACCCGTCGGCGGGCACGTGCACCAGGATCATCGTGTCGGTGTTGGTGCCGGAGTCCACGCCGGCGTTGAGCTCGGCCAGCTGCTCCGGGGTCAGCGCGGCGCGGCTGTCGTTGCCGACCAGCAGCAGGTTCATCGCCTCGGGGGCGCCCCCGGCGTCGTCGTTGCCGTCGGCGGGGATGGCGTCGGTGCGGTTGACGGTGGCCTCGGCGACCCGGCCGAGGTACCAGCCCCAGCCACTGCCGGCCAGCAGCAGCACCGACAGCACGGCGGCGACCGAGCGGGCGACGAGCACGCCCCGGGCGGTCCGGCGTCGTCCTGCGGGAAGCGGCCGGGCGCCGTCGCCGACGGCCGTTGCACCGTGCGGACGGGACGGGCGGCCGCCGCGCGGGTCGAGCCACGCGGGGAGGGGGCGGTCCGGGGACCCGGCGTGCTCGTCGTGGTCTCGGCTCACGAGATCGAGGTTAGGGGCGGCCGGCGACCGTCGGGGGCCGCCGCGACGTGACGGGGTGCTCGCCGTGGACGTCGCACCGATCGGCCGGGTCACCCCCCGCGGCGAGGTGCGCCAGCCGGCCTGGTCGCACGAGCTCATGGCCGGCTACCGGCCCGCCCCCGACGCCCGCTCCTGATCCTGGGTGGCCGGGGACGCGAGAACGGCGGGTGCCCGGTGGGCACCCGCCGTTCCGGTGTTCACACGCGAGCTATCGAGCGGACTGCTCCTGCCGGCGCGGCAGCACCCAGCCCGGCCGCACGAAGTGGCACGTGTAGCCGTACGGGTACTTCTGCAGGTAGTCCTGGTGCTCCTCCTCGGCCTCCCAGAACGGGCCGGCCGCGGTCACCTCGGTGACGACCTTGCCGGGCCACAGGCCCGAGGCGTCGACGTCGGCGATCGTGTCCTCGGCGACGCGCTTCTGCTCGTCGCTGGTGTAGAAGATCGCCGAGCGGTAGCTCCGGCCCACGTCGTTGCCCTGACGGTTCGCCGTCGACGGGTCGTGGATCTGGAAGAAGAACTCCAGCAGCTCGCGGAAGGAGATGACGTCGGGGTCGAAGACGACCTCGACCGCTTCCGCGTGGTCGCCGTGGTTGCGGTAGGTGGCGTTCGGCGTGTCGCCGCCCGAGTACCCGACTCGGGTCGACAGCACCCCCGGGCGCTTGCGCAGCAGCTCCTGCGCACCCCAGAAGCAGCCGCCGGCCAGGATCGCCGTCTCAGTGGTCATCGTCTGACCTTCCTCTCTAGGACGCTGGCAGAACACCACCGGAGGCGCAGGGATTCCGCCCGACGTCGTGACGGGGCTGCCGCTGGAGGCCCTCACCGGAGATCGCGGGAGAGACGGGCTTCCGGAGCGCGGTGGTCCCTGAGACCCTCGTGGCGATCGTGTCATCCGGACCTCGAGCCAGGACGACGGCCATGACCGGAACGCGCCGCCTCGACGTGTACGAGACGGCCTACCTCACCGGCGGACCACGACGCGCCGTCGCGGCCGCGGTGGTCTCCCTGGTCGAGACGGGGGTCCTGCGGGCAGCGCGGTCCACGGGTGAGTCGATGCTGGTCCACCGCCGCCCGTGCGCCGACCTGGAGGCCGCCGTCCTCGACGCCGTCGGCATCCGGGGGAACGCCTCGTTCGGCACGGTGTGCTGGCGGTTGCGCGACGACGTGCGCCTCACCTCGATCGGCCAGCGCCTCAGGGACGACGGACTGCTCGCCCGAGACCGCGGTCCGGAGCCGATGCGCCTGAAGTTCTGGTCGGCCTTGTCGTTCACCGGTGCCGGACGACGGACGCTGCGGCAGCTCCGTCGTGAGCCGGCGTCGATCGCCACGGACAGCGTGCGCGTGAGCCTGTGGGGTCCTGAGGCGATGCGGGACTCAGCCCTGCGTGTCGCCCTCTTCGAGGCCTCGCGCGTGCCGTCAGCGCCGGTCCCGCGGCAGACCGCGTCAGCCTCCGCCGGCCACCGCTCCTCCGCGACGGGTCACGAGGGCGGTGGGGGCGGGGGATACGCAGGCGGGTTCGGCGACGGTGGCGGCGACTGCGGCGGGGGCGGTGGCGACGGCGGCGGGTGCTGACGTCGGCTCCCGCCCTCACCGGGTCGACCACCTCCGGCGTCCGTCTCGGCCGGCGCCGAGGCATCGGCCCGACGGGAGGCACAGGACCGGTGGGGCTGGTGGAGCTCGAACCCACGTCCCAGGGATCACGAGTCAGGCGGCCCGTGCGTCGGTGCTGACCAGCCCTGGCCGATCGCGTCCGTTCCCTGCGCGTCGGACGCCCGTCACAGGCCGCTGTCCCGTCAGCGGCCGCCGCGGCGGCACACCCGTCCACGGACGTGTGGGTCGCGAACTCGGCCGGCAGGACGTGGACGGGGATGTGTCCCCGGGGCGCACCCGTGATGTGTGATGACGGCCGACGGGCGCGCCTTCCCCTGGTGGTCAGGTGCGACCGACACAATGCGCGACACCTGACCGAGGTCGCTGGGCTGAGAGGAACGCCCATGGGTGGCGTTGGCGGCGGCCGGTTCTGGACCGGCCCGGCATCGACGGCGGTACCCGCTGCCCTCGCGGCGTTGGCGGCCGAGTACACGGTCGCGATGGACCGCCCGGTGGGTAGGCGCCGGACGTGGCTGGACAGCGTCGACCTGCGGCTGTTCCGCAGTGGGATGGCGCTGACCGCCGTCGAAGGCCCCGGTGGCGGCGGGTGCGTGCTGGAGCTCAGCCTCCCCGACGGTGCGACCGTCACGGCCGGGCCCGACGCCCTCGGCTGGCCGCGCCTGGTGGCGGGTCTGCCCGACGGCCTCCGAACGCACCTCGAACCGGTCCTCGGGGTGCGCGCCCTGCTGCCGATGGTGGAGGCATCGGGGGCGTCCGTCACCGGCAGGTTGCTGGACGCCGAGGGCAAGACCGTGGTGCGGTTGGTCCACGACCGTCCGGCCAGCATCTCCGGTCGCCGCGATCCGCTGCCGGGGGGCCTGTGGTTGATCCCCGTGCGGGGGTACGACGCGGCCGGCGAGTGCGCCGCCCGGATCGCGCGCCGCGCGGGGCTGGTCCCCGGTACGCCGTCGCGCTACCCGGCAGCGTTGCGCGCCGCCGGAGTCGATCCCGACGCGCGCTCGAGGACCGTCATGGAGCCCGGACTCCCCGCCCGCGTGGCGGTGGCCAGGGTGCTGTTGTCCTTCCTCGGCGAGCTGGAGGCCGCGGTGGACGGCACGGTCGACGACGTCGACGTCGAGTTCCTGCACGACTTCCGGGTCGCGGTGCGGCGCAGTCGCTCGGCGATCAAGCTGCTCGGCGACGTGCTGCCGCCCGCCCTGGTCGCGTGGGCGACTCCTCAGCTGAAGCTGCTCGGCGACCTCACCACGCCGTCGCGCGACCTCGACGTCCTCCTGCAGGAGCTGCCGTCGCTGACGGCTGGACTGACGGGCGCCCGGCGCGAGGACCTGGAACCGCTGGTCCTCCGCCTCACCGAGCTCCGTGCGGACGAGCGGCGCAGGCTCGTGGCCGGCCTGCGGTCGCCGCGGTTCGAGCGGTTCCGCGCACGATGGCGCGCCTCGCTGCTGGAGCTGGCGACCTGGGACGGGCAGCCCCGTGCGGGACCGATCGCGGCCGAGGTGGTCGGGGAACGGCTCGATCGCGCCCAGCGTCGTGTGCTCCGCCGCGGATCGCGGATCACGGACGCATCGCCTCCCGAGGCCCTGCACGACCTGCGCAAGCGGGTCAAGGAGCTGCGCTACCTGCTGGAGACCTCCGCCCCGCCGACGGATCCGGCCGACGCCCGCGTCGCCGTCAAGGAGTTGAAGGCGTTGCAAGACGTGCTCGGGACGTTCCAGGACAGCGAGGCCCAGTGCGAGGCGCTCCACGCACTCGCCACCGACCTGGTGTCCGTCGACGGTGTCTCCGTCCGGACGATCTTCGCGATGGGGGAGTTGGCTGCCCGGCTGCAGGAGGACCAGGACACGTCCCGCGCGCGGTTCGCCGCTGTGTTCGAGAGGTTCTCCCGGCGGTCGGCGCGGCGTCGCACGGCCGACCCGGGTCGGCGCCGTACGGCGCCGGCGGAGCCGGTCACCGCAGTGGCAGGAGCGGGTCGGTGAAGGTCGTGGCCACGTACAACATCAAGGGAGGCGTCGGTAAGACGTCGGCCGCGGTCAACATCGCCTACTTCGCGGCCCGCGACGGTCTGCGCACCCTCCTGTGGGACCTCGATCCGCAGGGTGCGGCCACGTACCTGTTCAGGGTCAAGCCCAAGGTGAAGGGGGGCGGTCATGCCCTGCTCAAGGGCAAGCGCACGGTGGACGACGGGATCAAGGGGACCGATTTCGACCACCTGGACCTGATGCCGGCCGACTTCAGCTACCGCAACCTCGACCTGGACCTGGACTCCACCAAGCGCCCCACGGATCGGATTCGCCGCCTGCTCGTGCCCCTGAGGAAGGACTACGACCTGGTCGTCCTCGACTGCCCGCCGAGCGTGTCCCTGGTGTCGGAGAACGTCGTCCACGCCTGCGACGTGCTGCTGGTCCCCCTGATCCCCGCCAGGCTCTCGGTGCGCACCTACGACCAGCTCATCGACTTCGTCCAGACGATGCCGGGACGCAAGCCGGAGGTGATGGGCTTCCTGTCGATGGTCGACAGCCGCAAGAAGGCCCATCGCGAGTTCACCGAACGGCTGCCCAACGACCTCGCGTCCGTCGTACCCGAGGCGATCCCGAGCCGAGTGGTCATCGAGCAGATGGCCGAGGAGCGCGCACCGGTCCCGGCGTTCGCGCCGGCCAGCTCCGCGACGACCGCCTACGAGGCGCTCTGGGCCCGGGTGCAGTCGCGCTTGGCCGACACCGGCTGACGCACGGGCACGGATCTGTCCGTGCGCGCCATGTGCAGGTGTCTCGGGGACGGTGGTGGGGCGGGTGGGGCTCGAACCCACGACCCAGGGATTATGAGTCCCGTGCTCTGACCGGCTGAGCTACCGCCCCGGACGGTGCCGTCCAGCCTGCCAGACGTCCCCGGCGGGCCGGCCGGGACGTCGAGCCGTCTCACAGCCCGCGTGCGGCTGCCCGCCAGCGACGGCCGCCACGGTGGTGCTCCCCGGACCACGAGGAGCACCCGTGAACGACCACCCGTCCCCGACCCCCAGCGGCAACCGCTGGGAGCCGTCGACGATCCCCGCCCGGGACCCCGAGCACGTCCCGGCCGACGCCCCGTCCCGCACCGCGACGGCGGACGCGCCCCGGGTGAGCAGCACCCCGACCGGCCCGGGTGCGCCCCAGCGAACGCCCTCCCGGCTGAGGAAGCGGGCCGCCGCCGGTGCGGCCGCGGCGGCCCTCCTCGCGATCGGCGGGGCCGGGGGCTTCGCCGTCGGCTCGGCGGCCGCCGACGACACCGGGTCGCCGGTCGTCCAACAGGGCGGCACCACCGATGACGGCACCACCGGCGGGACCAGCGGCGACCCAGCGTGAGCACCGCCGTCGCGCCGCCCTCCACGGGGACGGTGCCGCCGGTCCCTCGACCTCAGCCCGGGCCGCCGCGGAACCCCTCCGGCGGACCGCCGCGGAACCCGTCGGGGCCATCGAACGGGTCGGCCAGCCCGTGCAGCACCAGCGCGGCCACCAGCAGCAGCGCGATCAGGGTGAGCACCGTGACCAGGGCGATCCGCACCGCCGCCGGACGACCGGTGCGCGCGTCGGTCATCGTGGTGCGCAGCTGCTCCCAGGCCATCAGCCCCAGCGGCCGCCAGCCCGGCGCGCCGGGCCGTGCCGGCGCCGGCGGCAGGTCCGCGGTCAGCGGGACCAGGTCGCGCAGGTGCACCGCCGCGAACGCCGCCGCCATCCGCTCCCCGCCCTCCTCCAGGGTCAGCAGCCCCCGCGCGACGGCGTCCTGCAGCACCTGCACCGTCGCCACCCGGTCGCTGTCGGCCGCCCGCAGCGGCGGCGCCGGTGACGGCGTGCCCGATCCGCTCATGTGTTTCTCCCCTTGCTCGGCGGGTAACGGCGGGCCAGCGTCCCCCGGCATCCTGTGACCGGCCTGTGAGCGGCGTCACGGGCGCGACGGGCCGTGGGAGTCACTCCTCCGGAGCGTGTGCTGCCCCACACGTCCCGTCAGACCCGCAGGTCACAGCGCCGTGGGTGCAAGCAGACGCGCCGGGTAGTTGACCGTTTCGTTACCTGCACCCGGGATCCCGTAGTACGTTCGCCCGCGGTCCTGCCGGGCCCACCGCTCCTCGATCCGCGAGGACGCCGGCCGGATCCCGCCTGACCGCCGGCCACCGTGCCGGGGACCGGGACCTCCGTCGAGGCCCCGGTCCGGTCACGCCCCCGTCCGCCGGACGCGGGTGAGCCGTGCGTCCACTCCGGACGCCCGGTGGCCCGGGAAGCGGTCACGAGGAAACGGAGATCCGCCGTCTTGGCGACCCTGCACCACCGGACCCGCCCGCGCTCCGCCCGCCGTCTCCGCAGTGCCGTGGTCGCCACCGGCGCCGCCCTGGGCCTCCTGCTCACGGCGTCGGCCCCGGCGTTCGCCGACCCGGCCGACGACGTCGCCGCCGCGGAGGCCGCCGAGCAGGACCTCGTCGCCGAGGTCGAGCGGGTCAAGGCGCAGGTCGCCGCCGCCGAGGAGCAGCTGCAGCGGATGACCGTCGAGGCCGAGGCCGCGGCGGACGCCGCCCTGGTCGCGCAGGCCGAGCTCGCCGCCGCCCAGCAGCAGGCCGAGCTCGCCGCCGCCGCGCTGCAGGCCGCCCGGGACGCCGTCGCGCAGGCGCAGGACGAGGTCGTCGAGCTCGGCCGCGAGGCCTACATGGGCAGCCAGGGCGAGCTCGCCGGCACCGCCTCGGTGCTGCTCGACAGCCAGGGGCCGCGGGAGGTCCTCGAGCGCGCCGCCACGCTGGACCTGCTCGGCGACCAGCGCGCGGAGACGCTGGAGGAGTTCGAGCTGCTCGAGGCGCAGGAGGCCGCGGCCGACGCCGCCGCCCGCGCCGCCGTCGAGGAGCGCGACGCCGCCGCCCGCGCCGCCGCCGAGACCCAGGCCGCCGCCGAGGCCCGCCTGGCGCAGGCCCAGGCCGAGTACGACGGCGTGGCCGCCGAGAAGGCCCGCCTCGACGAGCAGCTGCGCGCCGCCGAGGTCGAGCTGCTGCGGCTGCGCGGGGTCGCCGACGCCGAAGCGGCCTACGCCGCCCAGCAGAGCGCCCAGCAGCAGGCCGCCGTCAACGTCCAGTCCGCCGCCGGCGGGGGCATCGCGCCGACCACCGGCCGGGTGACGTCCTGCTTCGGCCCGCGCTGGGGGACCATGCACCAGGGCGTGGACATCGCCGCCCCGATCGGCACCCCCGTCTACGCCCCCGAGGGCGGCGTCGTGCTGCAGGCCGGCCCGGCCAGCGGCTTCGGCCAGGCCGTCTACGTCCAGCACGACGACGGTCGCATCACCCTCTACGGCCACGTCGACACCTTCACCGTGTCCGCCGGCCAGGTGGTCAGCGCCGGTCAGCAGATCGCGACGGTGGGCAACAAGGGGCAGTCGACCGGCCCGCACCTGCACTTCGAGGTGCACGAGGGCGGCCTGTACGCCAGCCGGGTGAACCCGGTGCCGTGGCTCGAGGCGCACGGCGTCTCGCTGGGCGGCGCCTGCTAGCTCGTCATCCCCGGCGGCCGCGCAGCCGGCCGAGCAGGTCGCCCGCGCCCCCGACGGTGCGGGCGGCCAGCGCGAGGATCGGCCCGCCCGGGATCCCCGGCGCGGCCTCGACGATGGGCGCCAGGCGCATCAGCTCCGGCAGGTCGCGCACCCGCAGCCGCCGGCGGACCAGCGCCGCGGCGGGGTTGACCCGTCCCGACGCGGCCTCCAGGAGCACGTCGGCGGCGGCCTCGACGACGGCGCCGGGCGGGCGGTCGCCGTCGACCCGTCGCACCGTCCAGCCCGGCGGGTCCGCGGCGAACACCCAGCCGCCCTCGGGGGTGAGCAGCGCCGCGCCGCCGGCGATGCCCGACGCCGCCGCCAGCGCCCCGGTGACCTCCGCCAGGGCGGCCAGCCCCGCCTGCAGCACCGACGGCGGCGGCGGGGGAGCGCCCAGCGGCACCAGGTCCAGCCCGTGGACGGCGAGCTCGTAGGCCTGGCCGAGCACCACCGACAGCATCGGCAGCCGGCCCACCGTGGACACGGCCGGCGCGGTGTCGAGCCCGGCCGGCGCGTCGGCGAGGTAGCGCACCGTCGCCTCGCGGTTGCGGCGCAGCGCCGCCAGCACCTCCTCGCGCGGGGCGTCGCGGTGCGCGGCGGTCACCCGCGCGTTCGTGGCGTCGACGTCCGGCGGGGTGCCCGTGCCGCCGGCCCGCGCCGAGGCCTGCAGGTCCTCCAGCGCGGCGTGGTCGGACCAGGCGCCGAGGTGCACGCAGATCTCGTGCGCCCGCCACCCGGGCAGCCGGGTGGGCCGGTCGAGGTCCACCGCGGCCGCCTGCCCGAGGAAGGTGTCCCAGGCCTCCAGCACCAGCGGCCCGACCACCTCCCGCCCGGCACCGGCCAGTCCCCGTTCGCGCTCGTGCTCCGCCGTGTCGTCGTCCACGCAGGCGTCCCTACCCAGCCGCCGGCGGTTCCCGGTGCGAGCCGTGCCACCCCGGAGGGGGAGGTGTCGGTCCGTCGCCTGCAGATGCGGACGGCGCCGTCCGATGACCCCGTCGTGGACGACGCAGCAGCCGGGAGAGGCCCCGGCGCCGGGCCCCTCCGCGCGGCGCTGCGCCGGCTGCCGGGCTGGGTCGGCACCGGGCTGTACCGCCCGCTCGCCGAGGACGAGGAGCGGGCCCGCTACTGGATCCGCCACGTGCGCTCCGGCGTGCTGCTCAGCGAGGTCGCCGGCCTCGCCTCGCTGGCCTACACCCTGGTGACGCCCACCCCGGGCCACCGGCACCCGGTGCTGCTCGTGCTGGCCGCCTCGGTGGTCCTCGGGGCGCCCGTGCTGCTCCTGCTCCCTCTGCGCCGCATGTTCCGCGACCTGCGGGGCGGGGTGTTCTTCTACGCCTGGAGCGCCGCGGTGACCACCGTCATCACCGTGGCCGCCCGCCTCGACGGCGGCGCCGACAGCCCGCTGTCGGTGCTGTTCTTCCTCAACCTGGCGTTCATGGCGGTGGCCTACCCGCCGGCCGGCGTCGTGCTCACCGGCACGGCGACGGCGACCTGCTACACGCTGCTGGTCGCCGGCCCGCTGGACTCGCGCTCGCTGTTCGTGGCCACGGTCCTGGTGACCGTCACCCTCGTGTGCACCTTCACCTCCGCCAACCACTGGGCCGCCCACGACCGGCAGGTCGTGCTCGTGCGCACGCTGGAGGCGCTGGCCGCCAGCGACCCCCTGACCGGTGTGCCCAACCGCCGGGTCTTCCTCGAGCGCGTCGCGCAGGCCGTCGTCCGCGCCGGCCGCGGCGAGCGGGCGGTGGTCTGCGTCGTCGACCTCGACGGGTTCAAGGGCGTCAACGACCGCGACGGCCACGCCGCGGGGGACGCCGTGCTGCGCCGGGTGGCCGCGGCGCTCGGCGCGGCGGTCCGCGAGACCGACACCGTGGCCCGCATGGGCGGGGACGAGTTCGCCGTCCTCGCCGACTGCCCGGCGCCCGGCGACGACGCCGCGCTGGCCGGGCGGCTGCGGGCCGCCGTCGCCGAGGTGGGTGCCGGGTGCGGCGTGACCGGCAGTGTCGGCTGCGCCCTGGTGCACGCCGACGACGCCGTCGCGGACGTGCTGCACCGCGCCGACGCGGCCATGTACCGGGCCAAGGCGGCCGGCGGGGACCGGGTGCACGATCTCGCACGGTGACCGTCCCGCCCGCGTGGCGGTGACCCACCGTGACAGGCGAAGCCGAGGCGGGGTTACGGGACTCGACCGGCCGCCACCGCCCGTGACCGGGTCCCCGGGGTACCGTCAGGGCGACCCGGGGGTGGCCGGGCAGGCGCGCGACCTCCGTGGTATGGCGCTGACCAGCGCTTCCGTGCCGTCAGGGGCGGCGGAGGTCACACCTGCACCAGCCGCCGCATCCGCACTGGCGCTACCGGTGGTCCATCGTGCACACTGTCGGTGGATCCCTGGTCCACCGGAGCTGACCACAGCCTGTCACCGAACCGATCGTCCGTTGGGGAAGACGAGACCGATCGAGTCGATGGAGGTGCCTCGTGCAGCGACGGTCTACCCAGGGTGTCGTCTTCGTGCACTCCTGCCCGAAGGCGCTCTGCCAGCACGTCGAGTGGGCGCTCGAGCGCGTCGTCGGCGCGCCGGTCTCCCTGTCGTGGGCCGAGCAGCCCGCGGCGCACGGTGCCTACCGTGCCGAGGTGGCCTGGACCGGTGCTCCCGGGACGGGCGCCAAGCTGGTCGCCGCGCTGCGCGCGTGGCCGATGCTGCGCTTCGAGGTGACCGAGGAGGCCAGCCACGGCAACGACGGCGAGCGGATGTCCTACGTGCCCGGGCACGGGGTCTACCGGGCGCCGACGAGTGCCAACGGCGACCTCGTCGTCACCGAGCAGCAGCTGCGCACCCTCGCGGCGACCGCCACGTCGGTCGAGGCGTTCCGCCACGGGGTCGACCAGCTCCTCGGCGCGGCGTGGGACGCCGACCTGGAGGTCTACCGGTACGCCGGCGACGGCAGCCAGACGACCTGGCTGCACCAGGTCGTCTGAGGTGTCCTCCGAGGTCCCCCGGTCACGATTGAGGCACACGACGTGAGGCTCCCCGGCCCGCCGTCGTAGGCTCCTGGCCAGGTCGTCCGGACGCCGTCGGGGAAGCGGCGTCCGGACGACCTCTCGAGAGGCCCGTCACCGCTGCAGCGGTGGCGGGCCTCTCCGCGTCCGGACGACCCGTCCTCCGGTCAGAGCGGGATGTTGCCGTGCGCCCCGCGGCCGGCCGGGGCGGCGGTCAGCGCCTCCACCAGCCGCCGGCGGGTGCGCGAGGGCTCGACCACCTCGTCGACGACGCCGATCGACAGCGCGCGGTCCACCCCGCCGGCGATCCGCTCGTGCTCCTCGGCCAGCCGGGCGTGCAGCGCCTCCCGCTCGCCCGGCGGCACCGCGGCGAGCTTCTTGCGGTGCAGGATCCCGACGGCGGCCTTGGCGCCCATGACGGCCACCTCCGCGCCCGGCCAGGCGAACACCGCGGTGGCGCCCAGGGAGCGGGCGTTCATGGCGATGTAGGCCCCGCCGTAGGCCTTACGGGTCACCAGCGTCACCCGCGGCACCACGGCCTCGGCGAAGGCGTGCAGCAGCTTGGCGCCGCGGCGCACCACGCCGTCCCACTCCTGGCCCACGCCGGGCAGGTAGCCGGGGACGTCGACGAGCACCACGAGCGGGACGCCGAACGCGTCGCACATCCGCACGAACCGGGCCGCCTTCTCCGCCGACGCGGAGTCCAGGCAGCCGCCCAGCCGCAGCGGGTTGTTGGCGACCACGCCCACCGTGCGCCCGGCCAGCCGGCCCAGCGTGGTGACCACGTTGGGTGCCCACCGCGGGTGCAGTTCCAGCCCCGGCCCGTCGAGCACCGCGGCGACCAGCGGCCGGACGTCGTAGGCGCGGTTGGCCCGCTCGGGCAGCAGCGCGCGCAGGTCGGTGCCGGGCCCGAGCGCGCCGGGGCCGAACGAGCCCTGTGCGGCCAGCAGGCCGACGGCCTGGCGGGCGGTGTCCAGCGCCGCCGCCTCGGAGTCGGTGACCACGTGGACGACGCCGCTGCGGCGGCCGTGGGTGTCGGGGCCGCCGAGGCTCTCCATGTCGACGTCCTCGCCGGTGACGGAGCGGACGACGTCGGGGCCGGTGACGAACACCCGCCCGGCCGGGCCCATGACCACCAGGTCGGTGAGCGCCGGGCCGTAGGCGGCGCCGCCCGCGGCGGGCCCGAGGACGACCGAGACCTGCGGGATCCGCCCGGAGGCGCGGACCATGGCGGCGAACACCTCGCCGACGGCGTGCAGCGCGGTGACGCCCTCGGCCAGCCGGGCGCCGCCGGAGTGCCACACGCCCACGACCGGCACCCGCTCCCGCAGCGCGGTGTCGATCGCGTCCACGACGTGCCGGCACCCGTCGGCGCCCATCGCCCCGCCCATGACCGTCGCGTCGGTGCAGAACGCGATGACCGGGGACCCCTCCACGGTGCCGCGGGCGGCCAGGACGCCGGAGGTGTCGCGCGGGGCGAGCAGGTCCAGGGACCCGTCGTCGAGGAGGCGCTGCAGGCGGTCCTCGGGGTCGCGCGGGTCGGGGCTGGGCAGCGTCGGGACGACGTGCAGCGTGGTCACCAGGGGTCTCCAGAGGCCGGCGCGGGGCCGGCGGTCGAGGTCCGGCCCCGCTAGGCCGGGTGAGGTGCTGGAACGGCCCCGCTGCAGGGGCCCGCCGCGAGCGGAGCGAGTGGCGGGGGGCAGCGGGGTCCTTGCTCAGACGGTGGTGAAGACCAGCGCCAGGTTGTGCCCGCCGAAGCCGAAGGAGTCGTTCACCGCGGCGGTGAGGGTGACCTTGCGCGGCTCGCGCCGCACGATGTCGAGCGCCTGGACGGCGGCGTCGTCGTCGGGGTCGTCGAGGTTGGCCGTCGCGGGCACCACCTGGTCGCGCAGCGCCAGGACGGTGAACACCGACTCCAGGGCGCCCGCGGCACCGAGCAGGTGGCCGGTCTGGCTCTTGGTCGCCGACACCAGCGTGTGCTCGCCCACCGCGCTGCGGATCGCGGAGGCCTCGGCGGTGTCGCCGACCGGCGTCGAGGTGGCGTGCGCGTTGACGTGGCCGATGTCGGCGGGGGAGAGGCCGGCGTCGCGCAGGGCGGCGCCGATGGCGCGGGCCGCGCCCTCACCCTCGGGGTGCGGCGCGACGAGGTCGTAGCCGTCGGCGGTGGCCCCGGCCCCGGCGAGCCGGGCGTGCAGCGTGGCGCCGCGGGCACGGGCGGAGTCGGCGCGCTCGAGCACGAGCGCGGCGGCGCCCTCACCGAGGACGAACCCGTCGCGGCCCTTGTCGAACGGCCGCGAGGCGCGCTCGGGCTCGTCGTTGCGCGTGCTCATGGCGCGCATCGCGGCGAACCCGGCCATGGGCAGCGGGTGCACGACCGCCTCCGCGCCGCCGACCAGGACGACGTCGGCGCGGTCGAGGCGCAGCAGGTCCAGCCCCCAGCGGATCGCCTCGGCGCCGGAGGCGCAGGCGCTGACCGGGGCGTGCACGCCGCCGCGGGCGCCGACGGCCAGGCCCACGGCCGCGGCCGGGCCGTTGGGCATGAGCATGGGGATGGTGAAGGGCGAGACCCGCTTGGGGCCCTTGGCCTCCAGCACGTCGTCCTGGCCGAGCAGGGTCATCGCCCCGCCGATGCCGGTGCCGAAGACGACGGCGATGCGCTCGGGGGCGACGCCGGCGTCGGCGGCGCCCGAGGCGGCCCAGGCCTCCTCGGCGGCGATGACCGCGACCTGCTGGCTGCGGTCGAGTCGGCGCGCGCGGACGCGGTCGATCTGCTCGGCGGGGTCGGTGGCCAGGGTCGCGGCGAGCTGGGCGGGGAACTGCTGCACCCAGTCGTCGGTGAGCCGGCGGACCCCCGACCGTCCGGCCAGCAGCGCGTCCCAGGTGCTGGCGACGTCGCCACCCAGCGGCGTGGTGGCTCCGAGGCCGGTGACGACGACGTCGTCGTGCGAACTCATGACGGGTCCTCTCCTGGGGCGTGCGGGCGCGGGCGGCCGGGGGACCGGCGTCAGCCCTGGTTCTTCTGGATGTAGCTGATCGCGTCGCCGACGGTCTTGATGTTGCCGAGCTCGTCGTCGGGGATGGCCACGCCGAACTTGTCCTCGACGGCGGTGGCGATCTCGACCATCGACAGCGAGTCGACGTCGAGGTCCTCGGTGAACGACTTCTCCGGGGTGGCGTCGGCGGGGGTGACCCCGGCGACCTCCTCCAGGATCTCGGCCAGACCTGCCTGGATGTCCTCGCTCACGCGGGGGTCCTCTCTCTCGGTGGGGGCGGGGGGATCCCGCCGTCGGTCCCGGGGGGTCCGGGGATCTGTGGGGCGGCTCAGGGCAGGGTGAGCACCTGGCCGGCGAAGGTCAGGCCCGCTCCGTACCCCAGGACGAGCGCCAGATCACCGCTCTTCGCCTCGCCGGACTCCAGCAGCGCGGTCAGCGCCAGCGGGATCGACGCCGCCGACGTGTTGCCCGACCGCACGATGTCGCGGGCGACGACCACGTCGGGGCCCAGGCCCAGCCGCTTGGTCATCGACTCCACGATGCGCAGGTTGGCCTGGTGCGGGGCGAACACGGCGATGTCCTTGGGGCCCACGCCGGCGGCCTCCATCGCCTGCTCCAGCGTCTCGGTGAGCCGCGTGGTGGCCCAGCGGTAGACCGCCTGCCCGGCCATGGTCATCGTGCCGGTGCCGGCCGCGATCTCGATCGCGGAGTACTGGTCGCCGTCGCTGCCCCAGGCGACCGGGCCGATGCCGGGCTCCTCGGCGGCGCCCAGCACGGCCGCCCCGGCGCCGTCGGCGAAGATCACCGCGGTGGAGCGGTCGGTCTTGTCGACGACGTCGGTGAGCCGCTCCACGCCGACGACGAGCGCGTTGCGGGCCGACCCGGTGCGGATGGCCGACGAGGCGACCTCCAGCGCGTAGCAGAACCCGGCGCAGCCGGCGTTGAGGTCGAAGGCGCCGGGGCGCGGGATGCCCAGCCGGTGGGCCACCTGCGGGCCGATGCCGGGGATGGGGTGGGTGAGGCTGGCGCTGGCCAGCACCACCAGGTCGACCTCGTCGGGGTCCAGGCCGCTGGCGGCCAGCGCCTTGCCGCCGGCGGCGACGGACATCTCGACCAGCGTCTCGTCCTCGTCGGCCCAGCGGCGCTCCTCGATGCCGACCCGGGTCCGGATCCACTCGTCGTTGGTGTCCATCACCTGGGCGAGCTCGTCGTTGGTGACCCGCCGCCGCGGGCGGTAGGCCCCGAGTCCCAGGACGCGGGCGCCGGGGGCGCCGGCTGCCAGGCGGATGCTCACGCGGGGACCTCCGGGAAGAGTCGGGCGAGGGGGGTGCCGGCGTCGACGAGGTCGCCGTCCTGCACCAGCCACTCGGCGAGGACGCCGTCGTAGCCGGCGGAGACGTTGACCTCCTCGCGGCGGCTGCGGATGCAGCCGAGCGGGGTGCCGGCGGCCAGCCGGGTGCCCTCGGCGACGTCGGCGGGGCTGACGGTGCCGCGGACGGGGGCGACGACGACCCGCCAGTCGGGCCGGTGCTCGGCCTCGGGCCGGCCGCGGGCGGCGTCGATGAGGGCGCGGGCGCGGTCGAGGTCGCCGGGGCCGGCCAGCGCCAGCACCTCGACGCCGGCGTCCTTCCACTCGCGCTTGGCCAGGCCGGCCAGGGCGCCGGCGGGGGGCAGCTCGATGGCGGCGGTGACGCCGAGGTCGCGCATGGTGGCCAGGCACGCGTCGAAGCGCACCGGGCTGGTCACCTGGCTGACCAGGCGGGACAGCGCCTCGGCGCCGGAGTCGACGGCCGCGCCGTCGGCGTTGGACAGCAGCAGCCGGCTGGGGTCGGCCGGCCGCAGCCCGCCGACCAGCGCCTCGAGCTCCTCGCGGGCGGGGGCCATGTAGGCGGTGTGGAAGGCGCCGGCCACCGACAGCGGCACCACCCGCGCCTTCGCCGGCGGCTCGGCCTTGAGCGCGGCCAGCCCCTCCAGCGGCCCGGCGACGACGACCTGCCCGCCCCCGTTGAGGTTGGCGGCCACCAGCCCGCGCTCCGCCAGGGCGGCCTCGAGCTCGCCGGGCTCGCCGCCGAGCACGGCGGACATGCCGGTCGGGGTGAGCGCGCAGGCCCGGGCCATCGCCCGGCCGCGGACGGCGGTCAGCGCGATCGCCGCCTCGACCGACAGGACGCCGGCCAGCGCGGCGGCGGTGAGCTCGCCGACGCTGTGCCCGGTGATGACGACGTCGCGGCCGGTGTGCGGCGAGTGCGCGACCGGGCCGGGCAGGCCGCCGAGCTCGCGGGCGACGAACAGGCTCATCGCCACCACGAGCGGCTGGGTGACCGCGGTGTCGCGGATCGCCTCGGCGTCGCCGGTGGTGCCGAGGGTCAGCAGGTCGGCGTCGGCGATCGCGCCGGCCCAGCGGAAGAAGGGCTCGGCTCCTGGGAGCTCCAGCCAGGGGGTGAGCATCCCGGGTTTCTGGGCACCCTGTCCGGGGGCGAGGACGGCCAGCACCTCCTCACCGTGTCAGACGTCCGGGCCCCTCGCGCGCGCAGCCGCCACGAAAGCGGACCGGAACCCTTTGGAGGGTTCCTACAAGAGCGACGGCCCAGATGCCCTCCGGAGGCCGTTTCCGTGGTGGGGACCACACTGCCGCCCCGGGCACTTCCGCGGAAGTGCCCGGGCGTCAGCGCCAGAGGCCGCGGCCGCCGTCGAGGTCGGCGAGCGCGAGGGCGACCTGCAGCGTCCAGGCGCCGCGGGGGTCGGTGACCACCTGCCCGGTCAGCTCCGCGGCCCGCTTGAGCCGGTACCGGACGGTGTTCGGGTGCACGAACAGCGCCCGCGCGCTGGCCTCCAGGTTGCCGCCGCCGGCGAGCACCGCGCGCACCGTCTCCAGCACCTCGCCGCCGGCCTCGCGCAACGGCAGCACCAGCCGCTCGGCCAGCGCGGCCCGGGCCAGCGGGTCGCCGTCGAGCGCGCGCTCGGGCAGCAGGGCGTCGGCGGCGACCGGCCGCGGCGCGCCGGGCCAGGCGCGGGCGGCCCGCAGCCCGGCGAGCGCGGCGGCGGCCGAGCCGCCGGCGGCGCTGAGCCGGTCGACGACGGGGCCGAGCACCACCGGGCCCGGGGCGAACTCCTCGCCCACCCGGCGGGCGGCCGCGGCCACGTCGTCGGCGCCGCCGAGGACGACGACCAGCTGCTCGGCGTGCACCCCGACGAGCACCTCGCAGCCCTGGGAGCGGGCGGCCCGGCGGACGGCGGCGTGCGTGTCGCCGTCGGCCGGGGCGGCGCCGACCAGCACGGTGACCGGCGCGGTCCCGGCCCAGCCCAGCGCCGCGGCGCGGCCGGGCAGCTCCTCGGTGCGCTCGCCGCGGACCAGGGCGTCGACGACGAGCGCCTCCAGCCGGGCGTCCCAGGCGCCGCGGTTCTCGGCGAAGCTCGCGTAGACGTGCGCGGTGGCGAAGGCGACCTCGCGGCTGAACTGCAGCACCGCCACGCGCAGCGCCACGACGTCGCCGGGCTCGGCCACCGACTCGACGTGGTCGTCCATCACCTCGACGGTGAGCTTGACCAGGTCGACGGTCTGCTTGAGCGGCACCGCGCGGACCAGGTCGCGCGGGGCGGCGCCGAACACCTCGCCGGTCAGCCGCGGCGGGCGGCCGGGGTTGCGGCACCACTCCACCAGCGAGGCGATGCCGGCCTGGGCGACGAGCATGACCCACGAGCGCTGGTCGGCGGGCATGGTGCGGAACCAGGGCAGGTCGTCGTCCATCCGGGCGACGGCGCGGGTGGCGATGGCCCCGGAGGCGCGCTCCAGCCGCCGCAGCGTCTCGGCGGACGGTGGGCGGTCGTGTCCCCGGTCGACCACGGCGGCCAGCGTGTCACGGCCGGCGGCGTCGGGGAGAGTGGGGGAGTGCTGCCCTCCGCCACCCGCCGGGTCCTGACCGCGATCGGGGGCGGGCTGGCCGTGCTGGGCGTGCTCGGCGCCGGTGTGGTCACCGACCTCCCCCCGCAGGTGCGCCTCGACGACGCGGTCAGCCGCGCGCTGTACGCCGGCGACGACCGCTCCCCGCTCGTCGGCGGGCTGCTGGAGGTCCTCACCACCCCGGGCGTGACCTGGTTCCGCGTGCTGGTGTTCCTGCCGGTGCTGGTCTGGCTGGTCGGGCGGCGGGCGTGGCGCACCGTGCTGTGGGTGGTCGTGGCGATCACCGGCGTCGGCCCGCTCACGACCGCGCTCAAGGACCTCGCCGGCCGCGCCCGCCCGGCGTACGAGAACGGCGGCCTGCACTACGAGGGGCTGAGCTACCCCAGCGGGCACTCCTCCGGCATCGCCACGCTGGTCACCGTCGCGCTCGTCCTCGCCTGGCCGAGGCTGACCGCGGGCGGGCGCCGGGCGGCGGTGGCGGCCGGGGTGGCGCTGGCCGTGCTGGTCGGCCTCACCCGCGTGTGGCTGGGCGTGCACTACCCCTCCGACGTCGTCGGCGGGCTGGCGCTGGGGGTGGCGTGGTCGCTGGCCGTGGCGTGGGTGCTCGGCGGGCTGCCGGGCGGGGCCGGCGCGCTGCCGGAGCGCACGGCGGAGGGGGTCCGCGCGTGACCGGGCCCGTGGGGCAGACCCTCCTCGAGCCGGGCGACGGCTCGCTGGGCCCGCTGCTGCGGGTCACCCTCGACCGGCTCGGGCCCGGTGCCGGCTACGGGGTGCACGCGCACCGCGCCGTCGACGTCGTGGTGATCGTGCTGGCCGGGTCGCTCGCCCACCGCTGGGGAGACGGCGCGGAGCTGGGCGCCGGGGACGTCGGCGTGCTGCGCGCCGGGCGCGGCCTCGACCACGACGAGGTCGCCGGACCCGCGGGCGCGCGGGTGCTGCAGAGCCACCTCCGGGCGGCCGACCCGGGCGCGGCGCCGGCCCACGAGGTGCTGCCGGCCCCGCGCGGCTGGGTCGACCTCGGCCGCCCCGACGCCCGGCTGTGGCTGGGTCCGGACGACGACGGCGCGGCGGTGCCCGACGGCGTCGTGCTGCGCCCGGGCGGGGGGACGGTCGTCGTCTGGCAGGTCGACGCCGCCCGCCCCGCCTGGGCGACCTGACCGGGGCCCTCCGGCGAGAGGGCCCCGGTCGGCGGGTCAGGGAGCGCAGAGCTCCGGCGGGACGCTGGCGTTGCAGGTGTTGTCCTCGAACTCGACGTCGCCCACGTCCCCCAGCGGGCCGAAGCCCGTCGCGCTCAGCAGGACGTCGACGGGGACGTTGCCGGTGATCGTGTTCTGGACGACCTGGATGTCGTCGGCGGGACCGGGGTCGATGCCGAGCGGGTTGTTGAACGGCGGCAGCGTCACGAGGACGACCCCGCCGGCGGGGAACTGCAGCGACGCGGGGTCGACCGACGGGACGTTGTCGTGGATCTGGTTCCGCTTCACCGACACCGAGTCCGCGTTCACCACGCCCACGCCGGTCCCGGAGACGCGCAGCGACGCCTCGACGTCGCCGACGCCGGCGAGGCAGAACCGGTCGTTGCCGGTCACCTCGTTGTGCTCGATCTGCCAGTCGCCGCCCTCGACCTGCCGCGTGGCGTCGGGGATCTCGGTGAGGGCGTCGTCGAAGACGAGGACGCCGACGCAGTTGCCGGCCACGTAGTTGTTCCGGATGGCGCCGCTGCGGGACTCCCGGGCGAAGATGCCCAGGTTGTAGCCCTGGACGTCGTTGGCCACGACGTCGGCGTAGGACAGGTCGGAGTCGGTGATCCCGATGCCGGCCGTGCCGCTGTTGGGCGACTCGGGCGTGCCGCGGTCGAGCCCCTGCAGGATGTTCCGGGAGATCCGCGTGTGGGTGGAGTCGGCGGCGAGGATGCCGAAGCGCTCGTGGGCGTGCCCTGCGGTCTTGCGCACCCGGAAGCCGTCGGCGCCCCAGGCGGCGATGCCGTTGGCCGGGTGGTTCCAGGTGGACAGGTCGCGCACCCGGACCGGCCCGTCCGGGTTCAGGAAGAACAGGCCGGAGACGTCGTCGGCGAGCGTGTCGGGGTCGGACTCCGGGTCGGCCTCGTTCTGGGCCTCCCAGCAGGGGGTCGACGCCACGTCCGGCAGCTGGTCGGGGGTCGTCCACTCGTCCCAGACGATGCGGGTGCCGTCGTCTCCGCGCCCGGCGCCGACGATGGTCAGGCCCTTGCCGGCGACGCAGACGGCCTCGTGGTACTCGCCCGCCTCGATCCTGATCGTGTCGCCGGACTGCGCCGCGTCGACGGCCGCCTGGATGGACTCGCCCTCGTGGACGACCCAGGTGTCGCCTCCGCCCGAGCCCCCGCCCCCGTCGGCGGCGGCGAGGCCGGCCGGCAGGGCGGTGAAGGCGAGGACGGCCGACGCGGTGATCGTCAGCCCGCGGGTGAGGCCCGGTGTCCGCAGGGGTCCGGCTGTGCACGGGTGCTGCATGTGTCCTCCCGGTGGGGACGCGCCCGAGGGCCCGGGTGCGCACCGCAACGATGGGGAGAAGTGACGAACGGGGCCAGCGACACGACAGAGGCGGGTGTGACCTCATACCCGGGTCGTGTGCTATTCCGACCCGGGTCGTGCCTCGCGGACGGACGCACCCTCCCCTCGCCGCGGCGCGCGGGGGAGGCGTCGGGCACACTGCCCGCGCCGCCCCCTTCCCCGATCCTCGCGAGGAGCACCGCTTCCATGACCACCAGTGACGGCCGCGAGGACCTCCTCGCCGGCCTGACCTTCCCGCCCGGCTTCGTCTTCGGTGCCGCCACCGCGGCCTACCAGATCGAGGGCGCGGTGCACGAGGACGGCCGGGGGCCGTCGATCTGGGACACCTTCAGCCACACCCCGGGCCGCGTCGAGCGCGGCGACACCGGCGACGTCGCCTGCGACCACTACCACCGGTACCGCGACGACGTGGCGCTGATGGGCGACCTCGGGCTGTCGGCGTACCGGTTCTCGGTGGCGTGGCCGCGGGTGCTCCCCGAGGGCGCCGGCCGGGTGGAGCAGCGCGGGCTGGACTTCTACCGGCGGCTGGTCGACGAGCTGCTCGGCGCGGGCATCGACCCGTGGCTGACGCTCTACCACTGGGACCTGCCGCAGGCGCTGCAGGACCGCGGCGGCTGGACCGACCGGGACACCGCCGCCCGCTTCGCCGACTACGCCGCCGTCGTCGTCGACGCGCTCGGGGACCGGGTGCGGCACTGGTCGACGCTCAACGAGCCGATGGTCAGCTCCCTGCTCGGCCACATGGCCGGGGTGCACGCCCCCGGCGTGCAGGACCCGGTCGCGGCCTCCCGCGCCGTGCACCACCTGCTGCTCGGGCACGGCCTGGCCGCGGGCCGGCTGCGCGAGGCCGGCGTCGGCTCGCTGGGCATCACGCTCAACTTCACCCCGATGCACCCGGCCACCGACTCGCCCGCCGACCGCGACGCCGCCCGCCGCCTCGACGGCCAGCAGAACCGCATGTTCCTCGAGCCGGTCGTCTCCGGCGCCTACCCCGCCGACGTGGTCGAGGACCTCGCCGCCGCCGGTGCGCCGCTGCCGGTGCAGGACGGCGACCTGCAGGCCATCGCCGCGCCGCTGGACTGGCTGGGCGTGAACTACTACTTCGAGGAGACCGTGCGGGCCGGGGAGCGGCCGGCCGACAAGCCGCCCACGTCCTTCATCGGCGGCGAGCAGGTCGTCGAGCTCGATCCCGAGGGGCCGACGACCACCATGGGCTGGGGCATCAGCCCCGGGGCGTTCACCGACCTGCTGCTGTGGCTCGGGGAGAAGGCGCCGGGCCTGCCGCTGGTGGTCACGGAGAACGGCTCGGCCTGGGACGACGAGGTCGACGCCGAGGGCGCGGTGCGCGACCCGCAGCGGGTCGACTTCCTGCTGCGCCACCTGGCCGCCGTGGGCTCGGCGATCGAGCGGGGCGCGCCGGTCCGGGGCTACTTCGCCTGGTCGCTGCTGGACAACTTCGAGTGGGCCCGCGGCTACGGGCAGCGCTTCGGCCTGGTGCACGTGGACTACGACACCCAGCGGCGGACGGTGAAGGACAGCGGCCGCGTCTACGCCGACGTGCTGCGCCGCCACCGCGACCGCGGCTGACGGGCGCTCAGACCAGCGCGACGACGTCGGCCGCGCAGCCCCAGGAGAGGGTGATCCCCGCGCCGCCGTGGCCGTAGCAGGCCACGACCGGCCGGCCCGCCCGCTCGATCCGCTCGAGCCGCACGGTGGGCCGGCCGGGCCGCAGCCCGACCGCCCGGGACAGCACCGGCGCGTCGCGCAGTTCCGGCACCAGCGCCCGGGCCCGCGCGAGGACGGCGGCCTCGACGTCGGGGTCGGGGTCGGTGCCCGTGGCGCCCTCGACGGCGGTGCCGCCGCAGACGACGTCGCGCCCGCGGGGCACCACGTAGGTCAGCCCTGCGGGCCCGTCCTCGTCGAGCACCCAGCCGGTGAGGCCCGGGTCGGCGAGGCGCACCACCTGCCCCTGCACCGGGACGCCGGTGTCGTCGCCGAGGAGCGGGCCCGAGGCCAGCCCCGCGGCCACGACGACCGCGTCGCCGGGCACGTCCTCGACCCGAGCGACCCCCTCGCGGACGACCTCCACCCCGGCGGAGCGGGCGATGTCGGCCAGCCAGGGCAGGTAGCGGCCGGTGTCGACCACCGGCAGCGTGCAGCGGGTGCCGGCGGCGACCCCGGGCGGGAGCTCCCCCGGGGTCGCCGGGCGGACGCCGGGCACGCCCGGTGCCCACCACAGGTCCGGCTCGGGCGTGCGGTGCACCACGGTGCCCGGCCGCAGGGTCACCCCCGTGACCGGGTTGCCGGCGAGCGCGGTGAAGGCGGTGCGGGAGACCGCACCCCAGCGCAGCACCGCGTCGGCCGGCGCCGCCCGGTAGGGGAACCACAGCGCCGCGGCCACCGCCGAGGTCGTCGCCTCCGGTGGGTCGGCGGCGTGCAGCCGCACCCGGTGGCCGGCCTGGGCCAGCTCCAGGGCGCAGGTCAGGCCGACCACCCCGCCGCCGACGACGGCCACCTCGCGGCGGCCGCCGTCAGCGGCCCCCGTGCAGGGCCCCGCCGCGAGCTCGCGAGTGGTGGGGGGCACGGGGGTCCTTCGTCAGGTGGCGGGGCTGGGGTCCGAGCGCTCGTCGGCGGGCGCGGCCTGCACGTCGCGGACGCGGTACCGCTCCACCGCCTCGCGCACCTTCGCGCGGTCGATCTCGCCGCGGTCGGCCAGCGCGCCGAGGGTGCGGACGACGATCGACTCGGCGTCGACGTGGAAGTGCCGCCGCAGCGCCGGGCGGGTGTCGGACAGGCCGAACCCGTCGGTGCCCAGCGTCGCCATCCCGCCGGGGACGTAGGGCGCGATGAGGTCGGGCACCGACCGCATCCAGTCCGAGACCGCGACGACGGGGCCGTCGGCGCCCTGCAGCCGCTGGGTCACGTAGGGGACCTGCGGTTCCTCCTCCGGGTGCAGGAAGTTGCGCTCGCTGACCTCGTCGGCCTGGCGGCGCAGCTCGGTCCAGGAGGTCACCGACCACACGTCGGCCGACACGCCCCAGTCCTCGCGCAGCAGCTCCTGCGCGCGCAGCGCCCACGGCACCGCCACCCCGCTGGCCAGCACCTGCGCCCGGGGGCCCTCGCCGTGGCCGGGCGCGTACAGGTACATGCCGGCCAGCAGGCCCTGCACGTCGAGGCCCTCGGGCTCGGCCGGCTGGTTGTAGGGCTCGTTGTAGACGGTCAGGTAGTACATGACGTCGGGGCTGCGGTGCCCGCCCAGCGGCGCACCCGGGTCCTCGCCGTACATGCGCACCAGCGCGTCGCGGGTGATGTGCCCGACCTCGTAGGAGAACGCCGGGTCGTAGGACACCACCGCCGGGTTGGTGTGCGCCAGCAGCAGCGAGTGGCCGTCCTCGTGCTGCAGGCCCTCGCCGTTGAGCGTCGTCCGCCCGGCGGTCGCGCCCAGGACGAAGCCGCGGGTCATCTGGTCCGAGGCCGCCCAGAACGAGTCGCCGGTCCGCTGGAACCCGAACATCGAGTAGAAGATGTAGATCGGGATCATCGGCTCGCCGTGCGTGGCGTACGAGGTGCCGGCGGCGGTGAACGACGCCGTGGACCCGGCCTCGTTGATGCCCTCGTGCAGGATCTGGCCCTGCTCGGACTCCTTGTAGGCCAGCATCAGCTCGCGGTCGACCGAGGTGTAGCGCTGCCCGCCCGGGTTGTAGATCTTCTGCGACGGGAAGAGGGAGTCCATCCCGAAGGTGCGGGCCTCGTCGGGGATGATCGGCACGAAGCGCGGGCCGAGCTCCTTGTCCTTGAGCAGCTCCTTGAGCAGGCGGACGAACGCCATCGTCGTCGCCACCTCCTGCTTGCCCGAGCCGCGCCGCAGGACGTCGAGGGCCTTGTCGTCGGGCGCCTTGAGGGTCTTGAACTCCGCCCGCCGCCGCGGCACCGCACCACCCAGGGCCCGCCGCCGCTCGAGCATGTACTGCATCTCGTCGGAGTCCGGCTCGGGCTTGTAGTAGGGCGGCAGGGTCTTGTCCAGCGCCTCGTCGGGGATGGGCAGGTAGAGCCGGTCGCGGAAGGCGGCGAGGTCCTCGGCGGTCAGCTTCTTCATCTGGTGGGTGGAGTTGCGGCCCTCGAAGTGGCTGCCCAGCGTCCAGCCCTTGATGGTCTTGGCGAGGATGACCGTGGGCTGGCCCTTGTGCTCCACCGCCGCCTTGAACGCCGCGTAGACCTTGCGGTAGTCGTGCCCGCCGCGGGAGAGGTCCCAGACCTCCTTGTCGCTCATGTTCTCCACGAGCCTGCGGGTGCGCGGGTCGCGGCCGAAGAAGTGCTCGCGCACGTAGGCGCCGTCCTCGGCCTTGTAGGTCTGGTAGTCGCCGTCGGGCGTGGAGTTCATCAGGTTGACCAGCGCGCCGTCGCGGTCGGCGGCCAGCAGCCGGTCCCACTCCCGGCCCCAGATCACCTTGATGACGTTCCAGCCGGCGCCGCGGAAGAAGGACTCCAGCTCCTGGATGACCTTGCCGTTGCCGCGCACCGGGCCGTCGAGGCGCTGCAGGTTGCAGTTGACGACGAAGGTGAGGTTGTCCAGCTCCTCGCGGGCGGCCAGGCCGATCAGGCCCAGCGACTCCGGCTCGTCCATCTCGCCGTCGCCGAGGAAGGCCCAGACGTGCTGGTCGGAGGTGTCCTTGATGCCGCGGCTGTGCAGGTAGCGGTTGAAGCGCGCCTGGTAGATCGCGTTCATCGGGCCCAGGCCCATGGAGACGCTGGGGAACTCCCAGAAGTCCGGCATCAGCCGCGGGTGGGGGTAGGACGACAGCCCGCCCCCGGGGTGGCTGACCTCCTGCCGGAAGCCGTCGAGCTGGTGCTCGCTGAGCCGGCCCTCGAGGTAGGCGCGGGCGTAGATGCCGGGGGAGGCGTGCCCCTGGAACCAGATCTGGTCGCCGCCGCCGGGGTGGTCCTTGCCGCGGAAGAAGTGGTTGAAGCCGACCTCGTAGAGCGAGGCCGACGACGCGTAGGAGGAGATGTGGCCGCCGACGGCGATCCCCGGCCGCTGCGCGCGGTGGACCATGATCGCGGCGTTCCACCGGATGTAGGCGCGGATCCGCCGCTCGGTGTCCTCGTCGCCGGGGAAGTACGGCTCGCGCTCGGGCGGGATCGTGTTGATGTAGTCGGTGCTGCGGAGGGCCGGGACGCCGACCTGCTGCTCACGGCTGCGCTGCAGCATCTTGAGCATGAGGTAGCGGGCGCGCCCGCGGCCTGCGTGCTCGACGACGCTGTCGAGCGACTCCACCCACTCCTGGGTCTCGTCGGGATCGGTGTCGACCAGCTGACTGGGGAGCCCGTCGGTGATGACCGCGCGGGGCTGGCCGGCGTCGCGGGTGGGGTCGCCACCCTGCTGCGGTGAGCTCATGCCCCCATCGTCTCGCGTCCGGCGCCCCGGCGTCACGCGAGGAGCCCAGGTCGATCCCCGCGCGGGCGCACGGAGGGCCCGCGCGCCCACCCGCGGACCGCTTGCGCCTGACCAGGCATGCCCTACGCTCCTGCCCACGCGGACCGACGCCGTCGGCGCCGCACGTCCGGGTTCGAGGGGGGTGACATGACCAGGCTGCGGGTGCCCTCCCCGCCGGTCGTGTCCGCCGTCGGCCCGTGCCGTCCCCCCGCGCCGGAGAGCCGGCGTCGCGTGCCCGCCGTCTCCCGGCCGGCACCCCACGGAGCACCGGAGGAACAGCAGGGATGAGCGTCGACTCGGGCAGCGCCAGCATGGCGGCCCGGCTGGGCATCAAGCCGGGCATGGTCGTGCAGGAGCTCGGCTGGGACGAGGACGCCGACGAGGACCTGCGCGACTCCATCGTGGAGGCCTGCGGCAGCGACATGGTCGACGAGGACACCGACGAGGTGGCCGACGTCGTCCTGCTGTGGTGGCGCGAGGACGACGGCGACCTCGTCGACGCGCTGGTCGACGCGATCGCCTCGCTGGCCGACGACGGCGTCGTCTGGCTGCTGGTGCCCAAGTCCGGGCGCCCCGGCCACGTCGAGCCCGGCGACGTCACCGAGGCCGCGCCCACCGCCGGCCTCGCGCAGACCAGCAGCATCTCCGCGGCCAAGGACTGGTCGGGCATCCGGCTGGTCACCCCGAAGACGGCCCGCACCCGCCGGTGAAGGACCCCCTCGCCCCCCACCCCTCGCGAGCTCGGGGCGGGGCCCTGCGAGGGGGCCGTTCCAGCACCTCACCTCGTGGGGCACGATCGGGCGCATGAGCCTCTCCGTCGGCGACGTCGCGCCCGACTTCAGCCTGCCCGACCAGGACCGCCAGGTCGTCTCCCTCGCCGAGCTGCGGGGCCGGCCGGTGCTGGTCGTCTTCTACCCGTTCGCCTTCTCCGGCATCTGCACCGGTGAGCTGTGCCAGCTGCGCGACGAGATCGCCACCTACACCGGCGCCGGCGTGACGGTGCTCGCGATCAGCACCGACCCGGTGTTCAGCCTCAAGGCGTTCAAGGCGCAGGAGGGCCTGGACTTCCCGCTGCTGTCGGACTTCTGGCCGCACGGCGCGACCGCGCAGGCCTACGGCGTGTTCAACGACAAGGCCGGCATGGCGCTGCGCGGCACGTTCCTGGTCGACGCCGAGGGGAAGATCGCCTTCGCCGAGGTCAACTCGCCCGGTGACGCGCGCGAGCAGTCCGGCTGGAAGGACGCCGTCGCCAGGCTCGCCGCCTAGTCTGGGCGAGCGGGGCGCGTAGCTCAGCGGGAGAGCTCTCGCCTTACAAGCGAGCGGTCGCCGGTTCGATCCCGGCCGCGCCCACCTCTGCGGAGCAGGATCGGCGGAGCCGTCGTCGCGGGACGCCGGCAGACTGCCGGTCTGCGCCATGGTGGTCGGCGTGACGGAGCCGCCCGCCTGGAGGGACCAGTACGCCCGGGAGCTGTTCACCTACGAGCAGCTCGTGGCGCGCAGCAGCCAGAGCGACGCGGTGCCGTGGCTGGTCCCGGCCCTCGCGCTCACCGCCCAGGCCGTCCTGCTCGGCACGGCCCTGGACCCCGACCGCGAACCGTGGCCGACGACCGTCGCCTGCGCCGTGGGGGTGCTGATCACGGCCCTGGCCTGGCAGCTGATGGGTCGCCACCGGTACCACTCCGAGCTGGACCGCGCGGAGATGCTGCGCCTGGAGGCCGAGCTCGGCCTGCGCCCCATCTCCGACCGGGGGGCGCAGGCGGCCCGCCTCGTGGCCGTGCGTCCGCCCCGGCTGGGTTCGCTGAGCAGCTTCCGGGTCTGGCGGGTGGGCCTCCTGCTCGTCGCGGTCGTCGACGTCCTCGTCGCGGTGACCGTCTGGTGGCAGCCCCGTTCCCTCGTGGAGTGGCGGGTCACCGCGGCGGTGGTCGCCGTGGGACTGCTGGCCGCGCTCGTCTGGCTCGGGGTCCGCGTCGTGGGGACGCGATCCCGGGCCTGACCCGCGCCGTCGAGTGGTCGGCCGTCGTGGTCACGGGCGCCCGGAGACCACGGAGGACGACCGGTCGGGGAGCCGGGTGCCTCCCGTCAGGCGGCGGCGGCCGGGCGGAAGGTGAACTCGGGGACGTCCGGGCGCGGGAACGCCGGCCGCAGCGCCAGCGGGGAGCGGAACGGGCGCCAGGTGCCCTCGGGCTGGGCGAGCCGGTCGGCCACCGCGTAGATGACCGCCGGGTTGTGGCCCATGCCCAGGTGGCTGGCGTGGACGGCGATGTTCTCCGCGTGCGGCGAGAGCCGGTCCAGGCACGCCTGCCAGGCGACGATCCCGTCCTGGTGGGAGTAGATCGACGTCGAGGGCACCTGCAGGGGGGTCGCCTCGCTCTGCAGCGGCAGGGTCCGCCGCTCCACGTGCAGGTGCGAGTAGCGCTCGAAGACCCGGTGTGCGCGGGTCTGGGTGTCGGCCTGCAGCGCGAACGGGCTGCCGAGGGTGATCACCTGGCGGACGGCGTCGGGGGTCTTGCGGGCGAGGTCGCGGGCGAAGATGCCGCCGAGGCTCTGGCCGACGAGGCTGACCGGCCGGCCGTAGCGGTCGCCGAGGTCCTCGATGCGCCGGGCCATGCCCTCGACGCACTCCGCGGTCGGCCCGATGTTGCGGCCCAGGCGCCAGCCGTGCACGCGGTAGCCGAGCCGGCGCAGCACGCGGCGCAGGGTGGTCGTGGACATGTCGTCGGCCATCAGGCCGGGCAGCACGAGCACCGGGTGCCCGTCGCCGACCGGCAGGCGGGGGAGCAGCGGGCGGGCCGCGAGGTAGAGGCCGTAGTCGGCGACCGCGCGGCCCACCTCGGTGAGGTACAGCGGGAGGCCGGGACCCTCGAACTGCTGTCGTGACACGTCGTCCTCCTCGCCGGCAGCCCCGTTGCCGCCGAACGGGGCGGTACCACTCTGGGGCTCCCGTCACACCTGACTGTTCCGGCGCGCGGCAGCAGCAGCGTGCCGAGTGTGGCGCACACCACACCGGTCGCAGGGGTCTCACCTGCACGGCGCGCGAGGCCGGCCGGGCCGTGGAACCGTACGGTCGGCGGCGCGCGTGGCACCGACGACAGCAGGAGGACGGCGAGTGGAGCACCCCGGGACGAGCAGGACGGTCGACCTCGGCGGTCCGGTGCACGTCGTGGACTACGGCGGTACCGACGGCGGCCCCGCCGTCGTCCTGGTGCACGGGCTGGGCGGCTCCCACGGCAACTGGGACCTGCTCGCCCCGCTGCTGACGCCGTCGGCCCGGGTGTGGGCGCTGGACCTGCCCGGTTTCGGCCGCAGCGAGCCCGGTGACCGCCGCGCCACCGTGCCGGCCAACGTCGCGGTGCTGCGGCGGTTCCTGCGCGAGGTGGTCGGCGAGCCGGCGGTGCTCGTGGGCAATTCGATGGGCGGGATGATCTCGCTGTTCACCGCGGCGTCCGCTCCCGACGCCGTCCGGGCGCTGGTGCTGCTCGACCCGGCGCTGCCCGGCGGCCGACGTCGGCTGGACCCGCTGGTGGCGGCCACCTTCGCGCTCTACGCCCTCCCGGGGATCGGCGAGCGGGTGCTGTCCCTGCGGCGGGCCCGCCAGACGCCGCTCACCCGCGTCCGCGCGATGCTGCAGCTCGTCGGCGTCGACCCCGACGAGCTGCCCGCCCCGGTGGTCGACCGCGCCGTCGCCCTGCTCGAGCAGCGCGACGACGTCGTCGGCATGGACCGCGCGTTCCTCACCGCGGCCCGCTCGCTGCTGGGCATCCTGATCCGCCCGCAGCGCTACCGGGACGCGATGGCCCGGGTGGGCGCCCCGGTGCTGCTGGTGCAGGGCGACCAGGACCGGCTGGTGCCGGTGTCGGCCGCACGGGAGGTCGCCGCCGCGAACCCCGCCTGGCGGTACGAGGAGCTGGCCGGCGTCGGGCACGTGCCGCAGCTGCAGGTGCCCGAGCGCCTGGCCGACCTCGTGCTGGCGTGGCTGGCGGAGTCCGCCGTCAGCGGGAGCGCAGCTCGGTCTTGAGCACCTTCCCGCTGGGGCCCTTGGGCAGCTCGTCGATGACGACCACCTGCCGCGGGTACTTGTAGGCCGCCAGCCGCTCCTTGCAGAACGCGATGACCTCCTCCGGCTCGGCCGACGCCCCGGCCTTGAGGCTGACGAACGCCACGACCTCCTCACCCAGCCGCTCGTCGGGCCGGCCGATGACGGCGGCCTCGAGCACGGCCGGGTGGGCGTGCAGGACCTCCTCGATCTCGCGCGGGTAGACGTTGAACCCGCCGCGGATGACCAGGTCCTTCTTGCGGTCGACGATGTAGAAGAAGCCGTCGTCGTCCTGGTAGCCGAGGTCGCCGGTGTGGAACCAGCCGCCGCGCATGGCCTCGGCGGTGGCCTCCGGGCGGCCGAGGTAGCCCTTCATGATGTTGTGCCCGCGCAGCACGATCTCACCGACGTGGTCCGGGCCGGTCGGCAGCGGCGCGTCGTCGGGGTCGACGACGCGGACCTCGCAGCCCCACAGGCGCTTGCCGATCGACATGACCCGGCGCTCCTCGGCGCTGCGGTTGAACGTGGCGACCGCGCAGGTCTCCGACAGCCCGTAGCCCTCGAGCACCGTGGCGGCGTAGGCGGCCTCGAAGCCCTTGATGACCTCGCCGGGGATGGAGGCGCCACCGGAGACGCAGATCCGCAGGCTGGACACGTCTCGGCCGGTGAGGTCGGCGTGCATGAGGGCCACGAACATCGTCGGCACGCCGCAGAACACCGTGACCCGGTGCTGCTCCATCGCGTCGAGCACCGCGCCGACCTCGAAGCGGGGCACCAGCACGAGGGTCGCCGCCGAGCGGACGGCGCAGTTCATGACGCTGGACAGGCCGAAGACGTGGAACAGCGGCAGCACCGCCATGGCGACGTCGTCGTCGCGGTAGGCGAACGTCTCGGCCGCCACCGAGGCGGCCATGTAGGTCTGGAAGTGGGTGAGCTCGGCGCCCTTCGGGCGGCCGGTCGTGCCGCTGGTGTAGATGACCACCGCGGTGTCCTCGGGGGACATCTGCTCGACGTCGGCCGGGTCGGCGCCCTCGCCGTCGGCCACCAGGGCGTCGAAGGGCGTGGTGTCGGCCGGCAGCGCGTCCGCCGGCGCGCCGGGTGAGGGGACGACGTACACGCGGACGTCGCCGGCCTCGGCCGCGCCCTTGACCGCCTCGTCGGCGAACGCGTCGAAGGTGATCAGCGCCTTCGCCCCGCTGTCGCTGAGGTGGTAGGCGACCTCCGGCGCCTTGAGCAGCGGGTTGAGCGGCACGAGCGTCAGCCCGGCCTTGAGCGCACCGAAGTAGGCGAGCACGAACTGCGGGACGTTCGGCAGCTGCAGCGCCACCGAGTCGCCCCGGCGCAGCCCGGCCGCGCGCAGGCCCGCCGCGACCTGCCCCGACAGGACGTCGACCTGCCGGTAGGAGAGCCGCAGCGGGCCCATGAGCAGCATCGGCTTGTCGGGGTGGGTGAGGGCGGACTCGCGCAGGATGGTGGCGAGGTTGAAGCTCATGGCCGCTCCTGGGCTGTGACGGGGGTTGCACCCGGTCCAGTACCGCGACCTGCCCGGCTCAACCCTGCGCGAGCGCCACCACCTCGTCGAGACTCGCCTGCAGGTCGGCCACCAGCCCGGCCGGGTCCGTGACGGCGGCCGCGTCGAGGTTCATCCCGATGCAGCACTGCCCCTCGTGCGACAGCAGGGTGATCATCGCCGCGCACCCGGGCAGCGGGCCGAACGGGTACATCCGGTCGATGCGCGAGCCGGCGATGTAGACCGGGTGGGTCACCCCCGGCACGTTGGACACCTGGACGTCGTTGGCGCTGGTCAGCTGCCCGGAGACGGCGCCGATCACCGGGGCGGGCAGCCAGCTCAGCGTCGGGGCGAGCAGGTCGTTGAGCACGCTGGAGCTCGCGTCGCCGCGCACCGACATGACGAACTCGCGGATCGCCCGGATGCGGACGGCGGGGTCGGCCTCGTCCAGCGGCGCCGGGAAGCGGGCGCCGGTGAACCGGTTGCCGCCCTCGGGTGCGTCCTGGGCGCGCAGGCTGATCGGGATGCCGACCGCCAGCGTGCCCAGCGGTGCGCCGTGCCGCTGGTGGTAGCGGCGGAACCCGCCGATCACCGCGGCGAGGTAGCCGTCGTTGAGCGAGCCCCCGGCGGCCTTGGCGCCGGCCTTGAGGTCGGCCAGCGGCACCTCGAGCACCTCCAGGTGCCAGCCGCCGCCGCGCGGGGTGAGCAGCGTCGAGCCCGGCCCGGGCGGGGCGAGGGTGCGGCCGGCCGAGCGCGCCGAGCCCAGCGCGGAGCTGACCAGGTCCCACGGCCGGGCGCCGGCGGTCAGCGCGCCGACCCCGCGGCGCAGCACCGCCATCGGCGCCGAGCGGGCGGTCCCGACGAGCTGCTCGGTGAGCAGGCCGGTGCGCGAGACGCTGTCGTCGGGGAGGGGGACCGGCGGCTCGGGGCGCGCCGGGTCGTGCTCGGCGGTGCGGCTGTGCAGCCGGCTCATCAGCTGCACCGCGCCGAGCCCGTCGGTGGTGCTGTGGTGGGTCTTGACCACGTAGCCGGCGCGCCCGTCGGAGAGCCCCTCGACCAGCATCGCCTGCCACAGCGGCCGGTCGCGGTCCAGCGGCGCGGAGACGAACTCCCCGACGACGTCGAGCAGCTGCCGCATCGAGCCGGGCTCCTCGAGCCGGACCCGCCGCACGTGCGCGTCGAGGTCGAGTTCGGGCACGGTGACCCAGCGCGGCGTGCCGATGCCCAGCGCCGGCTCCACCACCCGCTGGCGCATCCGCGGCACCATCCGGGAGGCCCACTCGTGGGCGTTGCGCAGCCGCTCCCAGTCGGGGGCGGGGTCGAGCAGCTCCAGCAGCGCGACGTTGGCGCGCAGCCGCGGGTCGGCCACCTCCGCGCGCCACATCGCCGTCTCCAGGGGGTTCATCTCCGGGGCGCTGCCCCAGGCCAGCGGCGGCGCGGGCACCGGGCTGGGCTCGCCGGCGGTCGGCTCCTCGCTGACCACCGGACGCTCACCGCGACCGCCCCAGTTGGCCAGGGTGCGCAGGTACTGGTCGTGCACCTCGGCGACCCGCTCGTCGAGCTCCTCGACGGTCCAGCCGTCGGTCGACACCGGCGGCAGCACCCGCACCTGGACGACGCCCGGGTGGATCACCGAGGCGCCCCGCCACATGAGCTCGCCGGTGTTGCGCAGCACGATCGGCACGATCGGGACGCCGGCCTGCACCGCGACGTGGAAGGCGCCCTTCTTGAACGGGCCGAGGGTCGGGGTGGCCGAGCGGGTGCCCTCGGGGGCGACGACCAGCGAGATGCCCT
Organism: Geodermatophilus sp. SYSU D00766; assembly: GCF_054049915.1. NCBI lineage: Bacteria > Bacillati > Actinomycetota > Actinomycetes > Geodermatophilales > Geodermatophilaceae > Geodermatophilus > Geodermatophilus sp. SYSU D00766. The sequence goes on from NZ_JBJGYI010000008.1 coordinate 116,862, forward strand.
CGCGCAGCCGCTCCACCGCGGGCTCGAGCGCCCTGCGCGCCTGCGCGGGGTCGCCGCGGTCGACGAAGGCGACGTCGGCGAGGCGGAAGGCCAGCCCGAAGCCCGGGGTGCGGGCGAGCTCCTTCTTGGCCACGCCGGTGAAGCCGCCGCGCAGCAGCTTGGCCAGCACCAGGACGTCGAGCTGGCTCTGGTGGTTGAACAGGAACACCGCCGGCCGGGTGGCCAGGTGCTCGGCGCCCTGGACGTCGACCCGGACGCCGGCCAGCGCGCTGCCTAGTTCACCCGCGAGGGTGATGCCGAGGTCGACCGCCTCGCGGCGGGAGCCGCCGAGCGCGCCCACGGCCACGCCGGTGGCGAAGCCGCCGATCATGCCGCCGAGGCCCGCGACGGTGCGGGCGACGTCGACCGGCGAGGCGCTGCCGCGGCGGCGGAAGCGGGCCACCGGCCAGGAGTAGTGCCGGGCGGCGGCGGCCAGCCCGCGGCCGGGGTTGAGCGCGCGGCCGCGCCCGACCGTGCGCAGGAAGGGCACGTCCTCGTCGCCGTTGGAGTAGGCGTAGCTCTGCAGCAGGTCGATGCCGTGCTCCTCGGCGAAGGCACGCACCGCGGCGGCCTTGCCCGTGCGCCACAGCAGCGGCCCGCCCGGGCGCCCGGTACACACGCCGTCGACGATCTCGACGGGGGAGACCAGCACGTGCTCCACGCCGAGGGCGCGCGCGGCCGGCTCGACCTGGAAGCGGGTGGCCGAGGAGGCCAGGACGACGGTGTGCCCGGCGTTGAGGTGCGCGGTGACCAGGCGCCAGGCCTCCGGGTACAGCGACCCGGCGATGCCCTGCACGAACAGCCGCTCGCCGAGCTCGACCAGCTCGTCCTCGCTGCGGCCGGCCCAGGCGCGCATGCCGGTGATCGTGAACCGCTCGAAGTCCTCCTCGGTGGTGACCCCGCGCAGCCCGGACAGCAGCAGCTGGCCCAGCGCGTTCGGCGTCACCTCCAGCGAGCGCAGGTGGTGGCGGGCGAAGGCGGCCAGCGAGTAGCCGTCGATGACGGTGCCGTCGAAGTCGAAGAACGCGCCGACGCGCGGCCCGGGGGGCGCGGCCTCGACGTCGGCGATCAGCTGCTCCTCGGTCCAGACGCTGCTCCGGGCCATCGCCGCGGCGTTCTCGCGCAACCCGCCGGTCGGCGTCTCCTGGTCGGCCGTCACGGCTCCACCCCCACGTTCTCCCGCCGCGCCGCGGCGTCCAACTCGTCGATCACTCCTACTCGGCCGACGACGTCGCGGACTTGAGCGGCCCACTCCTGCCGGCGGCGGGCCAGGTCCTCCCGGCCGGGGTCGACGAGGTCGAGGTTGGCGGCCAGCTGCAGCGCGCTGCCGAACAGCTCGCGCGAGAGCGACTCCGGCCCGTGCAGCCGGCCCTGCAGCAGCATCTGCTGGCCCACGCCGCTGCACTCGGCGAGGAACTCCGCCTGCACCACCGGCGTGCGCGGGTCGCGGGCGGCCAGCCGCTCGGCCACGACCAGCTGCGCGTCGACGAAGGAGCGCAGCACCCGGTGGGCGAACAGCAGCGGCGCCGCGCACAGCACCGCGCGGCCATCGGCGGTCTCCCAGTGCGGGTCCAGCCGCTCCAGCTCGGCGGTCAGCCGCTCGCGGTAGGGCTCGCGCTCGGGGAAGAAGAACTCGAACTTCAGCAGGTCGCGCAGCCGGAACGCCTCGTCCCAGCGGTCGACCGGGTCGCGGAGCATCACCAGCTCGGCGATGGCCCGGTCGACGACGTGGTGGATGGCGCTGTTGCGGTAGAAGGCGGCCACCAGGTGCTGGCCGCGCTCGATGGCGTAGACCGGCTCCTCGCCGCCCTCGTAGACGGTGACCACGCCCTGCTGGGCGAGGGCGCCGAGCACCCGCTTCACGCCCGAGGCGGTGGCCAGCGCGGCGCCGGAGTGCGGGCGGCCGGTCTCGGTGAGGTAGGCCAGCAGCGGCTCGAGGACCCGCTGCACCTGGCCGAGGGTGAGCGCGCGGTCGCGGACGCCCAGCAGCGCCAGGGTGACCAGCGCCGTCGCCGTCGCGGGGGTGACCGAGTTGATGCCGACGGCGACCTGGAAGGCGACCTTCTGCAGGGTCAGCCGGCGCGCGTCGGGGTCGGCCGGGTCGGCACCGTTGCGGAGCGCCGCCGCCAGCGACAGCGGCTCGGCGAACCCGACGTGCACCGTGCCCAGCGGGGTGCGCACCTGCTCGCGGATGTAGGAGGCCATCCACGACAGCCCCTCGCCGCGCTTGGCGGCGCCGCCCTGCTCGGCGGCCATCCCGGTGACCTCGCGCAGCTGGTCGTAGGTGATCGACACGGGGACGACGTAGGCGTCCTCGACCCGGCCGCGCTCGACGGCGTCGGCGACGTAGCGCAGCAACCCGTGACGGGGCGGGCGCAGCTTGCCGGTGCGGGTGCGCCCGCCCTCCATGTACCACTCGAGGTTGAAGCGCTTGGCCAGCAGGAAGGCGAAGTACTCGCGGACGGCGAGCTTGTAGACCTGGTCGTCGCCGAAGCTGCGCCGGATGAACACCAGCCCCGCGCGCTTGGCCACGGGCCCGACCGGCCAGAACCGCAGGTTGTCCCCGCCGAGCACGTGGTTGCGCGGGAAGTCGTGCGCGGCGAGCACGTCGGCGAGGACCAGCGGGTCGACGTAGGAGCGGTGGCTGGGCAGGAACACCAGCGGGTGGCGCCGGTTGAGCTCGCGCAGGTCGTCGAGGCGGGCGGTGTCGGCCTGCACGTCCCAGGCGCGGGCGTGCACCGGCCGCAGGAAGGCGGTGAACAGCTCGACGGCCATCGGGTCCATCGCCGCGACCAGTCCGCCGAGGTCCTCGACCGCCTCGGCGTAGACCTCCTCCTCGGGCCGCTGGAGGCGCTCGGCGAGGGCGGCCACCTCGCCGCGGAACTCGGGGCTGTACTGGATCGCCTCGGCGACGTGGCGGGGCACCTTGGCCCGGTCGCCGACCACCTGCCGCTCGGCGCGGTCGAGGGCCAGCTCCGCCTGGCGGGCGATGAAGGCCGGCAGCGCGCCGCTGCCGTCCCACCGCCGGGTCAGCTCGGCGACGGTGGCGGGCTCGGCGACCACCACCCGGGCGCGGTCGGGGTCGCGGCGCAGCGCCGCGGCCTGCAGCGCGGCCGGGGGGCGGCGCAGCAGGGAGGGCCGGGCGTCGTGCAGCCGGCCGCGCCGGCTGCGCCCGGGGGCGGAGCCGGCGGGACGGCGCGGGGTCCACGCCACCCGGACCGCGGTGACGACGGTGTCGGGGGAGGCGGCGGCGAGCGCGTCGTGCAGGGCGGCGCCCCGCAGCGGCAGCACGGTCGCCCGGTCGCCGTCGGCGGGCAGCGCCCCGGCCACCAGCCGCCGCTCCACGTCGCTGGTCACGTCGGCCAGGACGATGGTCGGGACGTCGACGTCCACCAGCTCGCTCATGGGCACCTCTCTCCGGGGTTCCTCCCGGCCTGCTCGGGCTGCTGCCGGGCTCCCGGCCGGCGCTTGCGCCGCGGGACGCCGAGCCTGCCGGTCCGGCGTCGCGCGGGGAAGCTCACCCCGAGCGCAGGGTGGCGCGCAGCGCCTCCAGGCCGGTGTAGCGCGGCTGCCAGCCCAGCTGCTCGCGGGCCTTGGTCGTGTCCATGATGGCCGGGTGGCTGGCCGCCTCGACCCACTCGGCCGCCGGCGGCAGGAACGGCAGCCGCGACACCGCCCGCGCGGCCAGCTGCGCCGGCGCGGCCGGCAGGGGCAGCGGCAGCGCGCCGTACTCGCGGGCGACGTCGGCGGCGGTCAGCACGCCGTCGCCGGCGATGTTGTAGGCCCCGGGCGGGCCGGCGGCGACGACGCACTGCAGCAGCGCCTGGCCGACGTCGTCCTCGTGGATGAACTGCAGCGGCAGGGCCGGCACCGCGAGCGGCACCGGCACCGGCAGCCGCCGGGTGCTCTGCTCGGCCAGCCAGCGCCCCAGCGGGGCCAGCGGGCCGGGCAGCAGGTCCTTGGCGCCCACGGTGTGCGGGCCGAGCACCACCGGCGGGCGCAGCAGGTACAGCGCCAGCTCCGGGTGTGCCCGCGCCTCGGTCTGCAGCAGCTGCTCGAGCTCGGCCTTCTCCTGCGCGTAGAACAGCCGCGACGCCGGCCGCACCGGCCACTCCTCGGTCATCCCGACCGGGTTGTCCCGGTGGAAGCCGTAGGCGGCCAGGGAGGAGGCGTAGACGAAGCGGCGCGCCCCGGCCGCCGCGGCGGCGCGGAAGGCGTTGAGCGTGCCGTCGACGTTGATGGCCCGGGTCGTCTGGCGGGAGGCGTTGCCGGTGATGAGGAACGCCAGGTGCACGACGACGTCGGCGCCGGCGAACGCCTCGCGCAGCGCCTCGGTGTCGCGGACGTCGCCCTGCCGGTACTCCATCTTCGTCCAGCCGCGGGCGGCCGGGTCGAAGGGACGGCGGGCGATGCCGACCACCCGGCGCACGCGGTCGTCGGCCTGCAGCAGCGGGACCAGCCCCTCGCCGAAGGTGCCGGTGGGGCCGGTGACGGCGACGGTCAGGTCGGTCTGGGGAGCGGTCACGCCGGTTCCGCTACCCGGCCCCTCCGGCGGCGAACCCGCTCACCGGGCCGCCGCGGCCGGCTGGTCCTTCGCCAGGGCGACCAGCTCCTCGATGCCCCGGCAGATGCCCTCGGACAGCACGTCGACGTCGGGGAAGGCGTCGAAGTCGGCGTTGATGCCGAAGGTCATCCGGTCGAGGTAGCTGAAGATCCCGATGGAGACGCGGGTGCCGCCGGCGATCGGCACGTACGGGTGCGACGAGACCATCCGCCGGCCGAGCACGTACAGCGGCACGCGGGGGCCGGGCACGTTGGTGGTGACCGCCTGGCACCAGAACTGCCCCGCCTGCATGGAGGCCCGCACCCCGAGGGCGAGCAGCGTGGGCGCGGTGTAGTCGCCCATGGCGATGATCGAGCGGGCGTCGACGGCCTGCATCGTCCGCTTGTACTCGTCCATCTGCCGCCGGACGAGCGCCAGCCGCTCCGCCGGGTCGGGCTCGCCCACGGGCAGGTCGACGAAGACCGCCGTCACCTGGTTGTTCAGCGCGCCGCGCTCGTTCTCCTTGCGCACTGAGATCGGCACCATCGTGCGCACGACGGTGTCGGCGCCCAGCGCCCCGCGGCCCTGCAGCAGGTCGCGGAAGCCCCGGGTGATCGCGGTCAGCACGACGTCGTTGACCGTGCCGCCCAGGGCCGTGCGGGCCGCGGCGAGGTCGGCGAACTCGGCGTCGGCCCACGCCCACCGGCGGTGCGGCCCGATCGGCCCGGTCAGCGTGCGGGCCAGCGGGGTGAGCGCCTGCCGGGCCAGCGCGGGCAGGCTGGCCGCGGCCGCGCGGGTGCTCCGCACCAGGCTCCGCGCCCCGGAGCCGACCGCCTCGGGACCGGGCAGCGCGGTGAGCTGGCGCAGCGGCGCGGTGACCGTCTCGGCCACGGCGCCGGCGGCCATGGCCAGCCCCGAGGGGGTGCGCTGCGGCGTCCAGTCCGCCGGCGCCGGGTGCTCGGCGGCCGGGTCGAGGTCGAACATCACCTGCATCAGGTCGGTGCCGGCGACGCCGTCGACCATGCAGTGGTGGACCTTGGAGATCAGCGCCCAGCGGTCGTCCTCGAGGCCCTCGACCAGCCACACCTCCCACAGCGGCTTGGCCATGTCCAGCCGCTGGCCGAGCACCCGCCCGGCCAGGTTGCGCAGCTGCTCCCGGCCGCCCGGCTTCGGCACGGCGGTGTGCCGCACGTGGTAGAGGATCTGGAAGTGCGGGTCGTCGACCCACAGCGGCCGGCCCAGGCCGAGCGGCACCTCGCGCACCCGCTGCCGGTAGCGCGGGACCAGGGGCAGCTTGCTCAGCAGCAGCCGCACCAGGTCGCCGTAGGACGGCGCCGGGCCCTCGAACACCGACACCGAGCCCACGTGCAGCGGCGCGTTCTCGGTCTCGGCGTAGTAGAAGCCGGCGTCGGTGGCGCTCAGGCGGTCCACGGGTCTCTCCTCGGCTCGACGAGACGGTTGCGTCCGGTTCCTGTCCAGCGGACCGGGCCGCGACACACGGTCGTGCGGTGCCGGACTCGCGCGGCACCCCTGACCGTCAGCCTGCCCTCCGGGCCGCGTCGGAGCCAGCCGTCCCCACCCGGTCGAGCAGGGCGACCAGCGCCGCGTCGACGACGGCGGTGCGGGTGAGGTTGACGCTGTGCCCGGCGCCCGGGACGACGACCAGCTCGGCGCGCTCGCCCAGCAGCTCGGCCAGCCGGCGGCCGTGCCCGGCGGGGGTCAGCCGGTCGTACTCCGCGGCGACGACGGTGACCGGCACGCGGCCGAGCACCGGCAGCGCGGCGGTCTCGTCGTGGTCGAGGAAGGTCCCGTAGAAGGCCATGGTGACCGTCAGCGGCGTCTCCTCGAGCATGTCCTGCACCGCCCGCACGGCCTCGGGGGTCGCGTCGTCGCGGCCGAAGAGGTACTTGCGCATGTAGCGGCGGCCGATCCGGGTGCCGCGGCGGCGGTACCGCTCGAGCAGCGGGGCCAGCAGCCGCAGCCACCACAGGTAGAGCGGCAGCAGGTGCAGCGCCCGCACCAGCTTCACCAGCGCGCCGAGCAGGCCGGTGGAGACCAGCCCGCCGGCGGAGGTGGCGAGCAGGAACGCGCCGACGACGCGGGGCCCGAACAGCTCCGGCCGCCGCCGCGCCAGCGCCATGATCGTCATGCCGCCCATCGAGTGCCCGGCGAGCACGACCGGCCCGGCCGGCACGACGGCGTCGAGGACCAGCCCGAGGTCGCGGGCGGTGCGGTCGATGGTCGCCGTCGTCGGGTCCGCCCAGCTCGAGCGGCCGTGGCCGCGGTGGTCCCACAGCACCAGCCGCGCGCGGTCGCGGACCGCCTCGCGCTGCAGCTGCCACTCGCCGAGGCGGGCGGTGAAGCCGTGGCAGAACACGACGGTCAGCGGGGCGTCCTCGGGTCCGTCGAACTCCACGTGCAGGTCGACGCCGTCGTCGCTGCGCACGGTGCGCGAGCCCGGCGGCGGGGGACCGTCGGTGCCGGGGACGACCGGGAGGCGGGAGGGAGCGGGGGAGGTCCGGCGGCGACGGCGCATCCGTCCATGACAGCGCAGGTGCCACCGGGCGGCGACTCAGGTGCCCGGTGCCGCCGCCTCGGTGCGCCGGCCCGGTGCGGCGTCGCGGACCATCCGGCGGGCGGCGTCGACCTCGCGCGCGACCGGGGCGAGCACGCCCTCGGCGTGGATCTCGGCGTCGTCGGGGGTCCGGTGCGCGCGGACGTCGTCCTCCAGCTCGCGCAGCGCGCGGCGCAGCACCGCCACCTGGTCGGGGTCGGGGGCCGGGCCGCCGGCATCGGCGGCGATGACCGCCTCGGTGACCGCGTCGGCGGTGCGCTCGAACTGCACGATGACCGGCCACCACGCCGCGGCGCGGGTGCTGATCGGCGGCGGCTCGGCCAGCCGGCGCTGCAGCTGGGTGGTCAGCTCGGTCGTCGCCCGGTAGGTGCGCCGCCGCGCCCGCCGCCGGTCCGCCGGGTCGCCGCCGCCGAAGGCCGCGCCCACGAACCCGTCGAGGGCCACCACGGTGGCGCCCATGGCCTCGTCGAGCGGGGCGCGCCAGGTCTGCGGCCAGAGGAGGTAGCCGGCGACGAGGACGATCGCGCAGCCGATGAGGGTGTCGAGGAGCCGGGCGGCGACCAGGTCCGGGCCGCCGGGCACGGCGAGGTCGAGCAGCAGGATGATCACCGGCGTCTGGAAGACCGAGAACAGGCCGAAGTTCGCGCCGCGGGCCCACGGCAGCAGAGCGGCGGCCACAGCCATGGCCACGACCACCCAGCCGTTGCGCGGCAGGAACGACAGCAGCAGCGAGCCGATGAGGACGCCGATCAGGGTGCCGACGCCGCGCTGCACCGCCCGGGTGAACACCGAGCCGAAGTCGGGCTTGAGCACGATCGCCACGGTGAGCAGCACCCAGTAGGGCCGCTCGATGGGCAGCAGCTGGCGGGCGATCTCGGCGATCGTCATGCACAGCACCAGGCGGACGGCGAAGTCGCGGGTGTCGGGGCTGCCGAGGGTGCGGTCGGCGAGCTCGCGCAGCCGCTGCCGCGGGGACGGCCGCGGCGGGGCGACGGCGGCCTCGGCCCGCTCCTCCGCGTCGCCGACCACCGCCCACGCCAGGCGCACCCCGTGCCGGACCGCGCGGCGCGGGGCGGGCCCGTCCGCCAGTGCCGCCGGCCGCTCGGCGGGCAGCTCGCGGCTGCCGGTGACCGCGGCGGCGAGGGCGTGCACTGCGGTGACGTCGTGCGGGTCGGCGGGCACCGCGGTGCGGGCGGAGGCGACGGCGGCCTCGACCAGCGGCGCGGCCGCGTTGAGCACCCCCGCCAGCTCCGAGAGCTCCCGGTTGCGCCCCGACGAGATGCTGCGGCTGCGGATCACCCGGTCGTAGGCGGCGTTGAGCGCGGCGGTCAGGTCGCGGCGGGCGGTCTCGGTGGCGTCGGTGCCCACGGCGGTGAGCAGCCCGGCGATGCGGGTGAACACGGCGGCGACCGCGGTCCGGTCGGGGTCGCTGGGCTCGGTCGCCGCCTGCACCAGGACGGTCAGCGTCGCCCACGCCGCGCCGGCGGCGAACCACGCCAGCTCCGCGACCGCCGGCAGCGGCGTCTGCAGCCCGGAGGCGAGCGCGGTGTAGATGAGCAGCTGCAGCGCGCCCAGCGACAGCGCCGAGCTGATCGCGCTGATCAGCGCCGCGGCCGCCGCGAGGACCGCGACGACGACCACCGGCACCACCCCGCCCCCCGCGGCGAACTGCCCGGCGACCAGCCCGACCGCGCCGAGACCCACGGCGGCCGCGGTGCGCCGCAGCCGGTCGCGCAGCGGCCCGCCCTGCGGGGCGAGGGTGGCGGCCAGCGCGCCGGTGGTGGCGAACACGCCGGCGCCGAGGGCGGACTCCCCGCCGACGGCGAGCGCGACGGCCAGCGGCGCGGGCAGCGTGACGGCGAAGCGGGCGACGTCGCGCCACGGCACCGGCGGGGGCGAGGTGCGGACCAGTTCCTCGAGCCACGCCGGGGCGCGCAGCGACCTCTCCGCCACGGGCCGAGCCTGCCACCCGCCGCGGGGGTCGCGCGGACGATCAGGTGACCTGGTCGTGTCGCGTCCTGGCTCACGGTCGACGGTGAGCCAGGACGCGCGGCGGTGAGCCAGGACGCGGATCGACGCTCCGGGATCAGGTGACCTGATCGTGGGGCGTCCTCCCGCACGGTCGGCGGTGAGGGAGGACGCACGGCGGTGGGGGAGGACGCGCGGCGGTGACCCCGGACGCGGGTCAGGCGTCCGGCAGCAGGATCGCGAGCAGGACCTGCGCGTGCCCCGACGACGGCGTCCCCGCGGGGGCCAGTTCCGGCGCGACCGCGCGCACCTGCCACCAGCCGACGTAGGCCGCGTAGGCGAGGGTCGCGCGGCGGCCGGCCTCCTCGGGCGGGACGCCGGCCTCGACGAGCGTGGCGCGCACGTAGGCCACGCGGCGCCGGGTGACCGTGGCGAGCACCCGCCGCACCCGCGGGTCGTCGACGTCGCGCAGCAGCGAGACGACGGGGTCGCCGTCGCCGGCGTGGCCCAGCGTGCGCTCGGTGAGGCTGCGCAGCCGCTCGCGCGGGTCGGCCAGCCGGTCGAGGTCGGCGATGACGGCGTCGGTGTGCGCCCGCTCCCAGAGCCCGAGGGCGGCCTCGACGAGTGCGTCGCGGCCGGGGAAGTGCCAGTAGAAGCTGCCCTTGGTGGCGCCCAGGCGGGCGGCGATCGGCTCGACGGCGACCGCGGCCAGCCCGCCGCGGCCCAGCGCCTCCAGCGCGGCCCGGGACCAGTCCTCGGCCGACAACCGCTCCCGCGCAGGCACGTCCGTACGCTACGGTACGGGTCACCATACGGTGGCGTACGGAGGTGGGCCGTGGAGCTCGACGCGGAACTGCGGACCGGCCGGCCCCGCGCGGTGCCGGTGCCGCCCGACCTGGTCACCGCCGCCGCCCTGGACGGCGCGGACTTCACCGACGCCTTCGCGGTCGCCGTCCCGTCCGGGGCCTCGACCGACGCCCGCGACTGGCTCGCCGCGTTCGGCCCGGCCGCCGTCCCGCCGTGGGTGCGGGCGCTGATGGGCGTGCGCACCGTGCTCGTCCGGCCGCTCCACCTGCGCACCGGGACGGGGCTGTTCCCCGTGCTCTCGGCGGCCGCGGACACCGCGGTCCTCGGCGTCGACGACCGGCACCTGGACTTCCGGCTGGTCCTGCACGTGCGTCCCGCGCCGCCGGGGCACGAGCTGGTGGCGGTCACCGTCGTCCGGCGGCACAACGTCCTGGGCCGGGCCTACTTCGGCGTCGTCCGGCCGTTCCACGCGCGGGTGGTGCCGGGCATGCTGCGCCGGGTGGTGCAGCGGGCGGCCCCTCCGGCGGCACGACGGTGAGGGACGACGTCCGCGTCGCCGGGCCGGCCGACCTGGAGCGGCTGCCGGCGATCGAGGCCGCCGCCGACGCGCTGTTCGCGACGGCGGGCATCACCGACCTCCCGCCGCCGCACACGGCGCAGGAGCGGGCGGCGGCCTGGCGGGTCCTGGTCGTGGGGCAGCCGGCGGTCGGCTTCGCCGTCCTGGAACGGGTCGACGGCGACGTGCACCTCGAGCAGCTGTCGGTGCACCCCGCGGCGGGCCGGCGCGGCCTCGGGACCGCGCTGCTCGACGCCGCCCTGCGGACCGCCCGCGACGCCGGGGCCGCGCGGGTCACGCTGACCACCTACGCCGACGTGCCGTGGAACGCGCCCTGGTACGCCGCGCGCGGCTTCACCGAGGTCGCCGACCCCGGTCCGGAGCTGGCCGCGCTCGTCGACCGGGAGGCGGCCGCGGGCCTGGGGGTCCCCGGCCGCCGCGTCGTGATGGGCCGCCCCGTCTGACCTAGGGTCGGCGCCCGTGACCGCCACCCTGGGCGAGGTCGTCGCCGCGCTGGAGGCCCGCTACGACCCCGCACTCGCCGAGAGCTGGGACGCCGTCGGGCTGGTGTGCGGCGACCCCGCCGAGCCGGTCGAGCGGGTGCTCGTCGCGGTCGACCCGGTGGCCGCCGTCGTCGACGAGGCGATCGAGCGCGGCGCGCAGCTGCTCGTCACCCACCACCCGCTGTTCCTCACCCCGGTGCACGGCGTTCCCGCCGACGACCCGAAGGGACGGCTGGTGCACCGCCTGGTGCGCGCCGGCTGCGGGCTGTTCGTGGCGCACACCAACGCCGACCGCGCCGCCGACGTCGGGGTGAACGACGCGCTGGCCGCCGTCCTCGGGCTGACCGGCACCCGGCCGCTGGAGCCGGTGGCGCCCGGCTCGCGGCAGGGACTGGGCCGGGTGGGCGAGCTGCCCGCGCCGACGACGCTGGCCGCCTTCGCCGCGCACGCGGCCGCGGTGCTGCCCGCCACCCAGGGCGGGGTCCGCGCGGCCGGCGACCCCGGCCGGCCGGTGCGCACGGTCGCCGTCTGCGGGGGCAGTGGCGGCTCCCTGCTGCCGGCCGCCGCGGCGGCGGGGGCCGACGTCCTCCTCACCAGCGACCTGCGGCACCACCCGGTCTCGGAGTCACAGGAGTCGACCGGCCCCGCGGTGTGTGACGTGGCACACTTCGCCTCCGAGTGGCCCTGGGTGCCCGTGGCCGCCGAGGTGCTGGTCACCGACCTGTCCGGCAGGGTCGAGGCCGCCGCCTCCCGGCACCGCACCGACCCGTGGACGGTGCACCGGGGCCGGTCGGCAGGAGGGGACCCGGCCCGCGCGGCCGGCTGAGACGGGGAGGACGCCGTGGCCACCGCCCAAGGACCGACGACGGGGGGTGCGGCCCCCCGGCGCAGCGACCGCAGCCCCTGGAACTGGCTGCTGCTGGTGCCGATCGTGGTGCCGCTGATCGTGCCGCTCTACAACCGCGTCGAGCCGACGCTGTTCGGCTGGCCGCTCTTCTACTGGCTGCAGCTGGCCTTCGTCGCCCTCGGTGTGCTGACCACCGTCCTGGTCTACCGGGCCACCCGGCGCAGCCCGGCCGAGCAGGCCGCCGCCCGGGACGCGATCGCCCGGGACAACGCCACGCGCGACGCCGCCCGCGACGCCGCCCGCCGAGACCGGGAGCGCTGAGCCGTGGACGGGGTCAACGTCGTCGAGCTCTCGATCGTCATCGTCCTGTTCCTCGTCGTCACGGTCATGGGGTTCGTCGCCGCCCGCTGGCGGCGCGCGGACGACCTCATGCACCTCGACGAGTGGGGCCTGGGCGGGCGCAACTTCGGCACCTGGATCACCTGGTTCCTGCTCGGCGGTGACCTCTACACCGCCTACACCTTCGTCGCCGTCCCGGCGCTGATGTTCGGCGCGGGCGCCGCCGGGTTCTTCGCCGTCCCCTACACCGTGGTGATCTACCCGCTGGTGTTCCTGGTGGTCATCCGGCTGTGGTCGGTCAGCCACGTGCGCGGGTTCGTCACCCCGGCGGACTTCGTCCGCTCGCGGTTCGACTCGCCGACGATGGCCCTGCTGGTGGCGCTGACCGGGATCGTCGCGACGATGCCCTACATCGCCCTCCAGCTGGTCGGCATCGAGGCGATCCTCAAGGCGATGGGCGTCGAGGGCGAGCTGCCGCTCATCGTCGCGTTCGTGATCCTCGCGCTCTACACCTACAACTCGGGGCTGCGGGCGCCGGCGCTCATCGCCTTCGTCAAGGACACGCTCATCTACCTGACGATCATCGTCGCGGTGATCGTCATCCCGGTGAAGCTCGGCGGCTGGGACGCGATCTTCGGCGCCGCGGAGGAGAAGTTCTCCGCCGGCACGGGCGCGGGGGTGCTGCTGCCGGCCACCGGCCAGCTGGGCTACGCCACCCTGGCCCTCGGTTCGGCGCTCGCCCTGTTCCTCTACCCGCACTCGATCACCGGGCTGCTGGCGGCCAGCAACCGCGACGTGCTCAAGCGCAACATGAGCGCGCTGCCCGTCTACAGCCTGGCGCTCGGGTTCATCGCGCTGCTGGGCTTCATGGCGATCGCGGCCGGCGTGACGCCGATCGGCGAGGACGGCAACACCGTCGTGCCGGTGCTGTTCCAGGAGATGTTCCCGAGCTGGTTCGCCGGCATCGCCTTCGCCGCCATCGGCATCGGCGCGCTGGTGCCGGCGGCGATCATGTCGATCGCCGCGGCCAACCTGTTCACCCGCAACATCTACAAGGAGTTCCTCAAGCGGGACGCCACCCCGCGGCAGGAGGCGCAGGTGGCCAAGGTCGTCTCGCTGGTGGTCAAGCTCGGCGCGGTCGCGGCGATCCTGTTCATCGACCCGCAGTTCTCCATCGACCTGCAGCTCATCGGCGGCGTGATCATCCTGCAGACGCTGCCGTCGGTGGCGCTGGGCCTCTACACCCGCTGGATGCACCGCGGCGGGCTGATCGCCGGCTGGGTAGCCGGCATGACCGCGGGCCTGCTGATGCTCTACAACACCCCGCGGCTGGGCCCGGACGGGACGGTGGTGCGCGAGCACTTCGGCGGGTCGTCCTTCGCGCTGTCGAAGCTGGGCCTGGACGCGGCGTCGTCGGTCTACACCGGCCTGCTGGCGCTGGCGGCCAACCTGCTCGTCGTCGTCCTGGTGACGCTGGCGCTGCGGGCGGCGAAGGTGCCCGACGGAGTCGACGGGACGGCGGACACCGACTACACCGCCGAGCGGGAGGACCCCACCTTCCGCGAGCTGCCCGACCCGCTGGAGTCCGCGCCGCCGGGAGGGGAGCGCCCGGCCCGACGGTAAGTTGGTCGGGTGAAGGCCGACCACTTCGAGCAGCAGAAGCTCCTGACGCTGGCCGGCGAGGACGTCGCGCTCACCCAGCTCGCCCACCGGAAGCGGACGCTGCCGGAGGTCGCCGCCGTCGAGGCCGCCGCCGAGGCCGAGCGCGGCTTCGCCGAGGCCGAGGTCCACGCCGAGACCGAGGTGCGCGACCTCGACCGGGAGCAGAAGCGGCTGGAGGCCGACGTCGAGACCGTCCGGCAGCGGGCGGCGCGCGACCAGGGGCGGATCGACTCCGGCGCGGCGACGGCGAAGGAGATCACCTCCCTGCAGTCGGAGCTGCAGTCGCTGTCCCGGCGGCAGTCCGACCTCGAGGACCAGGTGCTCGAGCTCATGGAGCGCCGCGAGACCGCCGACGCCACGCTCGTCGCCGCCCAGGAGGGCCGCGCCTCGGCCGTCGCCGACCGCGAGCGGGCCGAGCAGCTGCGCGACGACGCCCTCGCCGACATCGCCGACGCCACCGCCCGGCACGAGGCCGCCCGCGCCGAGGTCGCCGCCGGCGTCTCCGAGCAGCTGCTGGCGCTCTACGACCGCATCCGCGCCCAGACCGGCACCACCGGCGCGGCGGTGCTCAAGGCGCGCCAGTGCCAGGGCTGCCGCATCGAGCTGTTCGGGAAGGAACTCGCCGCCGTCCGCAACGCCGACCCGCACGAGGTGGTCCGCTGCGAGAACTGCGGCCGCATCCTCGTGCGCACCGCCGAGTCCGGGCTGTGAGCCGGAAGCTGGTCGTCGAGGCCGACGGCGGCTCGCGGGGCAACCCCGGCCCGGCGGGCTACGGCGCGCTGGTCCGCGACGCCGGCACCGGGCGGGTGCTCGCCGAGCGGGCGGCGTCCGTGGGGCGGGCGACGAACAACGTGGCCGAGTACGGCGGCCTGGTGGCCGGCCTGCAGGCCGTGCTGGATCTCGACCCGGGCGCCGACGTCGAGGTGCGGATGGACTCCAAGCTCGTCGTCGAGCAGATGTCGGGCCGCTGGAAGATCAAGCACCCGGACATGCAGAAGCTGGCCGTGCAGGCCCGCGCCATCGCCCGGCAGCTGGGCAGCGTCTGCTACACCTGGGTGCCGCGCGCGCAGAACTCCGCCGCCGACGCCCTGGCCAACAGCGCGATGGACGGCCGGCCGGTGCACCGCGACGCCGCCGCCGAGCCGTCCGTGACCGGCGACGACGTGCAGCCCGCCGCCGAGCCGGCGCCCGTGGTCACCACGGTCACGCACCTGCTGCGGCACGGGCAGACCGAGCACACGCCCGAGCGCCGCTACAGCGGCCGCAACGACCTGCCGCTGTCGGCCACCGGGCGGGCGGAGGCCGAGGCGGCCGCCGTCCGGGCCAAGGAGCTCGGCATCGAGGTCGTCGTCGCCTCGCCGCTGCGCCGCACCCGGGAGACCGCCGAGACCGTGGCCGCGGCGCTGGGCCTGCCGGTCGAGTACGACGACGACCTCGTCGAGCTCGACTTCGGCGACCTCGAGGGGCTGAGCGCCGCCGAGGCGCGGGCGCGCCACCCGCTGGCCGTCCGCCGGTTCGCCGCCGACGTCACGGTGGCCGCGCCGGGCGGTGAGTCGGTGGCCGACGTGTCGCGGCGGGTGGCCCGGGCGCGGACGCGGCTGCTCGAGCGGCACGCCGGGCGGACGGTGCTGGTGGTCAGCCACGTGACCCCGATCAAGCTGCTGCTGGCCGCGGGCCTCGACGTCGGCGACGAGGTCGTGCACCGGGTGTTCCTGGAGGCCGCGTCCCTGTCGACGGTGGCGTGGAGCTCCGACGGCCGCACGTCGGTGCGGCTGGTGAACGACACCGCCCACCTGCGCTGAGCGGCTCGTCGAGATCGGCGGTCTCGTGGCCATCGCGCGCTGACGGCCACGAGACCGCCGATCTCGCGCGGGGAGGCACGCGCCTACAGCCGGCCGGCGTCGATGACCCGGGCGAGGAACTGCCGGGTCCGCGGGTGCTCCGGGTCGCCGAGCACCTGCCCCGGCGGGCCGGACTCCAGCAGCACCCCGCCGTCGAGGAAGGCCACCGTGTCGGCCACCTGCCGGGCGAAACCCATCTCGTGGGTGGCCATCACGATCGTCATGCCCTGACCGGCCACCTCCCGCACCAGGGCGAGCACCTCGCCGACCAGCTCGGGGTCCAGCGCGCTGGTCACCTCGTCGAGCAGCAGCACCCGCGGGCGGACGGCGAGCGCGCGCACGATGGCCACCCGCTGCTGCTGCCCGCCGGAGAGCCGGTCGGGGTACTCCAGCGCCTTGTCGGCCAGCCCGATGCGCCCGAGCAGCCCCCGCGCCTCCTCGACCGCCTCGGCCCTCGGCCGCCCGTGCACGGCGGTCGGCGCGAGGGTCACGTTGTCGAGCACCGACAGGTGCGGGAACAGGTTGTAGGCCTGGAAGACGACGCCCATCCGCCGGCGCACCCGGTCGGCGTCGACCCGCGGGTCGGTGACGTCCTCGCCGTCGAGCAGCACCTGCCCGTCGTCGACGGTCTCCAGCAGCGAGGCGCAGCGCAGCAGCGTGGACTTGCCCGACCCCGACCCGCCGATGAGCGCCACCACCCGGTGCTCGTCGACGGCGAGGTCCACCCCGCGCAGCACGACGTTCGCCCCGAACGCCTTCACGATCCCGCGCAGCTCGAGCACGGTCACAGCAGCGACCCGCTCTGCTGGCGGCGGCGGGCGCGGGCGGTGACGGCGTCGGCGAAGCGGGCCGAGGGGATGGCGAGCAGCACGAACAGCAGCCCGGCGACGACGTACGGCGTGAAGTTGAAGCTCTGCCCGACCAGGATCTGCGCCGAGCGCACCGCGTCGACCGCGCCGAGCACCGAGATCAGCCCGACGTCCTTCTGCAGCGCGACGAAGTCGTTGAGCAGCGCCGGGGTGACCGTGCGCAGCGCCTGCGGCAGGACGACGATCCGCATCGTCTGCCGGTGGGTGAGCCCCAGCGAGCGGGCCGCGGCGCGCTGGCTGGGGTGCACCGACTCGATGCCGGCCCGGAACACCTCGGCCACGTACGCGGAGTAGACGATCACGATGGCCGCCGTCCCGAGGACGAACGGCGACGTCGGCACGCCCTGCAGGCCCAGCGCGGGGAACCCGAAGCCGACCAGGTACAGCACGATGATCAGCGGGATGCCGCGGAACAGGTCGACGTAGACGGTCGCGAGGATCCGCAGCGGCGCCCACGCCGGGCCGCGCAGCGTCCGCAGCGCCGCGATGCCCAGGCCCACCACCAGCACGAGCAGCCCGCCGACGACGAGCACCTGCAGGTTGACCAGCAGCCCGCGGGCGATCTCGGGGAGCGAGTCCCACGCCACCGACAGGGAGAAGAAGGTGGCCTGCACGCGCGGCCAGCCCGGCGACCGGGTGACCGCCACGTACGCGACGGCGGCGAACAGCAGCGTGGAGGCCAGCGCCACGAGGGTCGAGCGGCGGGCCCGGCGCCGTCGCCAGGCCCGGCGGCCGAGCTCGAGCTCGCTGGGCGGCGGGAGGGCCGGGACCCCGCCGCCGGTGACCACCGCGCTCAGGACAGGACGGGTGCGTCGGCGACGTCGGAGAGCCACTGCTGCTCGAGGTCGGCGAGCGTGCCGTCCTCGCGCAGCGCGTCGACCGCCTGGGACACGCAGTCGGTCAGCGGGCTGTCCTTGGCCAGCAGCAGGCCGAACTGGTCGCCGCCCTCGCCCGAGTCCTCGAGCTGGCCGACGATCACGCCGTTGTCCAGCTCCGCGGAGGTGATGTAGAAGGCGGTCGGGAGGTCGACGACGATGGCGTCGACCTGGCCGTTCTGCAGCGCGAGCTTGGCGTCGTCGTTGGTGTTGAACACGACCGGCTCGGTCTCGGGGGCGATGACCTCGGTGAGGACGTCGAGGCTCGTCGTCGCCACCTGGGCGCCCAGCCGCAGGTCCTGCAGGTCCGCCAGGCTCGTGGCGCCGTCGGCCGCGGAGCCCGCCGTCGTGATGACCGCCTGGCTGACGGTGTAGTACGGCGAGGAGAAGTCGACGGCCTGCCGGCGCTCCTCGGTGATGGAGAACTGGTTGATGTCGAAGTCGAACGGCCGCGGGCCGGGCTGGATCGCGGCGGTGAACGGCACGCGGGTCCAGGTGACGTCGTCCTCGGCGTAGCCGAGCTGCTCGGCGACGGCGTAGGCGACGGCGGACTCGAAGCCCTCCCCGTTCTCCGGGGTGTCGTCGACGACCCAGGGCTCGTAGGCGGGCTGGTCGGTGGCCACGGTCAGCGTCCCCGGCTCGAGGGTGTCGAGCTCGTCGGGGGTGCAGGCGCCTGTCGCCGCCGACCCGCCGCCGCTGGTGGACCCGGCGTCGGTGGACTCCTCCTGCGGGGCGCACGCCGCCAGCGCCAGCGTGGTGGCGGCGGCCAGGACGAGGGGGAGCGGACGACGGCGCATCGGGGGTCCCTTGACTCGGGGTGGGGTCGGCGCGCAGATCCTAGGGCGCCTCCCTTGCAGGACGGCCGGGTCCGGTCGTCAACCGATGAGTTGAGCAGCCGCCGGCGGTCCTCCCTGCACGCACGGACCAGGAGGAGGGATCGCGATGGGCAGGGTGGTCGTGTTCGCGGCGGTGTCGCTGGACGGGTACGTCGGCAGGGACGACGACATGCCCGGCCCGCTGTTCGACTGGTACGGCAACGGCGACGTCGAGGTGACCCTCAGCGACCCGGACCGGCCCTTCCGGGTCACCGAGCCGACGGCGCGGTTCCTGCGGGAGCACGTGGCGAGGACGGCCGCGATGGTGTGCGGCCGCCGGCTCTTCGACCTCACGAACGGGTGGGAGGGCGTGCCGCCCGGCGGCGAGCACGTCTTCGTCGTCACCCACCGGCCGGCCGACGACTGGCCGCACGCCGGCACGGCGCCGTTCACGTTCGTGCCCGACGTGGCGACGGCGGTCGAGCGGGCCAGGGCGTTCGCCGGCGACCGGGACGTCACGGTGACCGCCGGGGACGTCGGCGGGCAGGCGCTGCGGGCCGGCCTGGTCGACCGGGTGGTGCTCGCCCTCGTCCCGGTCGTCCTGGGGTCGGGCAGGCCGTACTTCGGCACCGGCGGGCCGCCGGAGATCGCGTTCGAGGACCCGGTGGTGGTCCAGGGGTCACGGGTGACCCACCTGGTCTACGACGTCCGCCGCTGACGGGAAGCCGGCCGGGGCGCCGGGCGTTGCACCGGGCACCCCGCCGTCGCGGCCGGCGACGTCGCAGGGAGCATGAGAGCCCCGTCCCCCCGCGAGGAGCCCCGTGACCGCGACCACCGCGCCCGCCCCCACCGCCGCCGTCGGCGACGAGCGCACCCTGTCGCCCGACGAGTTCGAGACCTGGGCCGCCGAGGTGCGCCGGCTGGCCGACGAGCGCGGCGCGGTCGTGCTCGCGCACAACTACCAGGTGCCCGAGATCCAGGACGTCGCGCACTTCACCGGCGACTCCCTCTACCTGTCCCGCGTCGCCGCGCAGACCGACGCCCGCGAGATCGTGTTCTGCGGCGTCCACTTCATGGCCGAGACGGCGAAGATCCTCTCGCCGGACAAGACGGTGCTGCTACCCGACCACGCCGCCGGGTGCTCCCTCGCCGACTCGATCACCGCCGCGCAGCTGCGCGAGTGGAAGGCGGAGCACCCCGGCGCCGTCGTCGTCAGCTACGTCAACACCACCGCCGCGGTGAAGGCCGAGACCGACATCTGCTGCACCTCGTCCAACGCCGCCGACGTCATCCGGTCGATCCCCGAGGACCGCGAGATCCTCTTCTGCCCCGACCAGTTCCTCGGCGCGCACGTCAAGCGCGTCACCGGGCGGGACGACATCCACGTGTGGGCGGGGGAGTGCCACGTGCACGCCGGCATCAGCCCGGCCGACGTGCGCGCCCGGGTCGCCGCGCACCCCGACGCGGAGATCCTCGTGCACCCCGAGTGCGGCTGCACCACCTCCGTGCTCGACCTGGTCAGCCACGGTGACCTGCCGGCCGACCGCACCCGCGTGCTGTCCACCGGCGGGATGGTCGAGGCGGCGGCGCGCACGACGTCGGGCCAGGTCCTGGTGGCCACCGAGGTCGGCATCCTGCACCAGCTGCGCTCGCTCAACTCCGGGACGGCGTTCATCCCGATGAACGACCGCGCCGCCTGCCGCTACATGAAGATGATCACGCCGGAGAAGCTGCTGCACACGCTGCGCACCGGCGAGGGCGCGATCGACGTCGACCCCGACACCGCCGCCCGCGCCCGCCGCGCCGTCGAGGCGATGATCGCCATCGGCGAGCCCGGCCGCGGCGGCGAGTGAAGGACCCCGCTGCCCCCCATCGCTCGCAGGCTCGCGATCGGACCCTGCAGCGGGGCCGTTACAGCACCTCACCACTGGAGGGCGAGCCAGAGGGCGAGGGTGGCCGCGGTCAGGGTCAGCGGCACGGTCGCCAGGCCGACCGCGGCGAACCGGCCCGCGGTCGGTGCACCGGCCCCCAGCACCCGGCGCCACAGCAGGTCGGCCAGCGACCCGGTGTAGGTCAGGTTCGGGCCGACGTCCACGCCGATCAGCACGGCCAGCACCGCACCCGGGCCGACGGCGGCGGCCACCGGCAGCAGCGCCAGGGTCGCCGGCAGGTTGTCGACCAGGTTGGCCAGCACCGCGGTGACCACCGCCACGGTGAGCAGCGCGACCGGGGTCAGATCCGGGTGAACAGGTAGACCGACACCCCGACGCCGAAGACGACGATCAGCACGCGCAGCGGCGTCGCGGGGATGCGCTCGGCGATCCGGGCGCCGGCGAAGCCGCCCACCAGGCTGGCCGGGGCCGCGACGGCGACCACGGGCCAGGCGACCGGCCCGAAGAGCCCGAAGACGACGAGGGTCACCGTCGCGGTCACCGCGGACAGCGCCGACTTGAGCGCGTTGGCCAGTTGCAACCGGTGCAGCGCGGTCCCGAGGACGCCGACGAGGATCACCCCGAGCGCCCCGCCGAAGTAGCCGCCGTAGACGGTGGCGAGGAACAGCGCCACGTACAGCCACCACGGGTCGCGCGCGGCGGCGTCGTCGTCGCGGTCGGGCAGCCGCCGGGTGAGCAGCGGCTGCACCGCCAGCAGCAGGCTGGCCAGCAGCACCAGCACCGGGACGACGACGTCGAAGGCCTCGCTCGGCGTGGTCAACAGGAGCACGCTGCCCGCCGCCCCGCCGAGCACCGACACCGCGCCGAGGCGGGCCATCCGCCGGCCCTGGCCGGTGTACTCGCGGCGGAACCCGGCCATCCCGCCGAGGTAGCCCGGCCACTGCGCCACCGAGTTGGTCACGTTGGCCGCGACCGTCGGCAGCCCCAGCGCCACCAGCGTGGGGAACAGCACCAGGGAGCCGCCGCCGGCGATGGAGTTGATCACGCCGGCGCCCAGGGCGACCGCCGCGGCGATGAGGAGGTCGGCGGCGGACACGGAGCCGGAGCCTACGGTGACCCCGTGCGACCGCCCGCCCCCGCGACCTGGCTCGCCGCCGCCCTGGGCGGGTCCGGCGTGCTGCACCTCCTGCGGCCGCGGACCTACGAGTGGCTGGTCCCGCCCGAGCTCGGGGACGCCCGTGCCTGGGTGCTCGCGAGCGGCGTCGCCGAGCTGGCCGCCGCGGCGCTGCTCACCGCGCCGCCCACCCGGCGCGTCGGCGGCTGGGTGGCCGCCGCGCTGCTGACGTCCTTCGTGCCCGCGCACCTGCACCACCTGCGGGTGGCCCGCGGCCGGCCGGCCCTGCTGGCCGCCGGGCTCGTGCGGCTGCCGCTGCAGGTGCCACTGGTCGGTGCGGCGCTGCGCGTGGCCCGCGGGCGCTGACACCGGCGCCGGAGGTCCCTGCGGTGTCCGATTCCCGCCGGACCACGGGCCCGGCGACGACGACCGTGGAGGCATGACGACGACGCCCGTGCAGCCCGCTCCCGTGCTCACCGTGCACGCCATCGACCCCGCGGAGCTCGACGGGATCCGGCGCAGCGGGCGGGACACCGAGGGCAACGTCCCGGTGCCGTGGCCCGACGCGGCGGGGGTCCCGCTGCGGTGCTGCCTGCGCCGCGCCCGCCCGGACGACGAGGTCTGGCTCGTCGCCCACGCCCCGCTGCGCGGGCGGTCCCCGTGGCGGGAGGTGGGTCCGGTGTTCGTGCACGCCCGGCCGTGCGAGGGGTGGGCCGAGACCTCCGGACTGCCCCCGGAGCTGCGGCAGGGGCCGCGCGTGCTGCGCGGGTACCGGGAGGACGGGTCGCTGGACTACTCGGCGATCCGGGTCGTCCCCGAGGGCGAGGACGTCGAGGACTCCCTCCAGGAGCTGCTCGCCGACCCGGTGGTGCACGAGGTCCACGTGCGCGCCCTGGCCGAGCAGTGCTTCACCTACCGGGTGCGCGCGGCCGGCCGCTGACCCCCGCGCGCGTCGCCCCCGGCCGCGGTCGACCCGGGCAGACTGCCGGGATGGTCGAACCGCTGCCCGACGACTGGGAACGCGCGCTGGTCGTCGTCGCCCACCCCGACGACGTCGAGTACGGCTGCGCGGCCGCCGTCGCCGCCTGGACCGCCGCCGGGCGCGACGTCCGCTACGTGCTGGCCACCAGCGGGGAGGCCGGCATCGCCGGGCTGCCGCCGGAGGCCGCCGGGCCCCTGCGCGAGCGGGAGCAGCGGGCGGCCGCGGCGGCGGTGGGGGTGTCGGTGGTGGAGTTCCTCGGCCACCCCGACGGACGGCTCACCGAGGGGCTGGACCTGCGGCGGTCGCTGGCCGCGGCGGTCCGCCGGCACCGCCCGGAGCTGGTGGTCACCCTGCACTTCGGGGAGACGTGGACGCCGCCGGGCGTGGCCCCTGCCTACTGGAACAGCGCCGACCACCGCGCGCTGGGCCGCTCGGCCGTCGACGCCGTGGGCGACGCGGCGAACGAGTGGATCTTCCCCGAGCTCGCCGACCCGGAGCCGTGGCGGGGCGTGCGGTGGACCGCCGTCTCCACGCCGGTGGGGGTGACGCACACCGTCGACGTCACCGGCGTCGTCGACCGGGCGGTGGCCTCGCTCGCCGAGCACCGCCGCTACCTGCAGGCGCTGTCGGACGACCCGGTCGAGGAGCAGGCGCGGCGGCAGGTCGAGTCGGCGACCCCGGCCGACGACGCCGGGCGCCGGCTGACCGGGTTCACGCTCTACGCCGGCTGACCGTCGTCGGGGCTCTCGCCGCACGGGGAGGACGAGGACGCGGCCCCGGGGGGCTCGGGGCCGCGTCCTGCGCCGGTCAGGGGTTGAAGCTGACGTGCACGTGGTCGTAGTGGTTGGCGGTGATCGACCCGCGGTCCTCCATCGCCTGCCAGCCGGAGCCGCCGATGATGAAGATCCGCTGCTTCCAGATGACGTACTCGACGCCGAACTGCTCGGCGTTGTCGATCACGTACTGGGCGACGGCGTCACCCTTGGCGGAGTCGGCGTAGACCATGAAGTCCGCGGCGAGCTGCTGGGTGGGGGAGTGGCCGGGCCGGGTGAGGACCGTGGAGACCCCGTGGGTCGCGGTGACGTCGGCGACGACGGGGCGGACGTGCTCGGCCCACGCGCTGTACGCGGTCGAGGTCGGGGTCGGCTTGCCGCTCAGGTCGGTCGAGACGGGCAGCGAGACGGCCGGCGCCGGCGCCGCCGCCCCTGCCGGGACCGCGGGAGCGGGGGCCGGGGCGGGAGCCGCCTCGGGTGCGGGGGCCTCGGCCTGGGCGGTGGCCGCCGTCCGGTCCCAGCGGTCCCAGCCGCGGTCCCAGTCCCGGCCCCGGTCCCAGTCCTGGGCCTGGGCGACGGACTGCCCGGCGAGGCCGAAGACGACGGCGAAGGCGCCGACGGTCAGGGTCCGGCGGACGCCGGTGCGGCGGTGGGTGTTCGAGGGCATGGTGAAGAGAACTCCTGACGATGGTCCGCGGGGACGCCGCTGGGACGCGGCGGGACCCCGTCGCGGATGAGGGGGAACCGGGGGGGACGGACAGGCGCCGTCGGGCCCCACGTGGAGGCCGTGCCCCGGAGGGCAGGGCCGACGCGGGAACCGTCGGGTCCGTGCTCGTCCACGCGGCGACCGGCCGGCGTGCGGGCGGGTCGCGGCGGTGGTGTCTGGAGGGCGAGGCGCGCGAGGGCGAGGCGCCACTGCGGCGCACCTCGGTGCAGATCTCCCTTTCTCCCGTGGCCGCCTACCGGGTCAGCTGACGGGTTCGGGCGGGGATGCGCCCTACCCGCCCCCGAGCGGGGCTCGGGAGGCGGGACTCACCCCAGTGGTGCGGTGGGTCCCCGGTTCGGGGGGGGGGGGGGGGGGGGGGGGGGGGGGGGGGGGGGGGGGGGGCGGGGGGGGGGGGGGGGGGGGGCGGGGGGGGGGGGGGGGGCGGGGGGGGGGGGGGGGGCGTGGG
>NZ_JBJGYI010000009.1:0-133599 GCF_054049915.1 Geodermatophilus sp. SYSU D00766
GGGAGCGCGGTGAGCTCGGTGCGGGAGGTGACGCCGAGCTTGCTGAAGACGTTGCGCAGGTGGAAGTCGACGGTCCGGACGCTCACGAACAGCTGGGCGGCGACGTCCCGGTTGGACAGACCCTGCCGGACCAGCGCGGCGACCTGCCGCTCCTGCGGGGTCAGGTCGGTGGCCGTGGACACGTCGCGGCGGCGGGCGGTCTCCCCGGAGGCCCGCAGCTCGGCCGCGGCCCGCTCGGCCCAGGTCACCGCGCCGAGGTCCTCGAAGAGGGCCAGCGCGCTGCGCAGGTGCCCGCGGGCGTCGACCCGCCGCCGGGCCCGGCGCAGGTGCTCGCCGTAGGCGAGCTCGGTGCGGGCCCGGTCGGGCAGCCGCGGCGAGCCGGCGTGCGCGGCCAGCGCGCGCCGGAAGTGCTCCTCCGTGGCCTCGCCCTCGGCGAGCAGGGCGTGCCCGTGCTCGACGACGGCGACCGCGGCGGGCGCGCCGGTACCGGCCGCGAAGCCCTCGAGCTCGGCCAGCCACGCGCGGGCGAGGTCGTCGCGGCCGGCCCGGGCGGCGGTCTCCAGGCGATCGAGCGCCGCCATCCGGCTCACGCCGGTCTCGGTGATCTGCTCCAGGTGGTGCAGGGCGGTCGCGGGCTGCCGGGCGGCGCGCAGGCCCCGCGCCCAGTTCAGCAGGTCGACCACGACGACGTCGGTGACCCCGCCGGGGTGCCCGGCCCGGATGCCGGCCGCCTCCTCGACGAGACGCTCGGCGTCGTCGTCGCCGCGGCGGGCCGCCAGCACGGCGAGCTGCGCGGTCGGGAGCGCGACCATCCCGGGGTGGCCGGTGCTGGCCGCCAGCGGCACCGCCTCGGTCGCCGCGCCGGCCGCTCGCGCCCAGGCGCCCACGGCGAGCTGGATCTGCACGCCGCGGGTCAGTGCGTACTCGACGGTGGCGAGCGCTCCGGCGCGGCGGGCGGCGGCCAGCAGCTGCTCGTGCAGGCGCAGCCCGCGCTCGTCGTCGCCGATGACCAGGGCGGCGATGCCGAGGTTGCGCTGCACGTGGTCGTCCCGGACGTCGGCGTCGGTCAGCGCGAATGCGTCACGGAAGGAGCCAGCCGCGGCTGCCCAGTCCCGGCGGGCGGCTGCCGTGAACCCGCGCAGCAGAGCCGCCGCGGCCCGCACCCGCGGTGGGGCGTCCGGTGCGGGGGCGGCCACCAGCCCGGCCGGGTTCGCCGGCTGCGGGGAGCGGGCGCCGTACACGGTCAGGGCCGCGGCGATCACCGCCAGCTGCTGCGCCAGCGCCGGGTCGACGTCGCCGGCGACCCGCGCGGCCTGCGCCACGAGGTCGTAGCCGTCGTCCAACGACCCGGTCGTCCAGGCGATCTGCCCCTGGAGGGCCAGCAGCTGGGCTCGCAGCAACGGCTCGGTCACCTCGGCCGCCGCGGCGGACGCGAGTGCCGTCGCCCGCGACGGGTGCGCACCCAGCCACGCCGCAGCCGCGGCCCGGTACAGCCGGCGGCCACGGGCCGGGCCCGGGGCGGTCAGTTCGGCGGCGCGGGCCCAGGCGGCGTCGGCGGCCTCGTGGCCACCGCGACCGGTGGCACGCTCGGCGACGCCGTCGAGCGCGGCGACGACGGCCTCGTCGGGCCGGTCGGTCGCCGCCGCGAGGTGCCAGGCACGGCGGTCGGGGTCGGCGCCCGACACCTCGGCCAGCACCCGGTGCGCGGCCCGGCGCTGGGCGCTGGGAGCCGCCCGGTAGACCGCCGAGCGCACCAGCGGGTGGTACAGGGACAGCACGCCCCCCTCGACGCGCAGCAGGCCGGCCCGCTCGGCCTCGTCCAGGGCCTCGTCGCCGGCGCCGAGGCGGTCGGCGGCGTCGCGGACGACGGTGAGCCGGCCGGTGTCATCGGCCGCGGCCACCAGCAGCAGCCGCTGCGCCGCCTCGCCGAGCCGCCGGTACCGGTCCAGGAAGCCCCGCTCCACCCCACCGGTCAGCGGCAGCGCCGCCGGCAGCGGCGCCCGCCCGGTGAGCTGGTCGGGGGAGAGGACGCCGGCGAGCTCGCCGAGCGCGAGCGGGTTGCCGCCGGTGGCGGCCACCAGCCGGTCGCGCACGCCCGGGTCGACGTCGGCGCCGGACCGCTCGGCCAGCAGTGTCCCGGCGGCCGCCCCGGTCACCCCGCCGAGGACGAGGGTGGGCAGGTCGGGCGCGTCGAGGGAGTGCGCCTCGCCCTCGCGGGCGGCGAACAGCAGCGCCACCCGCTCGGCCTGCAGCCGGCGTGCGGTGAACAGCAGCGCGGCGGCCGAGGCGTCGTCGAGCCAGTGCGCGTCGTCGACGACGGCCAGCACCGGGCGCTCCTCGGCGGCGTCGGCGAGCAGGCTGAGCGTGCCCAGGAACGCCAGGAACCGGTCGCCCTCGCCCTCGGCCTCGCCCAGCGCCGCGCGCAGCGCCCGCCGCTGCGGCTCGGGCAGCGCGGCGAGGGAGGAGCGCAGCGGCCACAGCAGCCGCTGCAGCGCAGCGAACGCCAGCGGCGACTCCGACTCCACGCCCTGCGTGCGGAGCACGGTGGCGTCCGACGCGGCGGCGACCGCCTCGGCCAGCAGCGTCGACTTGCCCGACCCGGCGACGCCGCGCACCACCAGCGCTCCGCCCCGCGCGTTCCGCGCGGCGTCGAGCAGGGCGGCCACCGTGGCCCGCTCGGCGTCGCGACCGGCCAGCACGGGGCCGACCGTACCGGCCCGCGGGCGCCGTCCCGGCCTCCCGGACCCGGCGACGTCGCCGGTCCGAACGCGCCCGGTCCCCGGCGATCCTCGGGGTGCACTCCCACTCCACCCCGCACCCGTCGGAGGCTCCCGTGAGCAGCACCGCCGTCCGAACCCACCCCGCGGACCACGGCCTGCGCACCCCGGTGCTGTGGGGCGTCGTCGTCGGCGCCCTGCAGTCCGTCGCTCCGCTGGCCTTCCCCTGGCTGGCGCCGGTGACCGTCCACGCCCTGGGCCTCACCCTGATCGCCGCGGTCTACGTCGGGTTCGCCGTCGCCGACGGGCGCCGGCACGTCCTGGCCGTCGAGGTGGCCGTCGCGTCGGCCTTCGTGGTCCTCGCCGCGGCCGCGGTGCCGGCGTCGGGCTGGCTGGTCGTGGCCGGGCTGCTGGGCCACGGCCTCAAGGACCTGTGGCAGCACCGCACCGGCTTCGTGGCCGGCACCCGCTGGTGGCCGCCGTTCTGCGCCACCGTCGACGTGGTCGCGGCCGCACTCGTCGCCGTCGCGATCCTCACCGGGCTGCCCGTGGCGCCCTGACCCCGGCCGCGGGCCGGCCCCCCGTGGACGACGCCGGTCAGGACCGGGCGGAGTGGCGCCAGCTGCGGCCGTCCCGCGTGATGAGCGCGTCGGCCTCCGGCGGCCCCCAGGTGGCCGCCTGGTAGAGCGGGATGGGCCGCGGGTCGCTCGCCCAGTACCGCATCACCGGGTCGACGATCCGCCAGGACCGCCCGACCTCGTCGGCGCGGATGAACAGCGTGGGGTCGCCGATCAGCGCGTCGAGGATGACCCGCTCGTAGGCGTCGGGGGACTGCTCGTCGAAGCTCTCGTAGGAGAAGTCCATCGAGGCCTTCTGCACCCGGAAGGCGTGGCCGGGCACCTTGGCGCCGAACTTCAGGCTCAGCCCCTCGTCGGGCTGGACGCGCACGACGAGCGCGTCGGGCTCCAGCCCCTCGGCCCGGCCGGGGAACAGCGGCAGCTGCGGCGGACGGCGGAACTCCATGGCCACCTCCGTCAGCCGCGCCGGCAGCCGCTTGCCGGTGCGCACGTAGACCGGGACGCCGGTCCAGCGCCAGTTCTGCACCTCCAGGCGCATCGCCACGAAGGTCTCCGTGGAGCTGAGCGGGTCGACGCCGGGCTCGTCGCGGTAGCCGGCCATGAGGTCCTCGCGGGTGCCGCCGCGGGTGTACTGCCCGCGCACCGCGTTGGCCGCGATCTGCGCCTCGTCCTCCAGCGGCGCGATGGCCCGGAGCAGCTTGACCTTCTCGTCCCGGATCGCCTCCGCGTGGAACGACGTGGGCGGCTCCATGAGGAAGAGGGAGAGGACCTGCAGGACGTGGTTCTGGACGATGTCCCGCATGGCGCCGGTGGTCTCGTAGAACCCGCCGCGGTCCCCGACGCCCAGGGTCTCGGCGACGGTGATCTGCACGTTGTCGACCCACGTGCGGTTCCAGATCGGCTCGAAGATGGAGTTGGCGAAGCGCAGCGCCAGCAGGTTCTGCACCGTCTCCTTGGCCAGGTAGTGGTCGATGCGGAAGATCTGCTCCTCGGTGAACGCCGACGACAGGTCCGCGTAGAGGGCGCGGGCGCTGTCCTCGTCCCACCCGAAGGGCTTCTCGACGACCGCCCGGACGAAGGCGCCGTCGGAGGGCACCGACAGCCCCGCCTTGCCGAGGCTCACCGCGATCGGCCCGAACAGCCGCGGCGGCGTCGCCAGGTAGTACACCCGGTTGCCGGCGGTCCCGTGCCGCTCGTCGCACTCGGCCAGCACCTCGGCCAGTCGCTGGTAGGTGGCCGGGTCGTCGTAGCCGCCGTGCACGTAGCGGGCCGCCGCCGTGAGCTCGCGCCACCGCGGGTCGTCCCCGGACACGCTGCGGCGGCACAGCTCGCCGAAGTCGGCGTCGCTCATCGGGGTGCGGGCGACACCCACCAGCGCCACCTCCGGCGGCAGCGCCCCGTAGCCGGCCAGCCGCTCGAGCGCGGGCAGCAGCTTGCGCGCGGTCAGGTCACCCGAGGCGCCGAAGATGACCAGCACGCACGGCGGGGAGCGGCGGTCCGGATCGAGGTC
The DNA here is from genome assembly GCF_054049915.1 of Geodermatophilus sp. SYSU D00766. Taxonomy (NCBI): domain Bacteria; kingdom Bacillati; phylum Actinomycetota; class Actinomycetes; order Geodermatophilales; family Geodermatophilaceae; genus Geodermatophilus; species Geodermatophilus sp. SYSU D00766. Next base: position 4,806 of record NZ_JBJGYI010000009.1, read on the forward strand.
CACGTGCTGAGCATGCCGGGGCGGGACGGCCACCGACAGACCTCGCCCCGGCTACTCGCGGACGACCCACACCTCGGCCGGCCCCTCGGGGGTGTCGCGCACCTGCACCGGCTCGTACCGCTGGTAGACGCCGAACCACCGGGGCCCGTCGTAGACCAGCACCGAGGACGTCAGCATCTCGGCCCGCAGGTCGTCGACCTCGCCGTGTCGGGGCCCGCCCCAGTGCAGCACCAGCGGCATGCCCGGCAAGGTAGCCGGTCGGGGCCGGTCCCGTCCGCGGGGGCCGGTCCGGGGACGGACACGCCTCGGCGTCGTCACCCTCCGCGAGCACCCCGTTCGGCACCGATCGGATGACGTCGGCGAGGCGGACGCGCACGGTGCTTGCGCAGGTCGGCAGACTGCCGGGGTGACGGAGAGCGCCGACGGCAGCGGGACGACGTCCCCGGCTCCCGTCCCCGCGCCCACCGCCGACACCCTGCTCGTCCCCGGCGAGACGTGCTGGCGCATCGAGCGCGCCGACCGGCACGCCGTCTTCGTCGACGCCGCCGACTACTTCGCCACGCTCAAGCAGGCGGTGCTGCGCGCCGAGCGGCGGGTGCTGTTCATCGGCTGGGACTTCGACCCCCGCATCCGGCTGGACCCCCGCACGCCCGGCCGCGCCCACGACGACCGGCTCGGGCCGGTGCTCGAGCGGGCCGTGCGGGCCAACCCGCGGCTGGAGATCGGCGTCCTGCAGTGGGACCTCGGCATGGTGGTGGCCCTCACCCGGCGGATGGCGCCGATCGTGCTGCTCAACCGCCGCTCGCCCGACCGGCTGCGGTTCAGCGTCGACACGCACCACCCGATCGGCGGCGCGCACCACCAGAAGATCGTCGTCATCGACGACTGCCTCGCCTTCGCCGGCGGCATCGACGTCACCGCCGACCGCTGGGACACCTCCGAGCACCGCGACCGCCACCCGCTGCGCCACCGGCCGCACACGACCCGGCTGAGCGGGCCGTGGCACGACGTCACCAGCCTCGTCTCCGGCCCGGCCGCCCGCGCGCTCGGTGACCTCGCCCGCGAGCGCTGGGAGAGCGGCACCGGCGAGCACCTGGAGCCGGTGGACGACGTCGAGGCGTGCTGGCCCGACGTCGAGACGTTCCTGACCGACGTCGACGTCGCGATCTCCCGCACCCGCCCGGAGCACGGCGGCGCGCAGCTGGTCCACGAGATCGAGCTGCTGTGGCTCGCGGTGATCGCGGCCGCCCGCGAGGCCGTCTACATCGAGACGCAGTACTTCGCCAACCGCCGGATCGCCGAGGCGATCGCCGACCGGCTCGGCGAGCCCGACGGCCCGGAGTTCGTCGTCCTCAACCCGCAGACGGCCGAGAGCTGGCTGGAGACCCGGGCGATGGACACCGCCCGCGTGAAGCTCCTCGACCTGGTCCGCCGCGCCGACCGGTACGACCGGTTCCGGCTCTACGTCCCGGTCGCCGAGGGCCGGCGGCCGGTGTACGTGCACGCCAAGGTGACCGTCCTCGACGACCGGCTGCTGCGCATCGGCTCGTCCAACCTCAACAACCGCTCGATGGGCCTGGACACCGAGTGCGACGTGTCGATCGAGGCGCGCACCGGCGACCCCCGCGAGGCGGAGATCCGTTCGGCGGTGCTCGGGATGCGCCACCGGCTGCTCGGGGAGCACCTCGGCGTGGCGCCCGAGGAGGTGGCCGCCGCCGTCGAGCGCTGCGGGGGCTCGCTGGTGCGGGCCATCGAGTCGCTGCAGCGGCCCACCGGCCGCTCGCTGGTCGCCTTCGAGCCCCCGGAGCTCGCGCCGGTCGAGCGGTTCCTCGCCGAGACCGAGCTGCTCGACGCCGAGCACACCCCCAACCGGTGGCGCCGGGTCAAGCAGGCCTTCGGTGGCCGCCGGCGGCGGCAGCGCGGCTGAGCCCCGCTCGCTGGCCGCACGCCCCGTGGCGGGGTAGGACACCGGGGTGCCCTCCGCGCGCCCCCTCGACCTGCTGGCCGCCCCCTCCAGCGCCGCGGCGCACTGGCCCGGGCAGGAGCGGGCCTGGGCCGCGCTGCAGCAGGCCGGGCTGCCCGGCGCCCTGGCCGCCGGCGGCGAGGTGGCGGTCCGGGAGCTGTTCGCGCCGGTGCGCTGGACGGCGGGCCGGGCGCCCGCGGGCCGGGTGCGCGACGCCGGCCGGGTCGCCGCCGGGCTGGCCGCGGTGCGCGACGCCGTCGCCGGATCGCTGCGCGCCGGGCGGCTGCCGGTGGTCGTCGGCGGGGAGTGCACGACGACGGCCGGGCTGGTCGCCGGTGCCCGCGCGGCCGGCCTGACCCCCGGGCTGGTGTACGTCGACGGCGGCGTCGACCTGCGCACCCCGGCCGACAACCCCACCGGCGTCGCCGACTCCATGGCGCTGGCGCACGTGCTCGCGCTCGACGGGTGCGACCCCGACCTGCTCGCCGTCGGGCCGGTGCCCCTGCTGCCGGTCGAGAGCGTGCGGGCCGTCGGCGTCCGCGACACCGAGCCCGACGCCACCACCGCGGCGCGCACCGGCCTGGCCGTCGTCGGCGCCGCGCAGGTCGCCGCCGACCCGGCGGGGGTCGCGGCGGACGCGGCCGCGGCGGTGGGCGGGCCCGACGGGTTCCTCGTGCACCTCGACGTCGACGTCGTGGAGTTCCTCGACCTGCCGCTGGCCGACGTCCCCGACCACGGCCAGGGCCTCGCCCTCGACGTCGTGGCCGGCCTGCTGGCCCGGCTGTGCGCCGACCCGGGGTTCCGCGGGCTGTGCGTCACCGAGCTCAACCCCGACCACGCCGCCGGCCCCGGCGACGTCCGGCGGCTGGTCGACGTGCTCGCCCGCGCGCTGGCGTGACCCGGCGCCCGCGTCGGGTAGGGCGCCGGGCATGAGCGGCTCAGCGACCTTCGACTTCACCGGCTCCGTCGTCCTCGTCACCGGCGGCGGCACGGGCATCGGCCTGGCCATCACCCGCGCGTTCCTCGACGCCGGCGCCACCGTCGTGGTCACCGGCCGCCGGCGGGAGCGGCTCGAGGCCGCCCTCGACGGCGTCCCCGCCGGGCGCGGGGCGGCACTGCCGGCCGACGTCTCCGACCCCGCGCAGGTGCGGCGGCTGGTCGCCGACGTCGTCGACCGCTTCGGCCGGCTCGACGTCGTGGTGAGCAACGCGGCCGGCTACGAGAGCGGGGAGGTCACCGACCTCGCCGACGACGCCTGGGAGCGGATGCGCGCCACCAACGTCGACGCGTTCTTCCACCTCGCCAAGGCCGCGCTGCCGCGGCTGGCGGAGTCCGGCGGCAACCTCGTCGCCGTCTCCTCGGTGTCCGGGCTGCGCGGCGACTGGGGGCAGGCCGGCTACAACGCCACCAAGGCCGCGGTCACCAACTTCGTGCGGTCCCTGGCGCTGGACTGGGGCCCGCGCGGCGTGCGGCTCAACGCCGTCGCGCCCGCCTTCACCTTCACCGAGCTCAACGCCGACGCTCCCCGCGACGACGCCTCGCTCGCGCCGTTCCGCAACCGCATCGCGCTGGGCCGCCCCGGCGAGCCCGAGGACATCGCGCCGTCGGTGCTGTTCCTCGCCTCCGAGGGCGCCCGGTACGTGACCGGCGCGGTGCTCGCCGTCGACGGCGGGACCAGCGCGTCCACCGGACAGGCGCACGTGTGACCGCACGGGCGGCGTCCGACCGGCTGGCGTTCGTCGCCGGCGTGGTCGCGGCGGCGCCGGGGGAGCGGGTGCTCGAGGTCGGCTGCGGCGCCGGCGTCCTGGTCACGGAGCTGGCTGCCGCGGTCGGCGCGGGCCGCGTGGTCGCCGTCGACCGGTCGGCGCGGATGGCCGCCGCCGCCGCCCGGCGCAACCGCGCGGCCGTCGACGACGGCCGGGTCCGGGTGCTCCCCGCGCCGCTGCTGTCGGCCGACCTCGGCGGCGAGCGCTTCGACGCGGTGGTCGCCGTCGACGTCCGGGCGTTCTGGACCCCGCCGGCCCCCGAGTGGGACGCCGTCGCGGCCCTGCTGGCTCCCGGCGGGCGGGTGGTCGTCGGCTTCTCGGTGATGCGCCCACCCGACCGCGACGCGGTGCCCGCCGCGGTGGCCCTGCTGGCCAGCCGGCGGGGGCTCGCCGTGACGGCGACGAGCGAGGCGGCGACGGCGCCGTACCCGACGGCCGCCGTCGCGTTGCGGGCGGCCGCGGCGGGTAGGTGAGGACGACCCGATCGACGGAGGACCCGCGATGACCGACGAGCTGCCCGGCGACCTCTACGGCTACGAGACGCTGCTGACCGACGACGAGCGCAAGGAGCTGACCGGCATCCGGCGCTTCCTGGACGAGGAGGTCCGCCCGCGGGTCAACGACGCGTGGGCGGCCGCGGAGTTCCCGATGGACCTGGTACCGCGCTTCGCCGAGGAGGGGATGGTCGGGCGCAGCTACGACCTGGAGCACCGGCCGCGCGCCTCCCGGCTGTTCACCGGGTTCATCGCCCTGGAGACCGCGCGCGTCGACCCGTCGATGGCCACCTTCCTCGGGGTGCACAACGGCCTGTCGATGGGCTCGATCGTGCTGTTGGGCTCCGACGAGCAGCGGGCCCGCTGGGTGCCCGGCATGGTGGCGCTGGACCGGATCGGCGCGTTCGCCCTCACCGAGCCGCACGGCGGTTCCGACGTCGCCCGCGGCCTGGAGACCACCGCCCGCCGCGACGGCGACGAGTGGGTCATCGACGGCGCCAAGCGCTGGATCGGCAACGGCACCTTCGCCGACGTCGTCGTCGTGTTCGCCCGCGACGTCGCCGACGACCAGGTGAAGACGTTCGTCGTCGAGAAGGGCACGCCCGGCTTCACGCCGACGAAGATGGAGGGCAAGTACGCGCTGCGCACGGTGCAGAACGCCGACATCGTCTTCGACGGCTGCCGCGTCCCGGCGGAGAACAAGCTCGAGCACGGCAACTCCTTCAAGGACGTCAACCGCGTGCTCAAGCTGACCCGTGGCGGCGTCGCGTGGTCGGCCGTGGGCTGCCAGATGGGCGCCTTCGAGGCGGCGATCGCCTACGCCAAGGATCGGCGGCAGTTCGGCCGGCAGATCGCCGGGTTCCAGCTTGTGCAGGACCTGCTCGCCCGGATGGCCGGCAACGTCACCGCCAGCCTCGGCATGGCGGTGCGGGTGTCGCAGCTGCAGGAGGAGGGGGTCTTCCGCGACGAGCAGGCGGCGCTGGCCAAGTCCTTCGTCACCGCCCGGGCCCGCGAGACCGTGGCGCTGGCCCGCGAGCTGTTCGGCGGCAACGGGATCCTGCTGGAGAACGACGTCGTGCGGTACTTCGCCGACGCCGAGGCGCTCTACTCCTACGAGGGCACCCGCGAGATCAACAGCCTGATCGTCGGCCGCGCGCTGACCGGGGTGAGCGCCTTCGTGTGAGGGCGCGCGGGCCGAGCGGGCAGGTGCGGTCGGCGACCCGCGCCGACCCGCCGCGTCGAGCCGCGGCAACTGCTCACTCGGCCGAGCGAGCCACCGCTCCCCGGCTGCACCTGTCGCACCGCCGCGCCGAAGCCCTGCGGGAGACGGGCGGGACCGCCGCCCGCGGTGGGGAGGTGCGGTGGCCGCGCAGTCGGTGCTCGTCGTGGAGGACACCGCCGAGATCCGCGAGCTGGTCGTCACGGTGCTCACCCGGGCCGGGCTGGACGTGCGCGCCGTCGGGTCGGCCGCCGGGTGCCTGGCCGAGGTGCGCCGGTCGGCGCCGGACCTGGTCGTGCTCGACCTCGGGCTGCCCGACGGCGACGGCACCGAGGTCTGCCGGCAGCTGCGCGCCGAGAGCGGCTGCTACGTCCTCATGCTCACCGCGCGCGCCGAGGAGGTCGACCTGCTCGTCGGCCTCGCCGTCGGCGCGGACGGGTACATGGCCAAGCCGTTCTCCCCGCGCGAGCTCGTCGCCCGCGTGCAGGCCATGCTGCGCCGTCCGCGCACGGTCACGGACACCACGGCGCCGGGCACGGCCCCCGTCCGGCTGGCCGACCTGGAGATCGACGAGGACAGCCGCGAGGTGCGCGTCGACGGCGCCGTCGTGGACCTGACCCGCACCGAGTTCGACCTGCTGGCGGCGCTCGCGTCGCGGCCGGGCCGGGTGCTGCAGCGGGAGACGCTGCTGCGCGAGGTGTGGCGCACCGAGTGGGCCGGCAGCCTGCGCCTGGTGGAGGCGCACATGTCCAACCTGCGCCGCAAGCTGCAGGCCGCGGGCCTGGCCGAGGCCGGGATCCGCACCGTCCGCGGGGTGGGCTACCGGCTGGTGGCCTGACCCCCGCGCGGCGCCGGCACCGCGCCGGCGGCCCCGGTCAGCCCGGTCAGCCCGGTCAGCTCGGTGACCAGCGCGTGCGCGACGACGCCGCGGCGGGCCTGCCGGGCGATCGCCCCGGACAGCCGCGCGACGGCGGGGTCGCCGAGCTGCCCGCTGCTGCCGGCCAGCGCGCTCGCGCCGTCGGCCAGGGCGGCGGTGTCCCCGGCGCGGGCGGCCCGGCCGATGGCGGCCAGCCGCCCCGGCAGGGCGTCGGCGTGCGCGGCGCGCAGCCGCTCGACGACGGCGGGGTCGACCGCGGCGGGGTCGACCGCGGCAGGGTCGGCGGGCGCGGTCGCGGCGCGGTGCTCGAGGAAGGCCAGCAGGCGGGCGGGGAGGTCGCCGTCGGTGACGAGGGTGGTCCGTCGCTGCGGGGTGCGGTCCGCCGTGCTCACGCCGGGGAGCCTGCCAGCGCCCGCGCAGCGCCTCCGCGGGGACCCCGCACGATCGCCGCAAGACGGCTGTGCTCAGCGGGGCAGGACCAGGGTGGCCGTGGTGCCGCGGCCCTCGGTGCTGACCAGCTCCAGCCGGCCGCCGTGCGCGGTGGCGATGGCCCGGGTGATCGCCAGGCCGAGGCCGGCGCCCGGCACCGACCGGCGCACGTTCGACCCGCGGGTGAAGCGGCTGCCCAGCCGCGCCTGCTCGGCGGCCGGGACGCCGACGCCGGTGTCGGCGACCGCCACCCGGACCTCCTCCGCGGTGGGGACGACGGTGAGGTCCACCCGCCCGCCGCGGGGGGTGAACTTGACCGCGTTGGACACCAGGTTGTCCAGCGCCTGGCCCAGTCGGACCGCGTCGCCGGGCACCACCGGGCCACCCGCGGGCACCCGGGCGGTGAGGACCACGCCGGCGGCGGCCGCGGTGACCCGCGCCGACTCCTCGGTGGCGCGCGCGAGGGCCCCGAGGTCGGCCTCGCCCGGCACGAGCGGGAACCGGCCGGCCTCCACCTGGGCGGTGAACAGCAGGTCGCCGACCAGCCGCTCGAGCCGGGCGGCGTTGCGGGCGACGACGTCGAGGTACCCGCGGGTCTGCTCGCCCAGCGCCGGGTCGTCGAGGACCAGCTCGAGGTAGCCGAGGACCGACGACAGCGGCGTGCGCAGCTCGTGGCTGACCAGCCCGACGAACTGGTCCTTGAGCCGCTCGGCCTCGCGCACCCCGGTCACGTCGGTGCCGACGAAGGTCCACCCGTCGGGACCGCCGTCGTCGGCCCGTGGGGTGACCGCCACCGACACCGTGCGGCGGGTGCCGTCGGCGGCCACGTAGGTCCAGTCGCGGACGTCGCTGCCGCGCTCGGCGGCGGTGCCCACCAGCGCGGACAGGCCGCGGCCGGCGAGCTCGGCGGGGTCGTGGAAGTCGGTGACGCGGCGGCGGCGCACGACCTCGGCGCGGGGGAGGCCCAGCAGCCGCTCGGCGCCGGGGTTCCACACCCGGACGACGCCGTCGGCGTCGGTGCCGACGACCGACTGCTCGGTGATGGCGTCGACGACGCCGGTCATCGTGGCGGCGCGGGCGCGCAGCACGCGGGCGGCGACGGCGAGCTCCTCGCCGCGGTCGTCGACCAGCGCGGCCAGGGCCGAGCGCTCGGCCTCCAGCTCGGCCACCCGCGCGCGCAGCGCGGCGAGCTCGGCCCCGGTCCCGGTCACGGGGGTCAGGTCGGCCCCGCCGGCGCGGCCCTGCAGGCGGCGCGCCGCCGGCTCACCCGAGCAGGGGAGACCCGGACACGGCAGCACCCCGCCGGGGAGACCCGGCGGGGCGCTGCGCGGTGCTGGGTGCTGCTACGAGCTGGTGGCCTGGCTCTGCACGGACTCGCGGGACTGCTGGGCCTGGCCCTGCACGTCCTGCGCGGCCGACTGGCCCTCCTGCTTGACCGTCTGGGCGGCGTCCTGGGCGGTGCCCTTGACCTCCTGGACGGCCTGCTGGGCGGCCGGCTTGAGCTGCTCGCCGACCTCCTGGGCGGCCTGCTTGGCCGGGGCCAGCAGCTCGTCCTTGTGCTCGCGGAGGGCGGACTCGGCCTGCTGCGCCAGCTCCTGCTCCTTCTGCGTGGCCGGCAGCAGGCTGCTCACCAGCCAGCCGACGCCGAAGGCGATGAGACCGGCCGCGAGGGGGTTGCCCTGCGTCTGGCGGATCACCGCGTCCGGGGCCTGCTGCACGGCCGAGGCCGCCGACGAGGCGGCGTCCTGCACGGTGCCGGCCGCGTTGGAGGCGGCGCCCTGCACCGAGCCGGCCACGTTGGAGGCCGTGCCCTGCACCGAGCCGGCCACGTTGGAGGCCGTGCCCTGCACCGAGCCGAGCGCGTTCTGAGCGGTGCCGCGCGTCGAGGACCGGGTGTCGTGGGCCGAGCCCATGACCTTGTCCTTGACGTTGGCGAAGCGGCCCTTGGCCGCGCTCATCCGCCGGTCGACGACGCGGGCCGGGTTGACCTTCTCGTTGAGGGCGTCGACGTCGTAGCTGAGCTCGCGCCGCGTCTCCTCGATCTGCCGCCGGATGGCGTCCGGGTCACTGCTGGTCATGTCTGCTCCAGAGAGGTGTGGGGGCCGTGGGCCCGGGGGTCAGTGGGGCTTCAGGGCGCCGGGGACCTGCTGGAGCGTGTCCACGGTCCGTTCGGGCTTGGGGTTGACCTGCCGGAACTTCTTGCGGCCCATCGAGAACGCGACCGCGCCGATGATCGCCCAGAGGACCGCGACGATGAGGGCCGACCAGCTGTGGCCGACCAGGTGGGACAGGGCCCACCACAGCGCGATGCTGAGGAAGATCACGGTCATCAGCCCGGCCAGGCCCGCGGCGCCGAACATGCCCGCGCCCTGCCCGGCCTTCTTGGCCTCGACCTGCAGCTCGGCCTTGGCCAGCGCGAGCTCCTGGCGCATGAGCACCGAGAGGTCCGTGGTGACCTCGCTGATGAGCTGCCCGACCGAGACGCCCTCGACGTCGGGCCGGCCGGCCTCGGTGGTCGGGGTGCCCAGGTTGCCGGCGTGGGCGCCCGTCGAGGCGCCGTAGGACTCGTCGGCGTAGGACTGCTCGCCGTAGGCGCTGCTGCCGGCCTGACCCTGGTCGTACGTGGGCGGGACGGCGTAGTTGGCCGGCGGGGGCTCCGGCGGGTAGCCCGACTGGCCGCCCACCGGCGTGGCGCCGGAGTAGGGAGAGGACATGGCTCAGACCCCCGTGCCCGGGCGGCGGGTGGGGTCGTCCCAGCCCGCGGGAGTGGTCGGCGGGACGACGCCGCCGGCCGGCGGGGTGGTGCCGTACGGCGGGGGCGGCAGCGGCGTGCCGGTGGTCCCGGTCTCGCCGTAGCCACCCGACGTGGTCGTCTCGTAGGTGGTGGTCGTCTCGTAGGACGGCGTCGACTCGTAGCCCGAGGTCGTCTCGTAGCCGGAGTAGGACGGCGTGGTGTCGACGAAGTTGCCGGTGCCCTGGGTCGTCCCCGTGTAGTGCCGGCCCGACGAGGAGCTGGTGTCGGAGTGCGCGGCCTTGACGCCGCTGGTCAGCCGGCCCGCGAGGACGCCGGCGAGCGCGGCGCCGAGCAGGAAGGAGCCGGGGCGGCGACGGGCGAAGCTGCGGACGTCCTCGAGCAGGTCGCCCGGCTCGCGGTTCTGCAGCATGCGGGCGAACTCCTCGACCCGGCCGGCGCCCTGCTGCAGCAGGTCACGGGCGGGGCCGGGGGCCGGGGCGTTGCCCTCGACCATGCCGCGCAGCTGCTCGGCGAGGCTCGCCAGGCTCTGCCCGGCCTTCTGCTGCTGGGAGACGACCTGCTGGCGCACCTGGGTGCGGCCCTGCTGGACGAGGCCCTGGGCCTGCTGCTGTGCCTCGGCGACGACCGTCTTCGCCTGGTCGGCGGCGGTCGAGGCGACCTGGCTGCCGGCCTGCTTGGCCGTCTGCCCGACGTTGCGGGCCTCGTCCTTGGCCACGTCGGTGGTGGACGGCGAGCCGGTGCTGGTCGTGGTCGAGGTCGTACTCGTGTCCCCGTAGCCGGTCGCACCCGAGGAGGGCGGCGGCGGGAGGGGGGCGTCGATGGAGTGGGTCATCGTTCCTCCTGAGTGGATCTCGGTCGGCGTCCTGCTACCCCGGAATGGATCACGCACACATCGCCGGGCGACGGCCGTCGCCGGATCGTGTGCAGGTCGAGCGGGGTCGGCACCGGGGCGGGTGACGGCCCGTGAGTCGTGGGGAGAGCGGTCCGGCGCCGTCCGGGGGAGCGGCGCGCGCCGGATGACGGCGCCGGGGACGGCGTCGTTCCCGCAGGCCAGGGGCTACCCGGACGAGGCGGTCCGGAAACGGGGCCGGCCCGGCGGTACACCGGAGGTAAGGTGAGCCTTCCCTGATCCGAGGAGGGCCCGTGGCCGACCCGACCCCGCGCCGCCGGCGCACGCCGCGCACCGGCACCGTGATGAGCACCACCCGGCCGACGCCGCACCTCGTCCGCGTCGTCCTGGGCGGCGACGGGCTGGCCGGTTTCGCGCCGGAGCACACCGACTCCTACGTCAAGCTGCTGTTCCCGCCGCCGGGAGCGCCCTACGCCGCGCCCTTCGACCTCGACGAGGTGCAGGAGCGGCTGCCCCGCGAGCAGTGGCCCTCGACCCGCACGTACACCGTGCGCTCGTGGGACGCCGCGGCCGGCGAGCTGACCATCGACTTCGTCGTCCACGGCGACGAGGGCGTGGCCGGACCGTGGGCGCTGGCCGCGCGCCCGGGGGACGCGCTGCAGCTGTTCGGGCCCGGCGGCGCCTACACGCCCGCGGTCGACGCCGCCTGGCACCTGCTCGCCGGCGACGAGACGGCGCTGCCGGCGATCACCGCCGCGCTCGCGGCGCTGCCCGCCGACGCCCGCGCGGAGGTCTTCGTCGAGGTGGCCGGGCCGGAGGAGCAGCAGCCGCTGCCCGGCGGGCCCCGGGTCCGGGTCACCTGGGTGCCCCGCGGCCGCGCGCCGGGGGTCGCCCTGGTCGCCGCCGTCGTCGGGGCCGACCTCCCCGAGGGCGACGTGCACGTGTTCGTGCACGGGGAGGCCGGCGCCGTGCGCGAGCTGCGCCGGTTCGTGCGCTCCGGGCTCGGCGTCCCGCGGGAGCGGATGTCGGTGTCGGGCTACTGGCGGCTGGGCAGCACCGAGGACCGCTGGCAGTCCGAGAAGCGCGAGTGGAACGCCGCCGTCGAGGCGGAGGAGGCCGGCCTCGGCGTCGCCTGACCCGGAGGTCAGCCGCGCCAGGGGAAGCGGGGTGCGCGGCGCTCGGCGAAGGCGGCGACGCCCTCGGCGAGCTCGCCGGCGGCCGCGGTCTCCCGGTACCAGCGCCGAGCCAGCTCCTCGACCCGCTCGTCGTCGCCGCCGTCGTCGAGCGCGGCGGTGATCTCCTTGGCCGCGCGCTGGGTCAGCGCCGAGCGGCCGGCCAGCACCTCGGCGAACCGCCGCACCTCACCGGCCAGGTCGCCGGCGGGCAGCAACCGGTCGACCAGCCCGGTGCGCAGTGCGGTCTCGGCGTCGACCAGCTCGCCGGAGTACAGCAGGTAGCGCGCCGTCGCCGGCCCGACCAGCCGGACGAGCTGGCGGGTCGACGTCGGGGTGAAGACGATGCCCACCTTCGCGGGGGTGACGCCGAAGACGCCGGTCGGGTCGGTGAAGCGGAGGTCGCAGCAGGTGGCCAGCTCCACGCCGCCGCCGATGCAGTGCCCGCGGACCATCGCGATGGTCGGCTTGGGGAAGTCGCGCAGCGCGGCCTGGGCGGCGAGGTTGGCCTCCCGCACGGCCGCCATCGGGTCGCCCGCGTCGGGACCGCCGAGCAGGTCGGCGATGTCGGCCCCGGCGCAGAAGCTGGGCCCCGCGCCGCTGACCACGAGCACGCGCACCGCGGGGTCGTCGGCCAGCTCGGCGAGGACGCCCGGCAGCGCCGCCCACATCTGCGCGGTGAGCGCGTTGCGCTTCTCCGGGCGGTCGATGACCAGCGAGGCGACGGCGCCGTCGCGGCCGGTCCGCAGGTGCCCGGTCACCGGCTCAGCCGAGGTCGTCGGTGGCGAAGGTGTCGCACTGCGCCGGGTCGCCGGTCTCGTAGCCGGTGAGGAACCACCGCTGCCGCTGCTCGGAGGAGCCGTGGGTGAAGGTGTCCTGGTCGACCGAGCCCCCGCCCAGGTTCTGCTGGATGAAGTCGTCGCCGATGCGGGCGGCGGTGTCCAGCGCCCGCTGGATGTCGTCCTCGGTGATGTCGGCGATCAGCGGGGCGCCGGACTCGTCGGGCACCGTCTCGGCGTGGTTGGCCCACACCCCGGCGTAGCAGTCGGCCTGCAGCTCCAGGCGCACGGTGCCGCTGGTGGGGCCGGTCTCCCCGGGGGTCACCAGCCGGTTGGTGCCGAGCAGGTTCTGCACGTGGTGGCCGTACTCGTGGGCGAGCACGTAGGCGTTGGGGAACGCCCCGCCCTCGGCGCCGAACTGGGTGCGGAGGGTGTCGAAGAAGGTCAGGTCGATGTACACGAGCTGGTCGGCGGGGCAGTAGAACGGGCCCGAGCCGCTGGTGGCCCCGCCGCACTGCGTCTGCACCTGGCCGGAGAAGAACACCGTGTCGGTCGGCACGTACTCCGCGCCCAGCGCCTGCGACCAGTAGTCCTGGATGGAGTCGATGTCGGCGACGACGGCGCACTCGACCGAGTCGTTGGCGTCGCCGCTGTCGTCGCAGGACTGCTCGAGCGCGGCGTTGTCGGCCGTCTCCCCCTCGGCCAGCCCGCCGGACAGCGCGCCGAGCCCGGCCCCGGCGCCGCTCCCGCCGCCGAGGACCTGGATGAGCACGACGACGAGCAGGCCGACGATCCCGAGCCCGCCGCCGCCGACGGCGAGCCCCCGTCCCCCGCCGAGCCCGCCGCCCCGGCCGCGCCGGTCCTGGACCGACGACGTGTCGAGCCGCCCGCCCTCCCTGTACCGCATCGCCCGCGCCCTCCCGGTCCGTGTGTGCCGCTCGACGGTGCCACCGGCTCCCGGGCCCCGCGACCGGGGAGCGGCTCAGCGGCGCCGGCGGCGGGTGCCGAACAGGCCGCGGGTGAGCTCCCGGCCCAGCGCCGAGGCCGCCGACCGGGCGAAGCTGCGGAACACCGGGGAGGCCATGACGTCGGCCAGCACGCCGCCCTCCTCGGGCTCCTCGCGCCGGCGCGCCGGTTCCTCCCTCGGGGCCTCCCGCGGCGGCGCGGGAGCAGCCGGCGGGGCGGGCGGCGCGAGCCGCGCGGCCAGCAGCTCGCGCGCGGACTCGCGGTCGACGGCGGTGCCGTAGCGGGGCTGCAGCGGCGAGGCGGCCACCGCCGCGGCCATCGCGTCCGGCGCCACGGTGCCCATGGAGGCCCGCGGTGCGCGCAGCACCGTCCAGGCCAGCGGCGTCGGCGCCCCCCGCTCCGAGAGCACGGTGACCGCCGCCTCCCCGGTGCCCAGCGAGGTCAGCAGCGCGGCGACGTCGTCGTAGACGTCGCTCGCCGGGAAGGTCCGCACCGTCTTGCGCAGCGCGTCGGCGTCCTCGGGGGTGAAGGCGCGCAGCGCGTGCTGGACCCGGTTGCCCAGCTGGCCGAGGACGTCGGAGGGCAGGTCGGTGGGCTGCTGGGTGACGAAGAAGACGCCGACGCCCTTGGAGCGGATGAGCCGCACCGTCTGGGTGACCGCGGTCAGGAACGCCTTGCCGGCCCCGGCGAAGAGCAGGTGCGCCTCGTCGAGGAAGAACACCACCTTCGGCTTGTCCAGGTCGCCGACCTCGGGCAGCTCCTCGAACAGCTCGGCGAGCAGCCACATGAGGAACGTGGAGAACAGCGCGGGCCGGTCGGCGACGGCGGGCAGCTCGACGGCGCTGATCACGCCGCGGCCGTCGGGGGCGGTGCGGATCAGGTCGGCGGGGTCGAAGGCGGGCTCGCCGAAGAAGACGTCGCCGCCGAGGTCCTCCAGCGCGACCAGCTCGCGCAGCACCACGCCCGCGGTCGCCTTCGACAGCCCGCCCAGGCCCGCGAGCTCCGCCTTCCCCTCGGGCCGGGTCAGCCAGGTCAGCAGTGCGCGCAGGTCGGCCAGGTCGAGCAGCGGCAGGCCCGCCTCGTCGGCGTGGTGGAAGACCAGCCCGAGCGAGCTCTCCTGGGTGGCGTTGAGGCCGAGCACCTTGGCCAGCAGCGTCGGGCCGAAGTCGCTGACCGTGGCCCGCACCGGGACGCCGGTGCCGAGCCCGCCGAGGGCCAGGTACTCGACGGGGAAGCCGGTCGGCGTCCACGGGTCCCCGGTCTCGGCGGCCCGGCGGGTGATCCGCTCGCTCGCCTGCCCCGGCTCGGCCAGCCCCGCGAGGTCGCCCTTGAGGTCGGCGAGCACGACCGGGACGCCGGCGGCCGAGAGCTGCTCGGCCAGGAGCTGCAGCGTGCGGGTCTTGCCGGTGCCGGTGGCGCCGGCGATCAGGCCGTGCCGGTTGAGGACCGACAGCGGCAGCCGCACCTGCGCGCCGGGGTGCGGGCGGCCGCCGACGGACACGGCGCCGAGTTCGAGGGCGGGCCCCTCGACCGCGTAGCCGGCCGCGATCCGGACCGCGGCCTCCTCGTCGGGCTCCGGGCTGCAGGGGTCGCTCACGCGGCGACCGTAGCGGCGCCCCGGCTCAGGCGCGCTCGGCCGGCTCGGCGCCCGTGCGCGGGGCGGCGTCGGGTGCGTCGCGCAGGAACAGGTACCAGTAGGAGGTCCCGACGAAGACCACCGCGCCGACGAGGTTGCCCACGCCGGCGAGCAGCCAGTTGGTCAGGGTGTCGCCCCAGTTCGCCCCCTCGACGCCGGCGAACACCGCCGCCGGCAGGAAGAACATGTTGGCCACCACGTGGTCGAAGCCCATCGCGACGAAGGCCATGACCGGGAAGAAGACGGCCAGGATCTTGCCTGCGACGCTGGTGGTGGCCAGCGACATCCACACCGCCAGGCAGACCAGCCAGTTGCACCCGACGCCGCGCAGGAAGGTCTCCCACGCGGTGTGGTGGGTCTTGCCGTCGGCGATCTCGGCCAGCCGCGCGAAGGTGAGCCCGGCGCTGCCGGTGCTGTCCGGGTCGCCGATGACCCCGGTGGAGACGGCGAGGAAGAAGGCGACGAACAGCGCGCCGAGCAGGTTGCCGAGCAGCACCAGCGTCAGGTTCCGGACGACGTCGGCGACGGTGACCTTGCCGTTCATCGCGCCCAGCGGGACCAGCATCATGTTGCCGGTGGCCAGGTCGGACCCGGCGATCAGCACCAGCACCAGCCCGAGGGTGAAGGCCGCGCCCATGAACAGCGTGGGCAGCGTGCCCCAGGTGCCCGGGTCCAGCCCCGAGGAGACGGTGATCGCGACCAGCGCCCCGAAGGAGATGTAGGCGCCGGCGAGGAAGGCGCTCACCAGCACCCGGTCCCAGCTGCGGTGCACCTTCTTCGCCCCGGTCGCCGCGGCGACCCTGGCGACCTCGGCGGGTTCCTTGGCGGTCATCACGCCTCCCCGGGCACGACGGCGTCGGTGCCCGGACCGTAGCGGTACGGGACCGTCCGCGCCGCCCGGCGGCCGTCGGGGGAGCCGGGACGGCCTAGGGTCGGGGCGTCCACCGAGGCGGGAGGGGTCCATGGCGTTCTCGAACCGGGTGCGCAGCGCGTTGACGACGACGGTGCTCGCCACCGCCGCCACCGGGTTCCTCGCCGGCTGCGGCACCGACGACCAGGAGGAGCAGGTCGCGTACTGCACCGACGAGGACGGCGAGATCGTCGACGACGACTACTGCGACGACGGCTACCGCGGCCCCGGGCTGTTCTTCCTCTACCTCGGCGCCTTCCGCCCCGGCCTGCCGGTCGGCACCGTGCTGCCCCGCGGCGGCACCCGGGTCGACCCGCGCGACACCGTCGCCCGCCAGCGCTACGGCCTGCCCGCCGCCGGCGCGGTGGTCGCCGGCACCCGGGTCGCCGGGGGCATCGGCTCGGGCACCGGCGGCACCGGCAGCTCGGGCTCCTGAGGCGTGCGGCGCGTCGAGGGCGGCGTCGTCCGGCCGGGGTGGGAGGCCGAGGTCGAGGCCCAGGGCCTGGTCTACAACCGCACCGCCACCCCCGGCGGTGAGGTGCGCAGCTACTGGCGCGAGGGCCCGTACTACGACTTCACCTCCGAGGAGGTCGCCCGGCTCGAGGGCTGGGTGGCCCAGCTGTTCGAGATGTGCGTCGCCGCCGGCGACCACGTCATCGAGCACGACCTGTTCGACCGGATGGGCATCCCGCTGATCGCCCGCTCCGGCATCCGCAGCACCTGGGAGGCCGAGCCGCCCAGCGTCTACGGCCGCTTCGACCTGCGCTACGACGGCTCGGGCCCGCCCAAGCTGCTCGAGTTCAACGCCGACACCCCCACCGCGCTGGTCGAGGCGGCGGTCACGCAGTGGAACTGGCACCTGTTCACCGGGCAGGGCCGCGACCAGTGGAACGCGCTGCACGAGAAGCTCGTCGCGGCCTGGCAGCGCAACCTGACCCGCTGGGAGCGGCGGACCGGGGTGCGCCCGCGGGTGCACCTGGCGTGGAGCAGCGCCGACACCTCCGGCGAGGACCGGATGACCGTCGCGTACCTCATGGACACCGTCGTGCAGGCGGGCTACGAGGCGGTGGAGGTCGTCGTCGAGGACCTCGCGCTCGACTCCGGCGACGGCCGCTTCTACGACCCGGCCGGGCGCCACGTCGACGTCGTCTTCAAGCTCTACCCCTGGGAGTGGCTGGTCGACGACGAGTTCGGCGCCGCCGTCCTCGCCGACGCGGCCCGGCCCGGCGGCACCACCTGGGTCGAGCCGGTCTACAAGATGCTGTGGAGCACCAAGGCGCTGCTGCCGGTGCTGTGGCGGATCTTCGGCGGCGACCCGGTGCTGTCCGAGCTGCTGCTGCCGGCCTACTTCGCCGACGAGATGCCCTCGAGCTGGCGCGACTACGTGCGCAAGCCGCTGTGGGGCCGCGAGGGCGCCAACGTGCAGATCGTCCGCGACGGGCAGGTGGTGACGGCGATGCCCGGCCGCTACGGCACCGAGGGCTTCGTGGTGCAGGGGTTCGCGCCGCTGCCCGACTTCGCCGGCGTCGACGGCCCGCACCACCCGGTGCTCGGCGCGTGGGTGGTCGACGGCGAGCCGGCGGGCCTGGGCATCCGGGAGAGCGACGGGCTGGTCACCGACGACCTCAGCTTCTTCGTCCCGCACACCGTCGACGCCGGCTGAGCCGCCCTCACGCCCGCCGGTAGGTCAGCAGCGTGACGCCGGAGCGGAAGGTGCGGCCGCTGCCGGTGGCGGTGAGCCGGACGTCGGTGCCCTCGGGGAACAGCCGCCGGCCGCGGCCGAGGACCCGCGGGAAGACGAACAGCCGGTACTCGTCGACCAGGCCCGCGGCGACGAGCGCGTGGCAGAGGGTGATGCTGCCGGTGACGCCCACCTCGCCGTCGCGGCCGGCCACCAGCCGGGCCACCTCCTCGACCGGGTCGCCGGCCAGCACGGTGGTGCCGGCCCAGTCCGGCTCGGTGAGCGTGCGCGAGACGACGGCCTTGTCCACCGCGTCGAGGTGCGCGGAGATGCCGGTGGTGTCGCCGGGCCGCTGCCGCCAGTAGCCGCGCATCTCCTCGAAGGTGCGCCGGCCGACGAGGAAGACCGACTGGCCGGTCATGTGCTCGCGGACGGCGTCGAGCTGGTCGGTGGTGTCGGCGTCGTCGTCCTGCGGGGCGAACCAGCCGCCGGTGGCCTCCACGACGCCGTCGAGGGTGCTGTTCTGGGTGATCACGAGCCGTCCCACGCCGGCCTCCTGTCGCTCGGGGTCTGACCAGGGGTGACCGGCCGGGCGGCGCGGAGTCATCGGTCCTACGGTCGCGACATGCCACTCGAGGGGGAGTACGAGCCGAGCACGCAGGGCTGGGTCCGCGAGCAGGTGGAGCGCTACGAGGCCACCGGGGGCCGGGAGGCCAACACGCTGCGCGACACCGGGCTGCCGGTCGCGATCTTCACGACCCGGGGCGCGCGGACGGGCAAGGTGCGCAAGCAGCCGCTCATGCGCGTGGAGCACGACGGCGTGTACGCGATGGTCGGCTCGCAGGGCGGGGCGCCGCGGGACCCGGCCTGGGTGGCCAACCTGCGCGCCCACCCCGACCAGGTGACCGTGCAGGACGGCCCGGAGCCGTGGGACGGCGTCGCGCGCGAGATCGGCGGCGAGGAGCGGGCCGTCTGGTGGGAGCGCGCGGTCGCCGCGTACCCGCCCTACGCCGAGTACCAGGAGCGGACCGACCGCGTGATCCCCGTCTTCCTGGTCGAGCGGAAGGGGTGACGTCGGCCCCTTTGGTGAGGCTGTCCTAAGTTCTCCGTGGTGCCGGGTGGTCCGGTGCCGGGAGGAGGGCAGTGGTGCTCTGGGGACGGACCGGCCGTGGCCGGGGAGCCGGTGCGGTGCTGGCGCTGGCTCTGCTCAGCGGCTGCGGGTCGACGGAGGCCGAGGCGGAGGCCGGGGCGGCGCCCGCCGAGGAGACGCGCACGGTCGAGCACGCGATGGGGGAGACCGAGATCGCCGGCGAGCCGGAGCGGGTCGTCGTCCTGGACACCGGTGAGCTCGACGCCGCCCTGGCGCTCGGCGTGACGCCGGTCGGGGCGGTCCGCACCGACGTCAGCGACGAGCTGCCCGGGTTCGTGACCGCCGCCGGCGCCGACCCCGCCGACATCGCCGCCGTCGGCACCATCGCCGAGCCGGACCTGGAGGCGATCGCGGCGCTCGAGCCCGACCTGATCCTGTCCAACGCGGTGCGGCACGCCGACGTCTACGAGCAGCTCGCGGGGATCGCGCCCACGGTCTTCGCCGAGGCGATCGGCGAGAGCTGGCAGGAGAACCTGCTGCTGGCCGGGGAGGCGCTGGGCCGCGCCCGGGAGGCCCAGGAGCTGCTGGACGCCTACACCGCCCGGGCCGAGGAGGTCGGCGCGCGCTACGGCGACCCGGCGGCCACCGAGGTCAGCGTCGCCCGCTTCCTCGACGGCACGCTGGTGCGCCTCTACGGCGAGGGGTCCTTCATCGGGTCGGTGCTGGCCGACGTCGGCTTCGCCCGGCCGCCGGTGCAGCGCACCGCCGAGACCTTCGTCGAGGTCTCGCCCGAGCAGGTGACGCAGGCCGACGGCGACCTGCTCTTCTACGGCGCCTACGGGCAGGAGGGCGCGACGGCGGCCGGGCAGGTCACCGGCGGGCCGCTGTGGCAGTCGATCCCCGCGGTGGCGCAGGGGCGCTCGGTCGCCGTCGACGACGACCGCTGGTTCCTCGGCCTCGGCCCGCTCGGCGCCGGCCTGGTGCTCGACGACCTCGAGGAGCTGGCCGACCGGCTCTGACGGCGCTGGACGCGGCCCGCCCGGGACCGGGAGCATGCCCGGCACGACCACCGACCGGCTGCTGCGGGCCGCGCTGTACGTCAAGGGACTCGACGGCGCGGTGGAACTGCTCGCCGGGGTGGCGCTGCTGGCGGTGGGTCCGCGCGGGCTCGGCGAGCTGACCCGCGCGGTCGTCACCCACCACCTCCTCGGCAGCCCGGCCGGCGGCCTGGCCGAGCGCTTCGCCGCCGGGGAGGCCGACCTGGCCGGGCGCGACCGGACCTTCGCCGTCGTGTACCTGACGCTGCACGGCCTGGTGAAGCTCGGCCTCGTCGTCGCCCTGCTGCGGGAGGTGCTGCCCGCGTACCCCGTCGCCGTCGGTGTCCTCGGGGTGTTCTGCGCCTACGAGGCCCACCGCGCGCTGGACCACGGCTCGTGGACGCTGGGGGTCGCGGCCGTGCTCGACCTCGCGATCGTCGTCCTGGTGCTGCGGGAGTACCGGCGGCTCAGAAGCCGGCGACGGCGTGCGGGCGGTAGGGCGCCTCGAGCCGGCTGACCTCGTCGTCGGTGAGGTGCAGGTCGACGGCGGCGACGGCGTCGTCGAGGTGCGCCGCCCTCGTGACGCCGACGATGGGTGCGGTGACCACCGGCTTGGCCAGCAGCCAGGCGAGCGCCACCTGCGCGCGGGGGACGCCGCGTTCGCCGGCCACGTCGGCCACCGCCTCGACGACCGCGCGGTCGCTGCGCTCGTCGTAGAGGCGGCTGCCGAACGCGTCGTTCTCCGAGCGGTGCGTCGTCTCGTCCCAGTCGCGGGTGAGCCGGCCGCGGGCCAGCGGGCTCCACGGCACCACGCCGATGCCCTGGTCGGCGCACAGCGGCAGCATCTCCCGCTCCTCCTCGCGGTTGAGCAGGTTGTAGTGGTCCTGCATCGAGACGAATCGGTGCCAGCCGTGCTCGCCGGCGGTGTACAGCGCCTTGCTGAACTGCCAGGCCCACATGCTGCTCGCGCCCAGGTAGCGCACCTTGCCGGAGCGGACGGCCGAGTCCAGCGCCTCGAGGGTCTCCTCGATCGGCGTGGCCGGGTCCCAGCGGTGGATCTGGTAGAGGTCGACGTGGTCGACCTGCAGCCGCCGCAGGCTCGCCTCGAGCTCCCGCAGGACGGCCACCCGCGACAGCCCGCCGCCGTTGGGGCCCGGGCGCATCCGGCCGTGCACCTTGGTGGCCAGGACGACGTCGTCGCGGGTGGTGAACTCGCGGATCGCCCGCCCGGTGATCTCCTCGCTGGAGCCGGCCGAGTAGACGTTGGCGGTGTCGAGGAAGGTCACGCCGGCCTCGAGCGCCTTCCGGACCAGCGGCATCGCCTCGTCCTCGGGCAGGCTCCACGGCGTCATCCCGCGCCCCGGCTCGCCGAAGCTCATCATCCCCAGGCAGATCCGCGACACCTCGAGCCCGGTGGCGCCCAACCGCGTGTACTCCATGCGCCCACCCTGCTGCGGCGGCCGGTCACCCGCGACCGCGCCCGGGTGCGCTGTGCCGGTGTTCCTCGTGCACTGCCGGTCCTGCAGCGCCCGCGGTGCACGACGAACGCGGGCAGTGCGGGCGCTCAGGGCAGCGCGGCGGCCAGCGCGGGCACCTGCTCGGCGACGCCGTCGGGCAGCGTGGTGAACGGCTCGACGGTCACCGTCCGCCGCGCGCCGGTCCCGGTCCACCGCCACGTGCCCACCGCGCACCCGCCGGTGACGACGGTCGGGCGGAAGACGCCGTTGCCGCCGGGCACGATCCGGTCGGCGTGCTCGGCCGGCACGGTGCAGGTGCGGTCGGCGTAGCCGAGGACGATCTCGTCGAAGCCCGGCAGCAGGTGCAGCCCCGCGGCCTCGGCGCGGCAGCCGGCCAGCCGGTCGGGCGTGTCCGGGTCCATCAGCATCTCGGTGCCGCCGACGTCGACCGCCGCCAGCCGGTCGCGCACCAGGGCGAGCCCGGCCCGGGCGTCGCGCACCGTCGTCCCGGCCCAGCGGACCAGGTCGGCGACGCCGGCCGGCCCGTGCCCGGTGAAGAAGCGCAGCGCCAGCTCGGCCAGCGCCTCCTCGCCGGCGAGTCGCCGGGGCCGGCGGATCCACTCGGCGAGCAGCACGAAGGCCTGGTCGGTGCCCTCGGGCGGGCCGAGGACGAGCGTCCCGGTCTGCGCGAGGTACCAGAGCGTGTGGTAGCCCTTCTGGCCGGCGACGTCGCAGCCGCCGTCGGCCAGCGCGGCCAGCAGGTCCCGGCGGCCCAGCCGCCGGCCGCCGGAGAGCGCGGCCACCGCCGTCTCCCGCGACCGCTCGAGGTCGGCCTCGGTCAGGCCGACGACCGCGCGCCGCTTGGCCGCGCCGGCCAGCGCGCGGGCGCCGAGCAGGTCGAGCATCCAGGGCAGGTCCTCGGCGGGGGTCAGGTGCAGCGTGCCGCGCATCGGCCACGAGCGGACGACGCTCCCGTCGGCCAGCGCCGCCTCGACACCGGCCCGCGACCGGTCGGCGGTGCGCAGCGCCACCGACGTCAGCGCCCCGGGGCAGTCCTGGCCCTGCACGGCCAGCAGTCCCCGGACGGCGGCCGCGGCGTCGGGGAACGGCGGCCCGGCGACCCGCTGGGCCACCAGCCGCAGCAGCGCGACCTCCTGCGGCGGGACCTGCGGCGTCGTCATGGCGCGACCCTGCCACGGCCCGCCGACGGCAGCGGGCCTCAGCGCACCAGGTGCCGGTAGACCACGTCCTCCGCGTCGGGCTCGGTGGTCAGCGCGGTGAACCCCGCGGCGGCCGCCGCGCGCAGGCTCGCGGTGTTGTCCGGCTCGATGCCGAGGACGAACTGCTCGACGTCGGCGGTCTCCGGCGCGGCGACCAGGGCCCGCAGCGTCGCCGCGCCGATCCCGCGGCCGCGGCGGGACGGCGCGACGACGTAGGCCGCGCCCATCGTCCGGCGGGGGTCGGTCGCGAGCACCCGCTCGGTCGCCGGGTCCCACACCGTCCAGCGGTCGTAGACGTCGCCGCCGACCTGGGCGACCACCACGCCGTCGTCGTCGAGGGCGACGAAGGTGCACGAGCGCAGCACCCGCCGGCCGCGGAACTCGTCGGTCCACACCGTGCTGCGCAGCGCGAACTCCCGCGCGGGCCAGTCGCGCCCGCCCAGCCGGCGCTGCGTCTCCGGGTCGTCGAACCACGGCAGCAGCCCGGGGAGGTGCTCCGGCTCGAACGGCGCCAGCCGGACCGTGCTCACCCCGACCAGCGTGGCCCGGCTGCGCACCGCCCGCACGCCGGGCCGGGGCGCTGCCACACTGCCGCCCGTGCAGGCGGAGGACTGGGACGCGCGCTACGCCGAGCGGCAGCAGTGGTCGGGGGAGCCCAACGCCCTGGTGGCCGAGCTGGTGGGCGGCCTGCCGCCGGGTGCGGCGGTCGACCTGGCCGCGGGGGAGGGGCGGCACGCGCTGTGGCTGATGCGGCTCGGCTGGCGGGTGACCGCGGTGGACTTCTCCGCCACCGGCCTGGCCCGGGGGCGGGCGCAGCCGGACGCCGGCCGCGTCAACTGGGTCACCGCCGACGTCACCGGCTGGTCCACCTCCCCGGACTCGCTGGACCTCGTGCTGGTCGCCTACCTGCACCTGCCCGACCCCGCGATGACCGGCCTGCTGCGGCGCGCCGTCGGCTGGCTGCGCCCCGGCGGGCGGTTCCTGCTGCTCGGCCACGACGTGGACAACCTCGCGCACGGGACCGGCGGCCCGCAGGACCCCGCGATCCTGCACAGCGCCGCCCGCCTGGCGCCGGTGGCCGCCCTGCTCGACGTCGACCGGCTCGGGCCGGTGCCCCGCGGGACCCCGGCCGGGACCGCCGTCGACACGCTGCTCTGGGGACGGCGACCCGCCCGTCCCGTCGGTCCCGGCGGCTAGCGTCGCGGGCGTGATGGGCATGGGCGGGGCCGGCGGCCCCGGGGCCGAGCGGCGACGGCGACTCGTGGCCGCGATCGTCGTCCTCGCGCTGGTGCTGGCCGCCGGCGCGACGGTGCTGTCCCTGGTGCTGCAGTGAGGAGGCCGTCGTGACCGACCCGGTGGAGGAGTGGTTCGCCGCCGCCGGCCCGCGCGCCGACGAGCTGCGCCGCGTCGACGCGCTGGTGCGGGAGGCCGCGCCCGGCCTCGACCGGCAGCTCGTCCCCGCCGGCTCCGGGCACGTGCTGGGCTACGGGCTGATGCCCTACCGGCCGCGGTCGGCGAAGGAGACGACGCGGTGGCCGCTGGTCGCCCTCGCCGCGCAGAAGCGGCACCTGTCGCTGTACGTCTGCGCCGTCGTCGACGGGGAGTACCTGCCCGAGGCCCGTGCCGCGCGCCTCGGCACGGTGTCCTGCGGGAAGAGCTGCATCCGCTTCTCCTCCCTCGACCGCGTCGACACCGGTGAGCTCGCCGCACTGCTCCGCGACGCCGCGGCGGTCACCTCCTCCGGCGGCAACGCCTTCTTCGCGACCTGACCGGCCGCCGCCCCCCGTGGGCCCTTGGTCCCTGGTCCGGCGGGCGGTGCCCCGCCACGCTGGACGCCGACCCCGGACCGGCCACACGAGAGGCCCGCCTGCGCATGACCGCGACCTCCGAGTACGTCGCCCCCGTCACCGACACCTCCGTCGACGAGGCGGTGGCCCGTCTCGTGGAGGAGTTCCGGCCGCGGCTGCGGCCCCAGGTGATCGGCACGGTGGTCGCCTCCTGCCGCCGCGACCTCAGCGGCGTCCCGGTCACCGCGCTGCCGGAGATGGTCGAGCGGCTGGCGCGCACCCGCCTGGAGTCGGTCGGCTGAATCCGCTTGCCCCGTCGCCGACGATGAGCCGGTGGGCTACGTCGACGTGAGCGGGGTCCGGCACACGCTGCCGGACGGCCGGGTGCTGCTGGACGACGTCTCCTTCCGCGTCGGCGAGGGCGCCCGCGCGGCGCTGGTCGGGGAGAACGGCGCCGGGAAGACGACGCTGCTGCGGATCATCGCGGGGGACCTCGTCCCCGAGGCGGGCGCCGTCGCCCGCAGCGGCGGTCTCGGCGTCATGCGGCAGTTCGTCGGCTCGGTGCGCGACGACACCACCGTGCAGCGCTTCCTCGTCGGGCTGTCCGCGCCGGCGGTGCGCGCCGCGTGGGACGCCGTCGAGGCCGCCGAGCTCGTCCTCATGGAGACCGACGACGAGCCCGCGCAGCTGGCCTACGCCGACGCGCTCGCGCAGTGGGGCGACGCCGGCGGGTACGACGCCGAGGTCACCTGGGACACCGTGACCGTCGCGGCCCTGGGCGTGCCCTACGACCGGTGCAAGTACCGCGAGCTGTCGACGCTGTCGGGCGGTGAGCAGAAGCGCCTGGCGCTGGAGGCGCTGCTGCGCGGGCCCGAGGAGGTGCTGCTGCTCGACGAGCCGGACAACTACCTCGACGTCCCGGGCAAGCGCTGGCTGGAGGAGCGGCTGCTCGAGACCCGCAAGACGGTGCTGTTCGTCAGCCACGACCGCGAGCTGCTCTCCCGGGTCGCCGACCGGGTGGTCACCGTCGAGGGCGGGACGGCGTGGGTGCACGGCGGCGGGTTCGCGAGCTACCCGGAGGCCCGCGCGGCGCGGCACGAGCGGATGGCGGAGCTGCGGCTGCGGTGGGACGAGGAGCACCAGCGGCTCGTCGACCTGGTGCGCACGCTGCAGCAGCAGGCCGCCAACTCGCCGGACATGGCCTCGCGCTACCGGGCGATGCAGACGCGGCTGGCGAAGTTCGAGGCCGCCGGCCCGCCGCCGGACCGCCCGCCGGAGCAGAAGGTGGCCATGCGGCTGCGCGGCGGCCGTACCGGACAGCGCGCGGTCGTGGCCGAGCAGCTGGAGCTGACCGGGCTGATGCAGCCGTTCGACCTGGAGGTCTGGTACGGCGACCGGGTCGGCGTGCTGGGGGCGAACGGGGCGGGCAAGTCGCACTTCCTGCGGCTGCTGGCCGGGCAGGACGTCGCGCACACCGGGTCCTGGCGGCTCGGCGCCCGCGTCCTCCCCGGGTTCTTCGCCCAGACCCACGCCCACCCCGAGTGGCTCGACCGCACGCCGGTGGACCTGCTCTGGCACGGCGAGCCCGGACGGCCGGGGGTCGACCGCGGCCGGGCGATGGCGGTGCTGCGCCGCTACGGGCTCACCGACTCCGCCGACCAGCCGTTCCGGACCATGTCGGGCGGGCAGCAGGCGCGGTTCCAGATCCTCGTGCTCGAGCTGTCGGGCGCCACGCTGCTGCTGCTCGACGAGCCGACCGACAACCTCGACGTGCTGTCGGCCGAGTCGCTGGAGGAGGCGCTCGCGGCCTTCGACGGCACGGTGCTCGCCGTCACCCACGACCGCTGGTTCGCCCGCTCGTTCGACCGGTTCCTCGTCTTCGGCGCCGACGGGCGGGTGTACGAGTCGGCCGAGCCGGTGTTCGACGAGGCCCGGGTCGCCCGGGCGCGGTGAGGCTCCGTCAGGTCGTCCTGACATACGCTGGGTCATGGACGTCGACGACCTCGAGCGCCGGACCACCCTCGCCGGCGCCGTCCGCCGCTACGACGAGCTGCGCGCCCGCGACTCGCTGGCCGACCCCGACGACCCCACCGGCCCGCGACCGCTGGACCGCGACGAGGCGCTGGAGCTGCTGGCCCTCGGCGAGGTGATCGTCCGCCGCGCCGCACAGGGCCGGCAGCTCACCGTGCGCACGGCACGGACCACCGGCGCGTCCTGGGCGCAGATCGGCCGCGCGCTCGGCGCCACCCGCCAGTCGGCGTGGGAGGCGCACCGCCGCTGGATCGACGCCCAGGTCGACCACCCGGAGGGTTCGGGCGGGCTCACCCCGGAGGAGGCCGCCGAGGCCCGCGCCTGGCTCGCCAACGACGCCGACTGATGAAGGGCCCTCCTGCCCCCCACCGCTCGCTCCGCTCGCGGCGGGCCCCTGCAGGAGGGCCGTTCCAGTACGTCACCCGAACGTGCGGCCCTCGCCGCGGTAGGTCGGGACGGCGCCGGTGAGCCGGTCGCCGGCGAGGGTGTGCAGGACGTCGACGTGCTCGCACACCTCCCCGGCCTTGGCGTGGCGGAACCACACCCGGTCGCCGACCGCCAGCCCCCGGGTCCCGGGACCGCGCAGCGGCGTCTGCACCTCCCCGACGCCCTCGGTGCCGAGCAGCCGCAGCCCCGCCGGGTGCACCGGGCGCGGGGAGCGGTCGGGGCCGGGCGGGCCGGAGGCGATCCAGCCGCCCCCCGCCACGGTGACGATCCCCGGCGCCGGGCGGCGGGTGACCGCCAGCGCGAACAGCAGCGCCGGCTCCCCGCGGACGGCGCGGTATCCGTCGAACAGCGTCGGCAGGTACAGCCCCGACCCGGCGGCCAGCTCGGTCACCGCGGGGTCGGCCGCGGTGCGCTCGAGGCTGCCGGTGCCGCCGCCGTTCACGAACTCCAGCGGCGCCACCGCGGAGACGGCGGCGACCGCGGCGGCCCGCCGCCCGGCCAGCTCGCGCATCGACAGCGCCTGCACGCCGCGCACCGCCAGGGCCCGCAGCGGCCGGCCGGGCGGCGCGTCGGGCACCCCGGCCACCTGAGCCTCGTAGGCCATGAGCCCGGCCAGGGTGAACCCGGGCCGGTCGTGCACCGTCCGCGCCAGCGCCGCCGCGCCGGCCGGGTCGTGCACCGGCGACCGGCGCACCCCGAGGTGCACCCGCCCGCCCCCGGCGCGCAGCGAGGCGTCGAGGTCGAGGCAGACCCGCACCGGCGGCCGGGTGCCGGGAGCGGCCACCGCGTCGACCAGGTCGAGGTGGTCGGGGGAGTCGACCACCAGCGTCACCCGGGCGGCGAGCACCGGGTCGGCCACCAGCCGGCGCAGCGCCGACCGGTCGGCCGACGGGTAGCCGACGACGACGTCGTCGCTGACCGGGTCCTCGCCCCCGGCCAGCCACAGCGCCTCGGCCAGGGAGTACGCGAGCACGCCGGCGAATCCCGGCCGGGCCAGCACCCGCCGCAGCACCGCGCGGCAGCGGACGGACTTGCTCGCCACCCGCACCGGCCGCCCGCCCGCGCGGCGCACCAGGTCGTCGGCGTTGGCGTCGAGCGCGTCGAGGTCGACGACGGCGAGCGGCGGGTCGAGGTCGGCGGTGGCGGCGTCGAGCCGGGCCCGGGCGGTCACGGTCCGGGAGCCTCCCGGGCGGTGGGGGCCGCGGCAAGCAGCGACCCTCGACGGGCGGCGCCGGGCCCGCCAGACTGCCGCGGACACCGGGAGGACGAGTGACGGGCACCGGCACCCCGCGCACGGGCACGTGGCGCAACTGGGCGGGCGACCAGCGGGCGAGCGGGCTGACCGTCCTCGCCCCGGCCGGCACGGAGGAGGTCGCCGCGCAGGTGCGGGCGGCGGCCGCCGCGGGCCGCCGGGTGACGGCGCTGGGCAGCGGCCACTCCTTCAGCGGCATCGGCCGGCCGGAGGACGTCGCGCTCACCCTCCACCGGCACGCCGCGCTGCTCGGCGTCGACGACACCGGCCTGGTCACCGTGCAGGCCGGCATGCCGCTGCACCGGCTGAACGCCGAGCTCGCCGCCCGCGGCTGGGCGCTGACCAACCTCGGCGACGTCGACCGGCAGAGCGTCGCCGGCGCGGTGTCCACCGGCACGCACGGCACCGGGGCGCGCTTCGGCGGGCTGGCCACCCAGCTGCGGGCGCTGGAACTGGTCACCGCCGACGGCGGCGTGCTGCGCTGCTCCCCCGACGAGCACCCCGACGTCTTCTCCGCCGCCCGCGTCGGGCTCGGCGCGCTCGGCGTGCTGACCGCCGTGACCGTGCAGGCCGTGCCCGCCTTCGCGCTGCGCGCCGAGGAGGGCCCGGCGCGGCTGCCGGACCTGCTGGCCTCCTTCGAGGAGGTCGTCACCTCCACCGACCACGTCGAGTTCTACTGGTTCCCGCACACCGACCGGTGCCTGCTCAAGCGCAACACCCGGGTGCCGCTGGCGGAGGTGGCGCCGCTGTCGCGGGCCCGGGCGCTGTGGGAGGAGGAGGTGCTGGCCAACGCCGGGTTCGCCGCCGTCGTCGCGGCCGGCCGTCGCGTGCCCGCGCTCGTCCCGCCCCTGGCGGAGCTGTCGGCGCGCGCGTGGGGCACGCGGACCCACACCGACCGGAGCCACCGCGTGTTCGTCTCCCGCCGGCGGGTGCGGTTCCGGGAGATGGAGTACGCGGTCCCGCGGGAGGCCGCCCCCGCGGTGCTCGCCGAGCTGCACCGGGCGGTCGACGCCGGACCGTGGCGCGTCCCGTTCCCGGTCGAGGTGCGGGTCGCCGCCGCCGACGACGTCCCGCTGTCGACGGCGTACGGGCGCGACACCGCCTACGTCGCCGTCCACGTCCCCGCGCGCAGCGACCCCGGCGGCTTCTTCGACGCGTTCGAGGCGATCGCCGGCGCCGCCGGTGGCCGGCCGCACTGGGGCAAGCAGCACGGCCTCGACGCCGCCGCGCTGGCCGCCCGCTACCCGCGGTTCGCCGAGTTCACCGCGCTGCGGGCCCGGCTCGACCCCGGCGGCGTCCTCGGCAACGCCCACCTCGACCGGGTGCTCGGCCCGGTCGGGGCGGGCGTCGCCGGGTGAGCGCTCAGAGGTCGACGTCGGGCTCCCCGGTGCCGCCGATCCGGTCGAGCTCCTCGAGCTCGGCGGGCCCGAGCACCCGCATCGCCGCCTGCAGGTTCTCCTCCAGGTGCGCCACCGACGCGGTGCCCGGGATCAGCAGGACGTTGGGCGAGCGGGCGAGCAGCCAGGTCAGCGCCACCTGCATCGGCGTGGTCTCCAGCCGCCGGGCCACGGTCTCCAGCGCCGCCGACTGCAGCGGGGTGAACCCGCCGAGCGGGAAGTAGGGCACGAAGGCGATGCCCTCGTGGGCGAGCGCGTCGACCAGCGGGTCGTCGTCGCGGTGCACGAGGTTGTAGTGGTTCTGCACGCACACCACCGGGGCGATCGCGCGCGCCTCGGCGAACTGCTGCGTCGTCACGTGCGAGACGCCGAGGTGGCGGATCAGGCCCTCCTGCTGCATCTGCGCCAGCGCCCCGAACGGCTCGGCCAGGGACCGCTCGACCGGGGTGGCCTGGCCGGGCATCCGCAGGTTCACCACGTCGAGGACGTCGACGCCGAGGTGCTCGAGGTTGTCGTGCACCGCCGAGCGCAGCTCCTCGGGGGAGAGCGCCTCGGGCCACCCGCCGTCGGGGGTCCGCCGCGCGCCGACCTTGGTGACGATCGTCAGGTTCTCCGGGTAGGGGTGCAGCGCCTCGCGGATGATCTCGTTGGTGACGTGCGGGCCGTAGTAGTCGCTGGTGTCGAGGTGGTCCACGCCGAGCTCCACGGCCCGGCGGAGCACGGCGACGGCGGCGTCACGGTCCGCGGGCGGGCCCATGACGTGCGGCCCGGCCAGCTGCATGGCCCCGTAGCCCAGGCGGTGGACCGTGCGGTCCCCGAGCGCGAACTGTCCTGACCTGTCGGCGGTCGTCATGCCCGCCTCCTACCCGTGCCGGCGGCGGCCGACCGTCGGGTCGGGCCGTCGCTCAGGCCGCCGTGTCGAGCCGGTCGCCCACCGCACGGCGCCACTGCCGGACGTCGGCGTCGACCCGTGCGCGCTCGCGCAGGTCGGCCCGCCGCACGAGCAGCGCCAGGCCGGTGCCGACGACGGCCAGCCCGGCACCCACCCAGATCGGCGCGGTGTAGCCGAGGTCGAGGGAGAGGACCAGCGCGCCGAGGGCGGCACCGATCGCGTTGGCCACGTTGAACGCCGCCTGGTTGGCCGCCGACACCAGCGTCCCGCCGCGCACCCGGGCGGCCTCGATGACCCCGTTCTGCACCACCGGGCCCATCGCGAAGGCGACGGTGCCGAAGAGCACGAGCAGGACGACGGCGGCGGCCGGGGTGCCGGCGAGCAGCGCGAAGGCCACGAGCAGGCCGGCGGTGGTCAGCAGCCCGACGGCGACGAAGGCGAACCCGAAGCGGTCGCCCAGCCGCCCGCCGGCCAGCGTGCCCACGGTGGTGCCCACGCCGAACAGCGCCAGCACCGGCGTCACCCAGCCCGCCGACAGGCCGGCCAGCTCGGTCAGGATCGGCGTGACGTAGCTGTAGACGGCGAACAGCGCGGCGAACCCCAGCATGGTCAGCGCCAGGACCAGCCACACCTGCGCGCGGCGGAACGCGGCCAGCTCCGACCGCAGGTCACCGCGCTCGCCGACACCGGCCGGCAGCCAGGCCAGCAGCCCGGCGATGGTGACCAGCCCGACGACGGCGATGCCGCCGAGGACCAGCCGCCAGCTCAGCTGCTGGGCGACCAGCGTGCCCAGGGGGACGCCGACGACGTTGGCCAGCGTGAGGCCGGTGATCATCAGCGAGATCGCCTGGGTGGCCCGCTCGGGCGCGACCAGCCGGCGCGCGGCCACCGCCCCCACGCCGAAGAAGGAGCCGTGCGCCAGGGCGGTGAGCACCCGCGCGGCGACCAGCGTCTCGTAGGTGGGCGCCAGCGCCGACAGCGCGTTGCCGACGACGAAGACGACCATCAGCGCGACCAGCGTCTGCCGGGGCGGGAAGCGCACCCCGAGTGCGGTCAGCGTCGGGGCGCCGAGCACGACGCCGATCGCGTAGGCGGAGATGAGCAGGCCGACGGCCGACACCGAGACGCCGAGGCCGTCGGCGATCTCAGGCAGCATGCCCATCACCACGAACTCGGTGGTGCCGATGCCGAAGGCGCCGATGGCGAGGGCGAGCAGACCGCGGGGCACGAGGGGGACTCCTGGGGACGACGGCGGACGGGGCGGTGCGGACGTCGTCGTCCGGAGTGGTTGTCCTATCCAACGGCAAGGCGCCGGCCGCGCGGGACATGCCCCGCGCGGCCGGTGGTCCTGCTCACGGTCAGGGCTGCAGCAGCACCTTCACCGCGCCGTCCTTCTTCTCGCGGAAGTCCGCGTAGGCCTGTGGCGCCTGCTCCAGCGGGACGCGGTGCGTGGCGAAGTCGTCGACGCCGAGCGGGTCGCCCTCGAGCAGCAGCGGCAGGATGTCGGGCACCCAGCGCCACACGTTGGCCTGGCCCATGCGCAGCTGGATCTGCTTGTCGAACATCTTCGACAGTGGCATCGGGTCGGTCGCCCCGCCGTAGACCCCGGACAGCGAGATGGTCCCGCCGCGCCGGACGGCCTCGATCGCCGTGTTCAGGGCGGCCAGCCGGTCGATGCCGGCGACCTTCATCACCGGCGCCATGATCGCGTCGGGGACGACGGCGCTCGCCTTCTGGGCGATCTGCGCGAGGGGGGAGCCGTGCGCCTCCATGCCGACGGCGTCGATGACCGCGTCCGGCCCGCGGCCGTCGGTCAGGTCGCGGATCGCGCCGACGACGTCGTCCTGGTCGGTGGAGCGGATCACCTCGGTGCCGCGGGCGGTGGCCCGGGCCAGCCGCTCGGGGACGACGTCGGAGGCGACGACGCGCTGGCCCAGGTGGGCGGCGATGCGGGTGCACATGTCACCGATCGGGCCGAGGCCGAGCACCAGCAGCGTGCCCCCGGGCGGGGTCGCGGCGTACTGCACCGCCTGCCAGGAGGTGGGCAGCACGTCGGAGAGGTAGACGAAGCGGTCGTCGGACGGCCCGTCGGGGACCTTGATCGGCAGCGTGTTGCCGAAGGGCACCCGCAGGTACTCGGCCTGCCCGCCGGGCACCTGCCCGTAGAGCTTCGTGTAGCCGAACAGCGAGGCGCCGAAGCCCTGCTCGCGGTTCTGCGTGGTCTCGCACTGCGACTGCAGGCCCTGCGAGCACATCCAGCAGGTGTTGCACGAGATGTTGAACGGAACGACGACGCGGTCGCCGGGCTTCACCGCGGTCACCGCGGAGCCGACCTCGCGCACGATCCCCATCGGCTCGTGCCCCATGACGTCGCCGGTGGACATGAACGGCGCCATCACCTCGATCAGGTGCAGGTCCGACCCGCAGATGCCGCTGGAGGTGATCTCGACGATGACGTCGGTGTCCTCCTGCAGCGTCGGGTCCGGGACTGTGTCGACCTGGACGTGGGCACGTCCGTGCCAGGTGACTGCGCGCATGAGTGGGCTCCTCGGGTCCTCGTCAAGGGGGTCTGCTTCCGGCTCCTGCCCCACGTGAGCCTCGTCGCGCCTGGTCAGCGCACCCATGCGGCGCGTCGGTCACTCTGAGTCAGCAGAGGTAACCGCTGCGTGGAGAGACGTCCGCGTCGTCCCGTGGCCGACACCACACCAACGGCCGTCTGTACCCCGGTCGTCAGATCACGAAAACATCACGGCGTGTTTACATGGGCCCCGCCCGCTCCCCCGGGCACCGCACGACGTCCCTGTCCCCGACGGAAGTCAGGTGCATGACCGAGCTCCACCACGACCGCCTCCTCGACGGAGGGACGGCCCCGCGACCGACCGCGGCCGGCACCCTCCGCACGGCTCCGGCGGCGTCGCCCTCGCGGCGGCGCTCCCCGAGCGGGACGGCGGCCCAGCGCACGACCCCGCAGGGACGTCCGGGGGAGACGTCCTCGACCGGGGAGTCCACGCCGACCCGCGACGCGGGCGGCCTCGAGGTCCGGACCATCGTCCTCACCGGCAACGTCGTCGTCGACCCCTCCCGGGGCGACGGCGGCGCCGCGCCCGCCGACCTCGTCGAGGAGGTCCTCGCGGCCGAGCCGGTGACCGCCGTGGCCGACACCACCGAGCTCGTCGAGGCCGCCGACGCCCAGGCGCTGGCCGTCGTCGCCGGACCCACCGAGGACACCCCGCCCGCGGAGGTCCGCCCCGCCGACGGGCCCGGCACGACCTCTCCTCGGCGCTCCCGGCTGCGGGTGCCGCGCCGGCGCCCGGCCTTCTACCTCGCCGCCGCGCTCGTCGGCGCCCTGGCCGTGGGCGCCACCTCCGCCGGCGACGGCGTGGCCCGGGCCCACGACCCCGAGCCGGTGAGCCACTCGGTCAGCGTCGCCGAGGAGCTCGGCCTCGACCGCGAGGACCTGTCCGCCGAGGCCGCCGCGCAGGCCGACGCCGCCGCGCTCGGCGAGGTGACCGCCAGCCGCAACGCCCGCGAGGCCGAGGCCGCCGCGGCCGCCCAGGCGCAGGCCGAGGCCGACCGGGTCGCCGCCGAGGCAGCCGCCGCCGCGGCCGCGGAGGCCGCCCGGCCGAAGGCCGTCCTGCCCGTGGCCGGCGGCCGGCTCACCAGCACGTTCGGCGCCCGCTGGGGCACCCTGCACGCCGGCATCGACCTCGCCGCCCCCATGCTCACCCCCGAGTACGCGGCCGCCGACGGCGTCGTCCTCGAGGCGGGCCCGGCCAGCGGGTACGGCAACGCCGTCTACGTCCAGCACGACAACGGCGACGTCACCGTCTACGGGCACATGGAGGAGATCCTCGTGCAGCCCGGCCAGGTGGTCCGCGCCGGCGACACCATCGCCCTGCTGGGCAACCGCGGTCAGTCGACCGGGCCGCACCTGCACTTCGAGGTGCACGTCGGCGGCATCGACGGGCAGAAGATCGACCCGATCCCGTGGCTGCAGGAGCGCGGCGTCACCGTCGCGTAGCCGTCTCGTGGTCGGGACCCCGTCCCGGCGCGCCCCCTCCCGGCAGGTCCGGGCAGGGGGGCGCCGCCGTCCGGGGACACTGCGGGGGGAGACCGAGGGGAGGTGGGGCGGGTGGGAGCCGGGCACCGGCACGACCACGGCACCGCCGCCGGCGCCTCCCGCGGCCGGCTCGCGGCCGTCCTCCTGCTCACCCTCGCGGTGCTCGCGGCCGAGGTCGTCGGCGCCCTGGTGTCCGGGTCGCTGGCGCTGCTGGCCGACGCCGGCCACATGGCCACCGACGCGCTCGGGATCGGCCTGGCCCTCGGTGCGGTGACCCTCGCCCAGCGCCCCGCCCGCGGCCGGCGCACGTTCGGCTGGCAGCGGGTGGAGATCCTGGCCGCCGTCGCCAACGGGCTGCTGCTCGCCGGGGTCGCGGTCGTGGTGGTCGTCGAGGCCGTCCGCCGCATCGGCGACCCGCCGGAGATCGACCCGGCGGTGGTGCTCGTCGTCGCCGCCGCGGGACTGCTGGCCAACCTCGCCGGGCTGGCCCTGCTGCACCGCCGCCGCGGGTCGCTGGCCGTGCGCGGCGCCCACCTGGAACTGCTCGGCGACGCGCTCGGCTCGGTCGCGGTGCTGCTCGCGGGCGCCGTCGTCGCCCTCACCGGGTGGACGCCGGCCGACACCGTCGCCGCCCTGCTGGTCGCCGCCCTGGTGCTGCCGCGGGCCTGGACGCTGCTGCGGGAGTCCCTCGACGTCCTGCTCGAGGCCGCACCGCGCGACGTCGACCTCGACGCCGTCCGCGCCCACATCCTCCGGGTGGAGGGCGTCGTCGGGGTGCACGACCTGCACGCCTGGACGATCACCTCGGGCCTGCCGGTGCTGTCGGCGCACGTCGTCGTCACCGACGAGGCGCTGGCCGCCGGCCACGGCGGGCGGGTGCTCGACGCGCTGTCGGGCTGCCTGGGCGACCACTTCGACGTCGCCCACTGCACCTTCCAGATCGAGGCCGAGGCGCACGCCGGGCACGAGGCCCCCGTCCACGACTGAGGAAGGACCACCCTTCCCCCACGCCTCGCAGGCTCGGCGCGGGACCCTGAAGGACGGCCGTTCCACCTCCTCACCAGGTGGGACAGTGGAGGGCGACGCGGAGGACCGGAGGTACAGGTGGAGCACGGGCACCACTCGGGCATGTGGGTGCCCGGCGAACCACCCACGTGGGGACGGCTGTTCCTGCCGCACCTGGACGCGTGGTCGGTGCTGCCGGTGCTCGCCCTGCTCGGCCTGCTCGCCTACCTCGTCGGCACGGTGCGGCTGCGCCGCACGGGCGTGGCCTGGCCGTGGTGGCGCACGGTGTCGTGGGGAGCCGGCTGCCTGTCGCTGTTCGCCGTCACCGGGACCTGGCTGAACGGCTACAGCATGGTGCTGTTCAGCGTGCACATGGCCCAGCACATGGTGCTGTCGATGGTGGCACCGCTGCTGCTGCTGCTCGGCCGCCCGGTGACCCTGGCGCTGCGGGCGCTGCCGCGGGGGAGGGGAGTGGCCGGGGTGCCGCGGGCGCTGCTGCTCGACGCCCTGCACAGCCGGGTGGCCCGCTTCCTCTCGCACCCGCTGTTCACGCTGCCGCTGTTCCTGGTGAGCCTCTACGGCGTCTACTTCACGCCCGTCTTCGACGCCCTCATGGGCGACCCGCTCGGGCACCAGTTCATGCTCGCCCACTTCACCGTGACCGGGCTGCTGTTCTTCGGGCCGATCCTGGCGCAGGACCCGTGGCCCCGGCAGGTCGGCCACGCCGGCCGGATGCTCGAGCTGCTCATCCCGATGCCGCTGCACGCCTTCTTCGGTGTCGCGATCATGATGTCGTCGTCGCTGGTGGTCCGGACCTTCGCCGACCCGCCGGCCGGCTGGGGCGTCGACCCGCTCACCGACCAGAACACCGCCGGCAGCATCGCCTGGTCCTTCGGCGAGCTGCCGACGGTGCTCGTCCTGCTCGTCGTCCTGGCGAGCTGGATGCGCTCGGAGGAGCGCCGCGGCCGCCGGATCGACCGGGTGGCCGCCCGCACCGACGACGCCGAGCTCGAGGCCTACAACGCCCGGCTCCGGGCGATGGCAGCCCGCAGGTGACCGGCTGGAACGGCCCCGCTGCAGGGGCCCGCGCCGAGCGGAGCGAGGCGTGGGGGGCAGCGGGGTCCTTCGTCAGCCGACGTGGACGACGCCGTCGCCGGTGGGGACGTCGTCCCTGGTCGCCTTGATCAGCAGGCCGGCCACGATCGAGCCGGCGACCAGCAGGGCCGCCGCCCAGGTGAACGCCGTCGTGTAGCCCTCCACCTGGCCCTGCAGGCCCACGGTCGGGTCCTGCGGGTTCGCCCCCGAGGACAGCGCGTCCGCGGTGTAGGCGCTGATGGCACCGACCGACAGCGAGGCGAGGACGGCGGTGCCGATCGAGGCGCCCACCTGCTGGGTGGCGTTGAGCACCGCGCTGGCGGCGCCGGCGTCCTGCTCCCCGGCGCCCACGAGCGCCAGGTTGGACAGCGGCACGAACGTGAAGCCCAGGCCCAGGCCCAGCAGCAGCTGCCCGGGGAAGGGCAGGGTCCAGAAGCTGGTGTCGAGCCCGACGAACGACAGGGTGAACAGCCCGGCCGCGGCCAGCAGTCCGCCGACCACCATCAGCGGCTTGGGGCCCAGCCGCGGGGTGAGCGCGCTGGCGGCGCCGGCGGAGACGAAGACGCCGAGGGTGGTGGGCAGCGAGGCCAGCCCCGCCCGCACCGGCGTGTAGCCGAGCACCTGCTGGAAGTAGAGGCTGAGGAAGAAGAACGCCCCGATCAGCCCGGCGCCGACCAGCGTGGAGGTCAGGTAGGCGCCGCCGCGGTTGCGGTCGAGGACGATGCGCATCGGCAGCAGCGGGTTGCGGGTGCGCAGCTCCAGCAGCACGAACAGCGCCACCAGCACCAGGCCGGCGACGATGAACACCCACGCCAGGCCGTCGGTCCAGCCGCTCTCGGGCGTCAGCAGGGAGGTACTGCCCTGGGCGGCCGCCTGGGCGTTGGCGGCCGCGGTCTCGGCGGCGTTGGTCTGCGACGCCTCGGCGACCCGGGTGAACCCGTACACGATCGACGCGAGGCCCAGGGTCACCAGCACGGCGCCGGGGATGTCGTACCTCGTGTCCCCGGGTGCCTTGCTCTCCGGGACGATCGGGATGGCCAGCGCGATGGCCAGCAGCGCCACCGGCAGGTTGACCCAGAAGCACCAGCGCCAGTCGGCGTACTCGGTCAGCACCCCGCCGAGCAGCAGCCCGACCGCCGACCCGCCACCGGCGATCGCGCCGTAGACGCCGAAGGCCTTGGCCCGCTCCCTCGGGTCGGTGAACAGCACGGTGAGCAGGGCCAGGGAGGCCGGCGCCAGCAGCGCGCCGAAGACGCCCTGCAGCGCCCGGGCGCCGAAGAGCATGGCCTCGTTCTGCGCGAGGCCGCCCACCGCCGAGGCGACGGCGAAGCCGGCCGCGCCGACGAGGTAGGTGCGCTTGCGGCCCCAGAAGTCGGCGATGCGGCCGCCGAGGAGCAGGAAGCCGCCGAAGGTGAGGGTGTAGGCGGTGACGATCCACTGCTGGGTCGCGGCGCTGATGTCCAGGCCGCCCTCGGACTCGGGCGCGGACACGGCGGGCAGGGCGATGTTGACGATCGTCGCGTCGAGGATGACCAGCAGGACGGTCATCGCGATGACGCCGAGGGCCAACCAGCGCTTCTCGTAGGGCTCCGCGGCCGGGGTGTCCGCGGACGTGGACGACGGGTGGCTCATGTGGGTCCTCGGGACTCGTGCGGGGGTGGACCGGGGCATCGGCCGTACGCAACGTAGTGCCCTGCGACGATGGTCCGGTGCCCCTCTCGCTGGTGGTGACGTCCGACACGCACCTGCCCAGGCGCGCACGTGACCTGCCCCACTCCCTCTGGGACGCCGTCGACGCGGCGGACCTCGTCGTGCACGCCGGCGACTGGGTCGACGTCGCCTTCCTGGACCAGCTGGAGGCCCGCTCGCGCCGGCTGCTCGCCGTCCACGGCAACAACGACCACGGCCCGCTGCGCGAGCGACTGCCGGAGGTCGCCCGCGCCGAGGTGGAGGGGCTGCGGATCGCCGTCGTCCACGAGACCGGCGACGCGAAGGGCCGCGAGCGCCGCTGCGCCGCCCGCTTCCCCGACACCGACGTGCTGTTCTTCGGCCACAGCCACATCCCGTGGGACAGCACCACCGGCACCGGCCTGCGGCTGCTCAACCCCGGGTCGCCCACCGACCGCCGCCGCCAGCCCCACGGCACCTTCCTCACCGCCGTCGCCGACCGCGGCGCGCTCACCGCGGTGACGTTCCACCCCGTCCCCCGGTGAGCCGGCGACCGTGGCCGCCGGGCGCCGTCGCGCTGCTGGCCTGCCCGGTGTGCGGGGCGCCCCTGTCGGCCCTGCCCGGCGACGCCGGCCTGCGCTGCCCGGCCGGGCACTCCTTCGACCGGGCGCGGCAGGGCCACGTCACGCTGCTGCCCCCGGGGCACACCCCGCCCTCGGGCGACAGTGCGGAGATGGTCGCCGACCGGGCCGAGGTGCTGGCGGCCGGCACGTACGCCGGGCTGACCCGCGTGCTGGCCGACGCCGTCGCCGCGGAGGGAGACCCGGTCGGGTCCGTGCTCGACCTCGGCGGCGGCACCGGCCACCACCTCGCCGGGGTGCTCGAGCGGCTGCCCGGGGCCGTGGGCGTGGTGCTCGACTCCTCGCGCTACGCCGCCCGCCGCGCTGCCGGCGCCTCGCCGCGCGCACTGGCCGTCGTCGCCGACACCTGGGCGCGGCTGCCCGTGCGCGACGGCGTCGTCGACCGGGTGCTGGTGGTCTTCGCCCCGCGCAACGGGGCCGAGACCGCCCGGGTGCTGCGCCCCGGTGGCCGGCTGGTGGTGGCGACGCCGGCCCCGGACCACCTCGCCGAGCTCGTCGGGCCGCTGGGGCTGCTGCGGGTCGACCCGGACAAGGCCGCCCGGCTGGCGGGCTCGCTGGAGCCGCACCTGCGGCCGGCGGGGGCGGTGGCGCACCGGGAGCACCTCGAGCTCGACCACCGCGCCGTCGCCGCGGTGGTGGGGATGGGTCCGCACGCCCGCCACCTGGCGCCCGGCCGGCTGGCCGCGGCGGTGGCCGGTCTGCCGCCGCGGGTGCGGGTCACCCTCGCCGTCGACGTCACCACCTGGACGGGCTGACCCCCGGACGCACGGAGGGGCCCGGCCGATCCGGCCGGGCCCCTCCGGGAGGACTCACCGCGGGGCCGTCAACGGGCCCCGCAGGTCACACGCGCGTGCTGCGGGCGCGTCCCCGCGTGGCGAACACGTAGACCAGCAGCACCACGATGGCGCCGATGATCGAGCCGATGATGCCGGACGTGCCGAGCTCGAAGCCGTTGCCGCTGAGCAGGCTGCCGAGCAGGTTGCCGACGAACGAGCCGATGATGCCGAGCACGATCGTCATGCCCACGCTCATGGACTGCTTGCCGGGGACGACGGCGCGGGCGATGAAGCCGGCGATGGCGCCGACCACGATCAGGACGATGATGTTCCAGAGGATCTCCACGGTGGACCTCCCGTGAGTGCTGGCCGAGGCGGCCGGCGTCCTGGGATCTCCAGGGCCAGACGCTCCTGTTCCCCTCCTGAGCAGGGCGGAAACCCGGATTGATCATGACGGATCGGTAACGGCCCTCCCCGGGCGCTCGGCGGACCGGCGCGCCCGCCCGGTCGGCCCCGACGGGTCGGCCGCGCACGGTCTAAGCTGCGGCCGTGACGATCGCGCCTGCACCGATCGTGAGCCGGCCGAGCCCGGCTCGCGAGGTCCAGCGGGGTGCGCGGCTCTCGAACCTGCTGCGGACCACGGACCACAAGACCATCGGCCTGATGTACATGGCCACCGCCTTCGCCTGGTTCATCGTGGGTGGCTTCATGGCCATGCTGATCCGCGGTGAGCTGGGGCAGCCCGGCCTGCAGTTCCTCTCGCCGGAGCAGTACAACCAGCTCGTCACGATGCACGGCACGATCATGCTGCTGATGTTCGCGACGCCGTTGTTCTTCGCGTTCTCGAACCTGATCATGCCGCTGCAGATCGGTGCGCCCGACGTCGCGTTCCCGCGGCTGAACGCGTTCTCGTTCTGGCTGTTCTTCTTCGGCAGCATCATCGTCGTCTCGGGCTTCCTGACCCCCGGCGGCGCCGCCGACTTCGGCTGGTACGCCTACGCCCCGCTCTCCGACGTCGTGCACACCCCCGGCGCCGGCGTGAACATGTGGTTCACCGGTCTGGCGGTCAGCGGTCTGGGCACCATCCTCGGCGCGGTCAACTTCACCGCCACGATCGTCTGCCTGCGCGCGCCGGGCATGACCCTGTTCCGGATGCCGATCTTTACCTGGAACACGCTGGTCACCAGCCTGCTGGTGCTGCTGGCCTTCCCGATCCTCACCGCCGCGCTGCTCGGCATGCTGGCCGACCGCAACCTCGGCGCCCTCGTCTTCTCCGACGAGAACGGCGGCCCGATGCTGTGGCAGCACCTGTTCTGGTTCTTCGGCCACCCCGAGGTCTACATCATCGCGCTGCCGTTCTTCGGCATCATCACCGAGATCATCCCGGTGTTCTCGCGCAAGCCGCTGTTCGGCTACAAGGGCATGGTCGGCGCGACGCTGCTCATCGGTGGCCTGTCGCTGACGGTGTGGGCGCACCACATGTACGCCACCGGTGCCGTCCTGCTGCCGTTCTTCGCCTTCCTGACGTACCTGATCGCCGTTCCCACCGGCATCAAGTTCTTCAACTGGATCGGCACCATGTGGCGCGGCCAGCTGACCTTCGAGACGCCGATGCTGTTCTCGATCGGCTTCCTGGTGACCTTCCTCCTCGGCGGCCTCACCGGCGTCCTCCTGGCCAGCCCGCCGCTGGACTGGCACGTCAACGACAGCTACTTCGTCGTCGCCCACTTCCACTACGTCGTCTTCGGCACCGTGGTGTTCGCCGCCTACGCCGGCATCTACTTCTGGTTCCCGAAGATGAGCGGCCGGATGATGGACGAGCGGCTGGGCAAGCTGCACTTCTGGCTGGTCTTCATCGGCTTCCACACGACGTTCCTGGTCCAGCACTGGCTGGGCACCGAGGGCATGCCGCGCCGGTACGTCGACTACCTGCCCACCGACGGCTTCACGACCCTGCACGTGATCTCCACGATCGGGTCGTTCATCCTCGGCGCCTCGACCATCCCGTGGCTCTACAACGTGGTGAAGTCGTGGAAGTACGGGCGGCTCGCGCTGCGCGACGACCCCTGGGGCCACGGCAACTCGCTGGAGTGGGCCACGTCCTCGCCGCCGCCGCGGCACAACTTCACCGAGATCCCGCGGATCCGGTCGGAGCGCCCGGCGTTCGAGGCGCACTACCCGCACCTCATCGAGCGGCTGCACCGCGAGGCGCACGTGGGCAAGCGTCACGAGCCCTACGCCGGTGTCAGCGAGCTGGCCGAGGGCACCGGCCCCCGGCAGGGGCCGAACGACCCCGACCCCTTCTGATCGCTGCGCGATCCCGTCACCTGCGACGCCCCGTCGGCTCCGGCCGGCGGGGCGTCGCCGCGTCCGGGCGGTCCCGTGGCCGGGGCGGTCGCCGTGTGCGCAGCCGGCCCCCACCGGCTGCCGGGACGGGCGCGCCGGTGCGGCACGATGGCCGCCGTGCCGCTCGACCCCGCACCCCGCGTCCGTCCGCAGTCCGCCGAGGCGGGGCCCCGCGCGCTGCTCACGGTCACCGGCGCCGACCGGCCGGGGGTGACCGCACGGCTCTTCGGCGCGCTGGCCGAGGGCGGTGCCGGCGTCGCGCCCGTGGAGGTGGTCGACGTCGAGCAGGTCGTGGTGCACGGGCACCTGGTCCTCGGCGTCGTCGTCGCGGCGCTGCCGGCCGACGGGCCGGTCGACGAGGAGGGGTTCCTCGCCGGGCTGGGACGGCTGGCCGCCGGCGTCGCGGCGGCCACCGGGGTGCAGGTGGCGGTCGAGTCGGCCTCCGACCGGGGTCCCGACGGCGCCCGCCCGGGCCGGCCGCACCACGTCATCCTGCTCGGCCGGCGGGTGCCCCCGGGCGCGGTCGCGGGCGCGGCCACCGCCATCGCCGGCGTCGGGGGCAACATCGACGCGATCCGGCGGCTCTCCGACCACCCGGTCACCGCCCTGGAGCTGACCGTCTCCGGCGCCGAGGCGACCGAGCTGCGCACCGCGCTGGCCGTCGTCGCCAGCACCACGGGCGCCGACATCGCCGTCGAGCAGGTGGGGCTGGCCCGCCGCAGCAAGCGGCTGATCGTCCTCGACGTCGACTCGACCCTGGTGCGCGGCGAGGTCATCGACGAGCTGGCCGCCCGCGCCGGCCGGGCCGCCGAGGTCGCCCGCATCACCGCCGCCGCGATGAACGGCGAGCTGGACTTCGCCGAGTCGCTGCGCGCGCGGGTGGCCACCCTCGCGGGGCTGCCGGTGGAGGTCCTCGACGAGGTGCGCGAGCACCTGGAGCTCACCCCCGGGGCGCGCACGCTGATCCGGACCCTGCAGCGGCTCGGCTTCCGCTGCGGGATCGTCAGCGGCGGCTTCACGCAGATCACCGACCCGCTCGCGCGGTCCCTCGGCCTGGACTTCGCCGCGGCCAACACCCTCGAGGTGGCCGACGGGACGCTGACCGGGGGGCTGGTCGGGGAGATCGTCGACCGCGCCGGCAAGGCCCGCGCGCTGGCGCGCTTCGCCGCCGAGCACGGGATCCCGCTGGACCAGACGGTCGCCGTCGGCGACGGCGCCAACGACCTCGACATGCTCAACGCCGCGGGTCTGGGCATCGCGTTCAACGCCAAGCCGGTCGTGCGCGAGCAGGCCCACGCCGCGCTCAACCAGCCCTACCTCGACGCGGTCCTGCAGGTCCTCGGCTTCACCCGCGACGAGGTCCTCGACGCCCTCTAGTGCCTCCGTCGCGCTGTTGGCTGCGGTGGGCGGCGCGCGGTGGTGCCTCCTGCCCCGCGGTCGGCCCGCCGTCCTGCGCAGGGCGGCTCACCTCGGGGCAGGGCTCACCTCGAGGGGGTGTGGACGGCGCCCGCCAGCTCGACGCCGGCCGTGCGGAGCTGGTCGAGGGCGGCATCGGTGGAGGCCTGCGCCACCCCGGCGGTCAGGTGCAGCAGCA
This sequence comes from Geodermatophilus sp. SYSU D00766, assembly GCF_054049915.1. Lineage (NCBI taxonomy): Bacteria > Bacillati > Actinomycetota > Actinomycetes > Geodermatophilales > Geodermatophilaceae > Geodermatophilus > Geodermatophilus sp. SYSU D00766. The sequence continues at coordinate 48,098 of NZ_JBJGYI010000009.1, forward strand.
CCCGCGTGGCGAAGCCCTCGGCGACGGCATCCAGGGCGGTGGCGCGCACGCAGTGGTCGGTGGCGATCCCGGCGACGTCCACGGCCTCCACCCCGCGCTCGCGCAGCCAGTCGGCGAGCGGCACGCCGTCGGCGAGGCCCTCGAAGCCGGAGTAGGCCGCGGCGTACTCGCCCTTGTCGAACACCGCCTCCAGCCGCGACCGGTCCAGCGCCGGGTGCAGCTGGGCTCCCTCGGTGCCGGCCACGCAGTGCGGCGGCCAGGTGTCGAGGAAGTCCGGCTCGTCGGCGAAGTGGCCGCCGGGGTCGACGTGGTGGTCGCGGGTGGCGACGACGTGGGTGTAGGTGGCGTCCCGCAGGTGCTCGGTGATCGCGGCGGCCACCGCCGAGCACCCGGAGACGGCCAGGCTGCCGCCCTCGCAGAAGTCGTTCTGCACGTCGACCACCAGCAGCGCGCGCCTCACCGCGGACCCCCGTTCACGAGCTCACCGTCTCCAGCACCGGTTCCCCGCGGGAGAGCGCCCATGCCTCCTGCGGCAGGGCTTCTCGAACCCGCCGGTGGTGCGCGGCGGCCGCCGACAGCGCCTCGGCCGGCGACGACGGCGCCACCGCCTCGCCGCCGCGCACGAGGGGGACGAGCAGCTGCCGGTCGCCGTCGCGCGCCTCGACCGGCCCGCTGCTGACGACCTCGGCGGTCGCCGTGCCGTCGGGGTCGTGCCGGCGGACGGCGGACTTGCGCCCGCCGGTGGAGTTCTTGCCCTCCGAGCGCTTGGCCACCGGCACCCCGTCGCGCTCGACCAGCTTGTAGACCATCCCCGCCGTCGGCGCGCCGGACCCGGTGACCAGCGAGGTGCCGACGCCGTACCCGTCGACGGGGGCGGCCATCAGGCCGGAGATGGCGAACTCGTCGAGGTCGCTGGTCACGATGATCCGCGTCCCGGTGGCGCCCAGCTCGTCGAGCTGGCGGCGCGCGGCGGTGGCCAGCGTCGGCAGGTCACCGGAGTCCAGCCGGATGGCGCCGAGCCCGGGGCCGGCCACCTCGACGGCGGTGGCGATGCCCTTGGCGACGTCGTAGGTGTCCACCAGCAGCGTGGTGCCCACGCCCAGCGTGTCGACCTGCGCGCGGAAGGCCGCGGCCTCGTCGTCGTGCAGCAGCGTGAAGGCGTGCGCACTGGTGCCCGTCGTCGGCACGCCGTAGCGCCGGCCGGCCTCCAGGTTGGAGGTGGAGACGAAGCCGACCAGGTGGGCGGCGCGCGCCGCGGCGACGGCGGCCTGCTCGTGGGTGCGCCGCGAGCCCATCTCGATGCACGGCCGCTCGCAGGCCGCGGCCACCATGCGCGCCGCCGCCGACGCGATCGCGCTGTCGTGGTTGAGCACGGAGAGCACCAGCGTCTCGAGCAGGACCCCCTCGGCGAACGGCGCGCGCACCGTCAGCACCGGCGAGCCGGGGAAGAACAGCTCGCCCTCCGCGTAGCCGTCGACGTCGCCGGAGAAGCGGAAGTCGGCCAGCCAGTCCAGCAGCCGGGAGTCGGTGAGCCCCTGCTCGCGCAGGGTGGCGAGCTCGTCGTCGCCGAACCGGAAGCGGGGGAGCAGCTCCAGCAGCCGGCCGGTGCCGGCGACGACCCCGTAGCGGCGGCCGTGCGGCAGCCGCCGGGCGAAGACCTCGAACACGCAGTCGCGCGAGGCGGTGCCGTCGGCCAGGGCGGCCGCGACCATGGTCAGCTCGTACCGGTCGGTGAGCAGCGCGGGACCCGTCGGCATGGCACGGGAGCCTAGGTCGGTCGCGGCGACCGCACCGGGGGAGGCGGGACGGGGGCCGTCCTATGGTGGTCCCCGTGGCCGGACCACTCGCCCCGAGCCGGACGACCGACCCCACGGTCGAGGAGGTCGAGGACCTCGACCGCCCGTGGGTGACCATCGTCTGGAACGACCCCGTGAACCTCATGACCTACGTGACCCACGTGCTGCGCGAGCTGTTCGGCTACGACGAGCCCACCGCGACCACCCTCATGCTGCAGGTCCACAACGACGGCCGGGCCGTGGTCAGCTCCGGCCCGCGGGAGCGGATGGAGCACGACACCAGCCGGCTGCACGCCTACGGCCTGTGGGCCACCTACCAGCAGGACGCATGAGGCCGTTCCGCCGGAAGGGCAAGGACGTCGTCGCGCGGCTCGAGCCGGCCGAGTCCGGCGTCCTGGGGCTGCTGCTCGACCAGCTCGAGCAGCTGCTGACCGCCGACCCCGACGACGTCGAGGGCGACCCGGTGATGGCCCGGCTGCTGCCGGCCGGGCACCGCAGCGACCCCGAGCTGGCCGCGGACTACCGCGAGCTGACCGAGACCGCGCTGCGCAGCGGCAAGACCGACGACCTCGCCGCCGTCCGCGCGACCCTGCCCGACGGCGGGGGGGAGGTGCGGCTGGACCGGGAGCAGGCCGGCGCCTGGCTGCGGACCACCAACGACCTGCGGCTGGCGCTGGGGGAGCGGATCGGCGTCACCGAGGAGACCGAGCCGCCGGAGGACCCGGTCGGTGACGAGGGGCAGCAGCTGGCCGTCTACTACTGGCTCACCGCGCTGCAGGGGTCGCTCGTCGACGCGGTCGCCGCCGCGCGCGACGCCCGAAGGTGAGCAGCACCAGCGTCGCCAGCAGCAGGTCGAGCAGGAAGAACACCGGGACCAGCCCCGGCAGCTCGAGGTCGCGGACCACCGCCCCGACCGCGGAGAGGAGCGTGACCGCGGTGAGCGCCAGCACCAGCAGCAGCACCAGCAGGCGGACGGTGACCAGCAGGACCAGCGAGGCGCGGTCGGCGGAGGCGTCGCTGCTGTAGTGGCCGCTGCGCAGGGTCAGCCCCCGGGCACCCAGCCACAGCGCCGGCAGCGCGACGAGCAGCACCCCGGCGACCATGAGCAGCTCGACCACCACGGGTCCGCACGCTAGCGGTCGGCGGCCGGGCGACCGTCGTCCGGGAGCGACGGGGACGCCGCCTAGACTGCAGGGCGTGCTGCGCATCGACCGCGCGACCTACGACGCCATCGTGGCCCACGCCCGGGAGGACCACCCGGACGAGGCCTGTGGCGTCGTCGCCGGACCCGAGGGCAGCGACCGTCCCGAGCGGTTCGTCCCGATGCTCAACGCCGCCCGGTCGCCGACCTTCTACGAGTTCGACTCGGCCGACCTGCTGCGCCTCTACCGGGACATGGACGACCGGGGCGAGGAGCCGGTGGTGATCTACCACTCGCACACCGCCACCGAGGCCGCTCCCTCGCGCACCGACGTCAGCTACGCCTCCGAGCCGAACGCGCACTACGTCCTCGTCTCCACCCGGCACCACGGCCGGGAGACCGGCCTGGCCGGGGACGAGGTCGAGTTCCGCAGCTTCCGCATCGTCGACGGCGAGGTGAGCGAGGAGGACGTCGAGGTCGTCGAGTCCTACCTGTTCGGCCACTCGCCGACCACCGTCGTCTACGACTGAGCACGGACCCCCTCGCCACCCACGACGCGCTCCGCACGCCGCGGGGCCCTGTGAGGGGGCCGACCGGACGGAATCACCGCCCGGTCCCCGGCGTTACCTCCACCGACACGCGCCCCGAGGCGCTCCCGCACGTCCCCGTCCTCCCGAGGAGAACCGCACGCCATGGCCATCGAGGTCCGGATCCCGACCATCCTGCGCACCCACACCGGCGGCAACAAGACCGTCGAGGGCAGCGGGGACACCCTGGCCGCGCTCGTCGACGACCTCGACGCCAAGCACCCCGGTCTCAAGGGCCGCCTGGTGACCGAGGAGGGCACGCTGCACCGCTTCGTCAACGTCTACGTCAACGACGAGGACGTGCGCTTCACCGGCGCCCTGGACACGCAGGTCAAGGACGGCGACTCCGTCACCATCCTCCCGGCGGTCGCCGGCGGCTGCTGAGGCAGCGCCGCACCGTTCCTCCCCGTCTCCCGGAAGAGCCCCGCGCATGGCCCGCTTCGCCTCCCTCGTCGACTCCCTCGGCGGCACCCCGCTGGTCGGGCTGCCCTCCCTGTCGCCGACACGGGACGTGCGGCTGTGGGCCAAGCTCGAGGACCACAACCCCACCGGGTCGATCAAGGACCGCGCCGCGATCTCGATGATCGAGGCGGCGGAGAAGGACGGCTCGCTCACCCCCGGCGCGACCATCCTGGAGCCGACCAGCGGCAACACCGGCATCTCGCTGGCGATGGTGGCCCGGCAGCGCGGCTACCGGCTGGTCTGCGTCATGCCGGAGAACACCTCCGTCGAGCGCCGCCAGCTGCTGGAGATGTACGGGGCGCGGATCATCAGCTCACCGGCCGCCGGCGGCTCGAACCAGGCCGTGGCGATGGCCAAGGAGCTGGCCGCCGAGCACGACGACTGGGTGATGCTCTACCAGTACGGCAACCCGGCCAACGCCGAGGCGCACTACACCGGCACCGCCCCGGAGATCCTCGCCGACCTGCCCTCGATCACCCACTTCGTCGCCGGCCTCGGGACCACCGGCACGCTGATGGGCTGCTCGCGCTACTTCCGCGAGCACAAGCCCGGCGTGCAGGTCATCGCCGCCGAGCCGCGCTACGGCGAGCTCGTCTACGGGCTGCGCAACATCGACGAGGGGTTCATCCCGGAGCTCTACGACCCCGAGCTGCTGGACTCGCGGTTCTCCGTGGGCCCCGAGGACGCCCTGCACCGCACCCGCCAGCTCGTCGAGCGCGAGGGCATCTTCGCCGGCATCTCGACCGGCGCCATCCTGCACGCGGCGCTGGGCGTCGCCGACCGCGAGGTCGCCGCCGGGCGCCGGGCCGACATCGTGTTCGTCGTCTGCGACGGCGGGTGGAAGTACCTGTCCACCGGCGCCTACGCCGGCACGCTGGAGGAGGCCACCTCCGCCCTGGAGGGCCAGCTCTGGGCCTGACCCGGCAGATCCCCGCCCGGGGCCTGCTGTTCGACAACGACGGCGTCCTGGTCGACTCCGACGCCGCGGTCACCGCCTCCTGGTCGCGCTGGGCCGCCGAGCACGACCTCGTCCCGGCCGAGGTGCTGGCCGTCGTCCACGGGCGGCGGTCGGCCGACACCGTCGCCGCGCTGGTCCCGGAGTCCCGGCGGGCCGCCGCGACGGCGCTCATCGACCGCTACGAGCTCGAGGACGCCGGGACGGTGCCCGCCGTCGCGGGCGCGGCCGAGCTGCTGGCGTCCCTGCCCCCGTCGGTGTGGGCGGTCGTCACCTCCGGCACGCCCGCGCTGGCCGCGACCCGGCTGCGCGCCGCCGGGCTGCCGCTGCCCGGTGCGCTGGTCAGCGGCGCCGACGTGCGCACCGGCAAGCCCGACCCCGAGGGCTACCTGCTCGGCGCCCGCCTGCTGGGCGTGCCGCCGCAGGAGACCGTCGTGGTCGAGGACAGCCCGGCCGGCATCGCCGCGGGCAGGGCGGCCGGCGCGCGGGTCCTCGGCGTCGGCGCGCGGGCGCTGGGGGCCGGCGCCGACGTCGTCGTCGCCGACCTCACCGGGTTGTCCTGGGCCGACGGCGTGCTGTCGGTGCCCGCGGGCTCCCTGCTGCGGCCCGGCGGCTAGCCTGACGCCCGCCATGGGGAGCGTGCAGGGGACCGTCGGTCAGGGGAGTGCGGCGTGAGGCTGACGGTGGTCGGCTGCTCGGGCAGCGGCCCCGGCCCGGCGTCGGCCGCGTCCTGCTACCTGGTCGAGCACGACGGCTTCCGATTGCTGCTCGACCTCGGCAACGGCGCGTTCGGCGCGCTGCAGGCGCTGGCCGACCCCGACACCGTCGACGCGGTCTACCTCTCCCACCTGCACGGCGACCACTGCCTCGACGTCGTCCCGATGGTCGTCTGGCACCGCTACTCCGGCCGCTCCTCGCGCCGCCGCGTGCCGCTGATCGCCCCCGCCGGCGCCCAGGAGCGGCTGCAGCAGGTCTACGACTCCGGCGGTGCCCCGCTGACCGACGTCTTCGACTTCGCCGTCACCCCGGTCTCGGCCGTGCTCGGGCCGTTCACCGTGCAGACCACCCGCACCGCGCACCCGGTCGAGTGCCACGCCGTCCGGCTGACCGCGCACGGCTCCTCGCTCGTCTACACCGGCGACACCGGTCCCAGCCGGGCCGTGGTCGACCTCGCCCGCGGCGCGGACGTGCTGCTGGCCGAGGCCGCCGAGCCCGAGGGCGACGACCAGCCCCGCGACCTGCACCTGACCGGCCGCCAGGCCGGCGAGGCCGCGGCCGCCGCGCAGGTGCGCCGGCTGCTGGTCACCCACGTCCCGGCCTGGGTGGACCCGGCCGCGCAGCTGGCCGCCGCCCGGTCGGTGTTCCCCGCCGCCGAGCTGGTGCGGCCCGGCGCCACGTACGACGTCTGACGGCGGGGGCGCGCGTCGGGGTGCGCCGGGATCAGGTCACCTGATCGTCGGGCGTCCTCCCGCACGGTGGGACGTGCGGGAGGACCCGCTGCGGTGGGGGAGGACGACGCGCCGCGCCCCGGGGACCGGCCCGCGCTTGCCCCGCCCGACGCCGGCGGGCACGGTGGGCCGGTGGTCGACGACGAACGGGACGGCGTCCGGCTGACCAGCCTCGACGCGCCGCTGGGCGACGGGCTCGAGGTCACCAAGGGCGACCTCGTCGACCACCTCGACCGCTTCGCCGACCGCCTGGTGCCCCAGCTGGCCGGCCGACCCCTGACGGTCAAGCGGGTGCGCCCGGGCCAGCAGCCGTTCGTGCAGCGCGACGTCCCCAAGGGCGCCCCCGGCTGGGTGCGCACCGTCGCCGTCTGGTCCTTCGGCGCGCACCGCGAGGTGCACCAGGTGCTCTGCGACGACCGCCGCACGCTGCTGTGGCTGGCCAACCAGCGCGCCGTGGAGTTCCACGTCCCGTTCTTCGTCGCCGGTGCGGAGACCGAGCCGACCGGCATCGTGCTCGACCTCGACCCGCCCGAGGACGCCGGGTTCGACGTCGTCGTGCAGGCGGCGGACCTGGTGCGGCGGGCGCTGGCCGACACCGGGCTCACCGGGGCGGTGAAGACCAGCGGGTCCAAGGGCGTGCACGTCGTCGTCCCGGTGCACGGCGTCGGGCCGGAGGACGCCGCCGCCGCGACCCGCGCGCTGGCCGCCCGCGCCGCGGCGCTGGACCCGGACCTGGCCACCACCGCCTACATCAAGGAGGACCGGCACGGCCGGGTCTTCCTCGACTCCACCCGCTCGGGCTCCTCGACGATCGTGGCGGCCTACAGCCCGCGGATCCGCCCCGGCCTGCCGGTGTCGGCGCCGGTCGCCTGGGCGGACCTGCCCGCGCTGCGGCCCGGCGACGTCACCGTCCGGACGGCGGTGCAGCGGCTCGGCGACGGCGACCCGTGGACGGCGCTGCTGCCCGGTCCGCAGGAGCTGCCCGCCGACCTGGTGACCGAGGGGCACGCGATCCCGGTCGCTCGGGTGGCCGCGATGCACGAGGGCAAGCGGCGGGCGCGGGCCAGGCGGGCCGCCGAGGACTGACGCTGCGACGATCCAGGCACCGTCGTCCACAGCCGGCCCGCCCGTCCACCGCCGGGCCGGCGCCCCGGCGTCCTGTCGGTGCCCGGTCGCAGGCTCCCGGCATGACCACCGACCCGCAGACCACCGCCTGGCTCGACCAGGAGGACGCCCACCTCGCCGCCGTCATCCGCCGCGCACGCTTCGCCGTGCAGTACGTGGGGCCGGGAGACCTGCCCGAGGAGCCCGCCTTCGGCTACACCATCGGGCTGTTCGGGCTGGGGCACCCGGAGCTGGTGGTCGTCGGGCTGGGCGCCACCGCCACGCACGCCCTGCTCGACGCGGTGGCCGCCGACGTCGTCGGCGGCCGGTCGCTGGTCTCCGGCGAGCTGCTCGAGGGGGTCGGCGGCCGGGCCGACCTGGTGGTGGAGGAGTGCCCCAACCCCGGGGAGGTCCTGCTCGGGGCCAACCGCTGGTACCGGCGGCCGCCGGAGTACTCCGTGCCGGCCCTGCAGCTGACGTGGGCCTCGCCGCCGAGCTGCTTCCCGTGGGACGCGGGCTGGGACGGCGGCATCCACGGCCAGCCGCGGCCGGGTACCTGGACGGCCTGACGCCGTGGGCGGAGGGTCAGCCCAGCCCGAGGTCCCGGCGCAGCTTGGCCACGTGCCCGGTGGCCTTCACGTTGTAGGCGGCCCGCTCGACCCGGCCCTCGGCGTCGATGACGAACGTCGAGCGGATCACGCCCTGGACCTCCTTGCCGTACATCTTCTTGGTGCCGAACGCGCCGTAGGCGGTGAGCACCCGCTTGTCCGGGTCGGAGACCAGGGTGATGCCCAGACCCTCCTGCTCGCGGAAGCGCTGCAGCTTCTCCGGCGGGTCGGGCGAGATGCCGATGATGTCGAGCCCCGCCTCGGCGAGCTCCCCGGCGGCGGCGGTGAAGTCGACCGCCTGGGTGGTGCAGCCGGGGGTCAGCGCGGCGGGGTAGCAGTAGACGATCACCCGGCGGCCACGGTGGTCGGCGAGGGAGACCGGCCGGCCGTCGGCGTCGGGCAGCGTGAAGTCCGGCGCCGGGTCGCCGGGCGCGAGGCGGACGGGAGCGGGCGCGGTCTCGGTCATGCCCGGCATCCTGCCGTGCCGGGCGCAGCGGTCACAGCCAGGGGCGCGTCAGCCGCGCAGGAACGACAGCCGCACGTGGCGCTGCGGGTTGTCCCGGTTGGGGTCGACCAGGCAGATGCGCTGCCAGGTGCCCAGCTGCAGGCGGCCCTCGAGCACGGGCACCGTGGCGTGCGGCGGCACGAACGCCGGCAGCACGTGGTCCCGGCCGTGCCCAGGGCTGCCGTGCCGGTGCCGCCAGCGGTCGTCGCGGGGGAGCAGCTCGTCGAGCTGGGCGAGCAGGTCGTCGTCGCTGCCGGAGCCGGTCTCGATGATGGCCAGCCCCGCGGTGGCGTGCGGGACGAACACCTGCAGCAGCCCGTCGCCCTCGCCGCGGACGAACTCCTCGCACTCCCCGGTCAGGTCCACCACCGCCGGCACCCCGCCGGTCCGCACCGTCCGCAGCTCCGATCTCACGCCGTCGATCGTGGCAGCTCGGCCGCGGGACGGCGTGCCGGCGTCGATAGGCTCGGCGTCCGTGACCCGTCCCGACGGCCGCACGGCCGACCAGCTCCGCCCGGTGACCATCACCCGCAACTGGCTCGACCACGCCGAGGGCTCGGTGCTCGTCGAGTTCGGCCGCACCCGCGTGCTGTGCGCCGCCAGCGTCACCGAGGGCGTCCCGCGCTGGCGCCGGGGATCGGGGCTGGGCTGGGTCACCGCCGAGTACGCGATGCTGCCGCGGGCCACCCACACCCGCGGCGACCGCGAGTCGGTCAAGGGCCGCATCGGCGGCCGCACCCACGAGATCAGCCGGCTCGTCGGCCGCTCGCTGCGGGCCGCGGTCGACCTGAGCGCGCTGGGGGAGAACAGCATCGCCATCGACTGCGACGTCCTGCAGGCCGACGGCGGCACCCGGACGGCGGCCATCACCGGCGCCTACGTCGCCCTCGCCGACGCCGTCGGCTGGCTGGCCGACCGGCGGAAGCTGGCGAAGAAGACCGCGATCGTGCAGTCGGTGGCCGCGGTGAGTGTCGGAGTGGTCGACGGCGAGCCGCGGCTGGACCTCGCCTACGAGGAGGACGTGAAGGCGGGCACCGACATGAACGTCGTCTGCACCGGCGAGGGCGGGTTCGTCGAGGTGCAGGGCACCGCCGAGGGCGCCGTCTTCGACCGGGCCACCCTCGACCGGCTGCTCGATCTCGCCGTCGCCGGCTGCGCCGACCTCACCCGCGTCCAGACGGAGGCCCTCGCGCGATGACCCGACTGCTGCTCGCCACCCGCAACGCCGGCAAGCTCGCCGAGCTGCAGCGGCTGCTGGCCGGCGCCGTCCCCGGGGTGCAGGTCGTCGGCCTGCGCGACGTGCCCGAGTACCCCGAGACGCCCGAGACCGGTGCCACCTTCGCCGAGAACGCGCTGCTCAAGGCGCGGGAGGCGGTCCACCACACCGGCCTGCCCGCCGTCGCCGACGACTCCGGCATCGCCGTCGACGCGCTCAACGGCATGCCCGGCGTGCTGTCGGCGCGCTGGTCGGGCCGGCACGGCGACGACGCGGCGAACACCGCGCTGCTGCTGGCCCAGCTCGCCGACGTGCCCGACGAGCGGCGCGGCGCGGCCTTCGTCTGCGCCGCCGCCCTGGTCACTCCCGACGGCGCCGAGTCGGTGCTGGAGCGGCAGTGGCGCGGACGGGTGGTGCGCGAGCCGCGCGGTACCAACGGCTTCGGCTACGACCCGGTCTTCCGGCCCGACGGCCTGGAGGTCACCTCCGCCGAGCTCGAGCCCGCGGAGAAGGACGCCCGCAGCCACCGCGGGCAGGCCTTCGCCGCGCTGGTCCCGGAGGTCGCGCGGGTCCTGCGCGCGGGCTGAGCCCCCGGCGGCCCGTCCCGACGTAGGGTGCCGCCCGCGACGGGCACGGGCGCCCGCGGGAGGAACGGGGGCCGCGTGGACCGGCGGGTGTGGATCGGGGCGCTGCGACCGGGACCGGTCGGCTACCGGCGCACCGAGGTGCTGCGCGGGGGGCTCGGCGCGCTGCTCGGCATCGCGCTGGCCGGGGTCAGCGCGCACGCCGTGCCGGGCGGGCCGGTGGGCCTGCCGTGGATCGTCGCGCCGATGGGCGCCACCGCCGTCCTGCTCTTCGCCGCGCCCGCCAGCCCGCTGGCCCAGCCGTGGCCGGTCCTCGTGGGCAACACGCTGTCCACGCTCGTCGGCGTCGCCGCCGGCAAGCTCCTCGACGACGTCACGCTGGCCGCCGCCGTCGCCGTCGGGGTGGCGATCCCGGTGATGATGCTGCTGCGCTGCGTGCACCCGCCGGGCGGGGCGTGCGCGCTGTTCGCCGCCGTCGGCACCGCCGCGGTGGCCGACCACGGCTGGGCGTTCGCGCTGTGGCCGGTCGGGGTCGACACCATCGTGCTGCTGGCGGTCGCGACGCTGGTCAACAACCTCACCGGCCGGCCCTACCCGCACGTGCCCGACCCCCCGGCGCCGCCGCCGGGCACCGACGCCCCGCCGACCAGCCGGGTCGGGCTGCAGCCCGAGGACGTCCGCGCCGCGATGGAGCGCCTCGACCGCGGCCTCGACGTCATGCCCGGCGACGTGCTGGCGCTGGTCCGCGACGCCGAGGCACACGCGCTCGACCGCCGGCTCGGGCAGCTGCGGGTCGGGGCGCTGATGGCCCGCGACGTCCGCACCGTGCAGCCGCAGGAGACGCTCTACCGCGCGCGGATGCTGATGAACCAGCACGCGGTCAAGGCGCTGCCGGTGGTCACCGGCGACGGGCACGTGGTCGGCATCGTCACCGTCCACGACCTGTTCAACACCGACATCGTGGCCTTCACCGCGGTGGCGGAGGTGATGACCAGCCCGGCGAGCACCGTCGGCGTCGACACGCCCGTCTCCGAGCTGGTCGGCCTCATGGCCGACCGGGGGCTGCGCCACCTGCCGGTGGTCGACGACGACGGCCGGCTGGCCGGGATCGTCACGCGCGCGGAGCTCGTCGCCGTGCTGCACCGGGCCCTCGTCGGCTCCTGACCCCTCCGGGTGAGCCCGGCCGGCCGGGCTCCACCGCCGCCGGCCGGCTGCCGAAGCCCTCCAAGACGACCGACGTCGGAGGGACACGGCATGACGGAGGACAGCGGGACGGCGCGCGCCCGGCTGGTGGTGCTGATCCCGGCGCACGACGAGGCCGCGAACATCGGGGTCACGCTGACCGCGCTGCAGCAGCAGACCCGGCGCCCGGACCGGGTGGTGGTCATCGCCGACAACTGCACCGACGACACGGTGGAGATCGCGCGGGCGCACGGTGCCGAGGTCTACGAGACGGTGGGCAACACCGACAAGAAGGCCGGCGCGCTCAACCAGGCGATCGTGCAGCGCTTCCGCCGCACCGCCGACAGCGACCGCCGCGGCGCCTCCGAGGACCCCCGGCGCGGCCCCGACCGCCGCCGCCCCCGGGCGGGCTGGACCGACGGGGACGACGACCTCCCGGCCGGCCCCTCACCGGACCTGCGCGACGACGACCACGTCCTGGTGATGGACGCCGACACCGAGCTCGCCCCGCGCTTCCTCGAGGTGGCCGCGGCCAGCCTCGACAGCTCGCCGCGGATCGGGGCGGCCGGCGGGCTGTTCTACGGCCACCCCGGCAGCGGCGTGCTGGGCCAGCTGCAGCGCAACGAGTACCTCCGCTACAGCCGCGACGTCGCCCGCACCGGCCGGGTCATGGTGCTCACCGGCACCGGCACGCTGTTCCGGGTGCGGGCGCTGCGGGAGGTCGCCGCCGCGCGCGGCAGCACGCTGCCGGGCACCCGCGGCCAGGTCTACGACACCCTCGCCCTCACCGAGGACAACGAGCTCACCCTCGCGCTGAAGACCCTCGGCTGGCGGCTGACCAGCCCCTCGGCGTGCGCGGTGGTCACCGAGATCATGCCGACCTGGTCGGACCTGTGGAAGCAGCGGATGCGGTGGCAGCGCGGTGCCCTGGAGAACCTGCGGCACTACGGCCTGTCCCGGGTCACCCTGCGCTACTGGGGACAGCAGGTGGGCATCGGCCTCGGCGTCCTCGCCTTCCAGGCCTACCTGCTGCTGACCGTCCTGGTCCTGTCCCGGGACGGCGGCCTGACCCTCGACCCGTTCTGGGGGTCGGTCGGCCTGGTCTTCCTCGCCGAGCGCCTGGTGACCGTCCGCCGCGGCGGGTGGCGCGCCCTGCTCCTGGCCCTGCCGCTGCTGGTGGAGCTGGTCTACGACCTGTTCATCCAGGCGGTGTTCGTGCGCTCGCTGCTCGACGTCGTCCGCCGGCGCGAGGCCACCTGGCACCACGTCGCCGCACCGGCGACTCCCTGACCCCCGCCGCCGGCCCGGCGGCGACCCGACCCCCCAGGAGGGAGGTGCACGTGTACAGCAAGGCGGGTTACGTGACCGCCAGCGGCGTGGGCGGCTCGACCGCCCTGGCCTACACCGGCTTCAACGCCCTGGCGTGGGTGGTCGCCGGCGTGACGCTGGTCTTCGCCGGGATGGCGCTGCTGAAGCTCGTCCCGCGCCGGTCGCGCGGCTGACGGGTCAGGACGCCGGCGCGGCCCCCGCGCCGCCGTCCGTCCCGGACTGCGAGCCGGTGTCCGAGCCGGTGTCCGAGCCGGAGCCCGAGCCGGTCTGCGGTGCCTGCGTCGAGGGCTCGGCGGGAGCGGTCTGACCGCTCCCGCCGCCGTCCTCGGTGGACCCGGTGCCGTCCTCGGCGTCGCTCCCGGTGGCCGGCGCGGACTCCTCGGCCTCCTCCGGCTCCTCGGTGGGGGTCGTCGACTCCCCGGTGTTGTCACCGGGCTGCGGGGTCTGGGTGGCGGGGGCCTCGGTGGGGGTCCCGTCGGCGGGGTCGGTCTCGGCCGGCGTGGTGTCCCGCGACGACGACGCCGTCGACAGCTCACCGATCGTGGTGGACGACGACGACGAGTCCTCGGTGCCGCCGACCAGCGCCGACACCGGCTGCTTGCCCACCAGCTCGACGCCGGTGACGATCGCCATGGCGACCGCGAAGACGGCGACGGCGTACACCGCGACCCGCGACCAGCGGGGCCGCCGGCGCGGAGCCGGGGCGCGACGCGGGTCGAGCGCGGCCGGCAGCACCTTGGTGGCGGCGGCGTCGTCGGGGGCGTCGGCGGCCGGCGCGGGACGGGTGTCCTGCCGCTCCCGGGTCCGCTTCAGCCGCTCGGCGGTGCGGTCGAGGGAGGCGGTGTAGAGAGCCGACCCGACGGTGCTCACCACGCTGACGAGTGCCGCGCCGATGACGGTGCCGGCCACCCCGAAGAAGGAGGCGGCCACCGCGGCGGACACCGCGGCGAGGGCACCGGCGACCACCTGCTTGACGGAGAGGGTGGTGCGCGGGGGCTTCTCGGGGGCCTGGTCGGGACGCGGCTGGATCTCGGTGCGCGAGGACATGGGCTCCGACGGGGTCGAGGACGTGCGGGGAAGACGACCACCCGGCGACCTCGTCGTCACACCGGGCGGTCTGCTCGACACTACGGGGCCGCGGGAGGACCCGCAGTCGCGTTCCCGGGTGCCGTGGCGCCCACCAGCGGGAACGCCGCCGGTGTGATCCTCGTCGCGGTCGGCGGCGTGGACCGGCCCGGCGCTGGGCACCGCTGCGGCGTGCAGGTGGGGATCACGGCGGTGCGGCGGCTCCGGTTCGACGACGGGACGCCGGTGACCGCGGCGTCGGGCATCGCCCCGCTCGGGGACGGCTGGCTCGTCGCCCAGGACGACGCCACGCACGCGGCCTGGCAGCGCCCGGGCGGCGTGGCGCGCCTGCGCCTGCTGCCGCCCGTCGAGGGCCTCGACCGGTTCTCCGAGGCCGCGGGCACCAAGCACCTCAAGCCCGACCTCGAGGTGGCCTGCCCGGTGGAGGCCGACGGCCTCCCTGGCGTGCTGCTGCTGGGCTCCGGGTCGGCGGCGCGCCGCACCCGCGGCGTCCTCGTCACCCTCGACGGCGACCGGCCCGGCGTGCGGGCCGCGGACCTCGCGCCGCTGTACGGCGCCGTCGCCGAGCGCCTCGGCGTGCCGGTCGACCAGCTGAACCTGGAGGGCGCCAGCCGCGCCGGGGACGTGCTGCGCTGGTACCAGCGGGGCAACCTGGCCGCCGGCGTGGCCAACGCCGCGGTCGAGGTGCCGCTGGAGGCCCTGGTCGCCGTGCTGCTCGGCCGGGCAGGCGCCGGCCCGGTGCCCCTGGGTGCCGCGCACGTCCTGGAGCTCGGGGAGGTGGCCGGCGTCGGCCTGGCGGTCACCGACGCGGTCGCGCTGCCCGACGGCCGGGAGCTGCTCGCGGCCGCCGCGGAGGACACCCCGAACCCGGTCGACGACGGCCCGGTGGTGGCCACCGCCCTCGTGCTCGTCGACGGCGGCCGGGTGCTCGACGTGGTGCCGCTGCCGGAGGTGGACGGCCGGGTGGTCAAGGTGGAGGGGCTGGCGCTGCGCGGGACCGACGGCGACGCGGTGCACCTGGTCGCGGTGGGCGACGTCGACGACCCGGAGCTGCCCTCGCCGCAGGTGGACCTCACCGTCACCCTCGGCTGAGCGGCCGGGTCAGGCGGCGGCCCGCCCGCTGGTCATGAACCCGGCGACCCGCGGCACGCCGTCCTGGTACCAGGTCCTCGCCTCGGTGACCGCCAGCGGCGAGGCGGCCAGCAGTCCCGCGACGTCGTTGTCGAGGACGCAGCCGGACACCACGCGGTTGACCGGGGTGCCGCGCCGCTGCCACCGCCGCACCGCGGGGTCCGGGGCCGCGCCGTGCTCGACGAAGTGCAGGACACCGCCGGGCCGGAGCACGCGGGCGACCTCCGCCAGCGCGCGGCCGGCGTCGGGGATGCCGCAGAGCACCCAGGTGCACAGCGCCGAGTCGAAGCGGTCGTCGGGGAAGGGCAGGGCGCGGGCGTCGTCCCCGGCGACGGCGACCGGGACCGGGGAGGCCGCGCGGCGCTCCTGCGACATCCGCAGCGCCGTCCCCGACGGCTCCACCGCCCACACCCCGGTGACCGCCGGCGGCAGGTGCGGCTGGTTGAGCCCCGAGCCGTACCCGATCTCGAGCACGTCCCCGGTCAGCCCGGCGCACACCCGTTCCCGGATCGGCCCGGTCAGCCGCGGCCCCAGGGCCCGGTCGAGCAGCCGGGGGCGGACGCACCGGCCGTAGATCCCCACGGGGTCGCAGGCTCCTCCCGGCGACCGCCCGGGGCAAGGGGGCCCGGAGACGTCGCCGCGTGCGGGAGGCGGGAGTCGAACCCGCACGCCCGGAGGCACCAGATCCTAAGTCTGGCGTGGCTGCCGTTACACCACTCCCGCGTGGCCGCAGAGTGTAGGTGTGATCGCCCGGCAGAGTGCCCCGGCTCGGCGGAACGGGCCGGTCGGGGCCGAGTCTGGCAGGCTGTCGGCCGTGCCTCCTCAGCCTCGCGACCCCCGAGAGATCCAGCTGGAGATCGACGCCGCCCGCGAGTCGCTGGCGGCCACCCTGGACCAGCTGGCCTTCAAGGGCAGTCCCGACCGGCTCAAGGCACAGGGGCAGGCCGCTGTCACCCGGTTCCTGCAGTCGCCCGCCGGCAAGGCCACCATGGGCGGCCTGGGCCTGCTGGTGTCGCTGGTCGTCGTGCAGAAGGTCCGGCACCGCCGGGCCGCGCGGCGGACGGTCCCGCGCCGCACGCGCTGACGTGCGCGCCCCCCGGCGGGACCCGGCCGGTCCCGGTCAGGAGTCGGTGTGGGACTACCCGCGCCCGCCCTCGGCCGAGGTGACCCCGCGGCGCGTCGTCGTGGAGATCGGTGGGCGGGTCGTCGCCGACACCACCCGCGCGGTCCGGGTCTGCGAGACCAGCCACCCGCCGGTGTACTACGTGCCCCGCGAGGACGTCGTCCCCGGGGTGCTCGAGCGGGCGGGCGGCTCGTCGTGGTGCGAGTGGAAGGGCGCGGCCACGTACTGGGACGCCGTCGTCGACGGGGCACGCCGCCCGTCGGTCGCGTGGTCCTACGAGCAGCCCACCGCCGGCTACGAGCACCTGCACGGGGCGGTGGCGTTCTACCCGAGCCGGGTGGACCGGGCCACCGTCGACGGGGAGCAGGTCCGCGCCCAGGCCGGGGACTTCTACGGCGGCTGGATCACCGACGACGTCGTCGGGCCGTTCAAGGGGGAGCCGGGCACGCTCGGCTGGTGACCGGGCCGGGGGTCAGCCCGCCCGGCTGCCGGTGGACTCCTGGCGGACCAGCGGGAGGACGACCCGCTCGAGCACCGCGTCGGCGTAGGCGGCGTCCACCGGCTCGCGGGTGACCAGCCAGCGCTGCACGAACAGCGCCGTGGCCGCCTCGGCCGGGATCGACTGCGTCATGCCGGGCCCCACCTCGCCGCGCGCCTGGGCGCGGGCCCACATGTCGGCGAACGCCCGCCGCCAGATCGCCATCGGGCCCTCGCGGAAGGCGTCGATCAGCGCCGGTTCGTGCTGCATGGCCGCCAGCAGCGAGCGGGTGGCCGCGCCGACGGGGCTGGCCATCATCTCGACCATCCGGTGCACGAGCTGGCGCAGGTCGCCCTCGAGGGACCCGGTGTCGGCGTCGAGGATCCAGGCGCGGTTGAGCTCGGAGACGGTGTCGATGACGAGGTCCTGCTTCGTGCGCCAGCGGCGGTAGATGGTGGCCTTGCCGACGCCGGCCTCCGCCGCCACGGCGTCCATGGTGAGCGCGCCGTAGCCGACCTCGCCGAGCAGTCGCAGGATCGCCGCCCGGATGACGTCGTCGCGGCTGGGGTCGCGTGGTCGTCCTCCGCGGCCCGTGCGTGCCGGTGGGTCGGTGACCGGGGCAGCAGCCATGGGGCGACCCTAGGGCCTCCGGGGCCCCTCGACGGTGGTCGGCTGCGCGGTGCACCCGCCTGTTCGCCGCGCCCGCGCGCCTGCCCGCCGCGCCCCGGCGCGTCGGTCATCCTGCTGGCCGTGGCGAGCACGATCGGCGCGGCCCGCCGGCGCGAGGAGTGGGACCTGCCGGAGGCGGCGACCCGGGTCCTGCTGGCCAGCGCGGCCGAGCACGTGCTGCCGGCCGTGGCGGCGGTGGCGCGCGCGGTCGGGCTGTCGACCTTCGCCGCCCCGGGACTGCTCGACCTGGCCGACGAGCACGACGGCCTGGCGGTGGAGCTCTTCTTCGACCGCATCTCCCGCGAGCTGACCGGCGCGGAGGCGGAGGCCGTGCGGGTGGCCACCGACCCGGCCAACGAGTACACGGCGCTGGTGCGCGCGCTGCTGACCGCGCCCACCCTCGCCCAGGAGCTGGCCCGGCGCGGCGTCACCGCGGAGGTCGGCGTGCTGGCCGAGGCCGAGCTGTGGTCGGCCTACCAGCCGGTCGTCGCCCTCGCCGACCGCTCGGTGGTGGCCTACGAGGCACTGCTGCGCGGCAACTCCGACGGCCGCGCCGTCGACGGCGGTGACCTGTTCTTCGTCGCCGACTCGGCCGGCTGGCTGCCGCGGCTGGACCGGGTGGGCCGCGAGTGCGCGATCGCCGGCGCGGCGGACTGGCTCGGCGACGCCGACCTGTTCGTCAACACCCACCCGACCTCGGTGCTGCGGCCCGACGCCGACCTGGACAGCACCGCGCAGGCCGTGGCGCTGGCCGGTCTGCGGCCGGGGCAGCTGGTGCTCGAGGTGGGGGAGCGGGCCGCCGTCGCCGACCGCGGGCACCTGCTCGCCGTCCTCGAGTCCTACCGCGCGCACGGCTGGCGGGTGGCCCTGGACGAGGTGGCCGCGGGCTGGTCGAGCGCCTCGCTGCTCGACGTCGTCCGGCCCGACGTGGTCAAGCTCGGCCGTTCGCTGGTCTCGGCCCTGCCCGACGACGGCGCCCGCGCGGTCGTGCGCACCGTCGCCGCGCACGCCCACCGCCTCGGCGCGGTGGTGGTGGCCGAGGGCGTGGAGGACGAGCGGGCCGCCGAGGAGGTCACCGCGCTCGGCGCCGACCTCGCCCAGGGCTGGCTGTTCGGCCGGCCCGAGGCCCCCGCTACCGCCCCGGCCGCGGCGGTCAGTCCAGACCCCACCCCGTGAGCACCGGCCGCGCGTGCTCGTGGCCGAGGACCCCGTAGGCGCCGGCGGGCAGGGCGAACAACTTGCCGTCGGCCGGCTCGAGGTCCAGCCAGCGGGCGGTCAGGACGCGCAGCACGTGCCCGTGCGCGACCAGCGCGACGTCGCCGTCGTCGAGCCGCCGGCGGGCCCGCTCCAGCACCCGGTCGACCCGCTTCCCGACCTGCTCCAGGGTCTCGCCGGGGGTGTCCCCGGGCACGACGGCGTCCCGCCAGACCGACCACTCGCGGCCCAGCTGCTCGCTGATCTCGGCGGTGGTGCGCCCCTCGTAGCCGCCGTAGTCGAGCTCGACGAGGTCCTCGTCGACGGCGGTGGGGGTCAGCCCGGCCAGCTCGGCGGTGCGCCGGGCCCGCTGCCGCGGGCTCACCCAGACCTCGACGAGGTGTCGCCGGGCGAGGCTCGGGGCCAGCGCACGGGCCCGCTGCTCGCCCTCGGGCAGCAGGGGCAGGTCGGTGACGCCGGTGTGCTGGCCACTGCGGCTCCACTCGGTCGCGCCGTGCCGGAGCACCACGATCTCGCCCATGCCGTCTCCTCGTGCCGGTGTCGCCGGTCGGACCTGAGGAGCATCGTCGGGGACGGCGGCGGTTCCCGCTGGGCCTCCGGCGTCAGCGCCAGCGGTCGAGCGCGACCGGGGTGGCCGAGCGCCGCAGGCCCCGGGGGCCGTGCACGGCGTGCGGCTCCGGGCGGGGGCGGCGCGGCTCCTCGTGCAGGGACGGCACCCAGGCGGCGGTGACCGGCGGTTCGCGGTCGGGCCGCGGCGGGCGGGGGCGCACGGGGTCCTGCCCGGTCAACGGGCCGTCGAGCTCCAGCCGGCCGGCCAGGCCGGCCTCCCAGACCTGGCGGCGGACGGCGGCGGGCGCGCCGACCACCCGGCAGCGGCGGCCGGCCGCGGCGAGGGTGTCGCTGAAGCCGGCCAGGGCCTGCAGACCGGTGCCGTCGTCGAAGCGAGCCCCGGCCACGTCGACGACGACGCTGCCGGTGCCGTGGCCGGCAGCCCGGGTCAGTGCCGAGGTGAGGCGGGCGAGGGTCGGGTGCCCGGCGTCGCCGGTGAGGCGGACGACGACCTGGGCGGGCGCGGGGACGACGGCGACGGAGAGGTGCACGGCTACTCCGGGTGGCAGCGGCACCACTGGTTCGGGTGCCGCCCACGACCGTAGTGCCGCCGACCGCTGCTCACAACGGGGAGTGCTCGCCCGGTCGCTCATCGCCACCTGTGCCGCATTGCGAGGCCCGCTCGCCGGGGGTGCCCGCGCACCGGCACCATGGGGCCGTGGACGCCGAGGACTTCACGCAGATCCGGGACGCGGTGCGCCGGCTGGTCCGGGAGGTGGTGGTCCCGCGCGAGGAGGAGATCGACCTCGACGACCGCATCCCCGAGGAGCTGCGCGACGCGGCCGCCGAGATGGGCCTGTTCGGCTACGCGCTGCCCGAGGAGTACGGCGGCCTGGGCGTGGACATGCGGGAGGACGTCGAGCTGGCCTTCGAGTTCGGCTACACGACGCCGGCGTTCCGCTCGCTGTTCGGCACCAACAACGGCATCGCCGGGCAGGTGATCGCGCGCTTCGGCAGCGAGGAGCAGAAGAAGGCGTACCTGCCGCGGATGGCCGCCGGGGAGCTGATCGGGTCCTTCGCGCTCACCGAGGCCGAGGCCGGCTCCGACCCCGCCGGCCTGCGCACCGCCGCCCGCCGCGACGGCGACGGCTGGGTGCTCGACGGCGCCAAGCGCTACATCACCAACGCGCCCCTGGCCGACCTGTTCGTCGTCTTCGCGCGCACCGACCCGGAGGAGAAGGGCGGGCGGGGGATCTCCAGCTTCGTCGTCGACGCCAAGGCGCCCGGGGTCACGCTGGGGCCCCGGGACAAGAAGATGGGGCAGTCCGGGGCGTGGACGTCGGAGGTGTTCTTCGACGGCGTCCGGGTGCCCGCCGACGCGCTGGTCGGGGAGGAGGGGCGCGGGTACGCCAAGGCGCTCACCGTGCTCTCCCGCGGCCGGCTGCACATCGCCGCGCTGTGCGTCGGCATGGCGCAGCGGGTGCTCGACGAGTCGGTGGCCTACGCCGCCACCGCCAAGCAGGGCGGTGCCCCGATCGGCCGGTTCCAGCTGGTGCAGGCGCTCATCGCCGACGTGCACGCCGAGCACCTGGCCGGGCGGGCGATGGTCCGGGAGGTGGCGGCCCGTTACGACAGCGGCGAGGACACCTCGATCGGGCCGTCGTCGGCGAAGCTGTGGTGCAGCGAGATGGTGGGGCGGGCCACCGACCGCGCCGTCCAGGTGCACGGCGGGCTGGGCTACCTGCGCACCACGCCGGTCGAGCGGTTCTACCGCGACGCCCGGCTGTACCGGCTCTACGAGGGCACCAGCGAGGTGCAGCGGGTGATCGTCGGCGGAGGGCTGCTGCGCGCGGCCGGCATGCCGCGTGGGTGAGCCGCTGTCACCGGAGGAGCGGGCCGGGCGCCGGGTCGTCGTCGGGGAGCTGGGCGGCGCGCTGCGCGAGCTGGTCGACGCCGCCGTCCGCACCGAGGTGCCCGAGGCGGAGCTCGAGTCGGTGGCCGCCGCGGTGCGGGACCTGACGGCCCGGCTGCGGACCGCCGGCCGGGGGCTGCACGAGATCGCCCGCGTCGACGACCCCGAGACAGGCGAGCGCTGGTACAGCCCGGTGTACGGCCCGGGCAGCCCCGTGGCGCCGCCGCTGGTCGCGACCGACAGCCCCGACGGGCGGGCGACCGGCCGGGTCACCGTGGGCAAGGCGCACGAGGGGCCACCCGGGCTGGTGCACGGCGGGGTGGTGGCCACGCTGCTCGACCACGTGCTGGCCCGCGCGCTGCGCGCCGCCGGGCGGGGTGGGCTGACCGCCGCGCTGACCGTCCGCTACCGCCGGCCGGTGCACCTCGGCGTGCCGCTGCTGCTCACCGCCGAGATGGGCGGCACCGACGGACGGCGGACCACCGCGCACGCCCGGCTGGTCGCCGAGGACACCCCCGAGGTGGTGCTGGCCGAGGCCGAGGGGACGTTCGTCGCGCTGCGCAGCGAGCAGGCCGCCGACGTCTTCGGCGCCACCGGCCGCACGGTCGGCGCCTGGACCAGCCGGAGCTGAGCGTTCCCGCGGCGCCGGACGGGGCCGCCTCCTCCGGTCGGGCGCGGACGTCGAGAGGGCCGCACCGGCTCCGTCCCTCGGGTGCAGGACCCACCCAGGGGTCCGATCGGAGGAGGAAGCCGTGCGCACCGTCGTCGTCAGCAACATCGTCTCCATCGACGGGTTCTACGAGGGGCCGGGCGGTGACGTCATGGCGCTGAACTTGGACGCCGCCTTCGACGCCTACAACCTCGAACGGATCCGCGCCGCCGGGACCGTGCTCCTCGGCCGCCGCTCGTTCGAGGGCTTCAGCTCCTACTGGCCGACCGTGGCGGCGGCACCGCACGACCCGGCCGACCGCGCGCTCAGCGAGGACAACCGTGAACTGAGCCGGCTCTACGACCCGCTGCCGAAGGTCGTCGTCAGTGACGGGCTCGTCGTGCCGGCCGACAACCCGTGGCACGCGGTGACGTCGGTCGTGCCGCGCGCCGACGCGACGGCCCGGGTCACCGCCGAGAAGGAGCACGGGTCCGGCGACATCCTGGTGTTCGGCAGCCGGACGACCTGGAACGGGCTGCTGGCCCAGGGCCTCGTCGACGAGATCCACCTCGTGGTGGGACCCCGTGCCCTGGGCGGCGGTACCCCGACCTTCGACGCACCCGCGGACCTGTGCCTGCTGGGCGTCCGTCACCCCCAGGGATCCGACAACGTCCTGGTGCGCTACGCCGTCCGCCGGTGAGCGGAGGACCCGGCGGGCCGGCGTGCTGCCAGAGTGGGTGGGTGGCCAAGGAGCGGTTCGCGCACGACGCGGTGCTGTCGATGGCGGTCGGCGCCGACGAGCGCGCGCCGGGCGGTGCGATCACCGTCGCGCTGTGCGGCAACTGGGAGCACGAGCCGCCGTGCCCGCTCGCCCCGCACCACACCCGGGCGCTGCGGGCAGGGGACGAGCTGCGGTTGCGGGTCCTCTTCGCGGCCGAGCCGGGGGACGAGCAGCGGGTACGGGGGACGATCGACGACGCCCTGGCCGCGGGCACGGGTGCGACTCCATCGGGCGGGACCGTCTCCTGGCGGCTCGTCGGCACGTGGCCGTCGGAGGTCCGACCGGAGGAGCAGGAGCACGCCGCACGCCTGGCGGAGGGCTGAGTCGCACCGACCTGTCGCGCGCGGCTGGCGGCAGGGCCCGCCTCAGTAGGGCGGTGGGGTGGTCGTGGCGGTGAGGCCGGATGGGGTGGTGACGGTGAGGGTGCCGTCGGGGGCCAGCTCGTGTCGCCAGCCGGGTGCTTGGTGCTTGCCGCGGTGGTGGCCGGTGCAGTAGCCGGCCAGGTTGGTGGCGGTGGTGGGGCCGGCGGGCCAGGGGGTGTGGTGGTCGAGTTCGCCGCGGCGGGGAACGGGGCGGCGGCAGCCGGGGAAGCGGCAGCGGCGGTCGCGGGCGCGCACGAACCGGTCCAGGGCGGCGGCGGGCCGGTAGCCGGGGCTCTCGCCGGGTGCGGTCAGGCCGGTGCCGGCGCGGGCGGCGCGGCGCAGTCCGGGCAGGTCGGTGAGGGTGAGCAGGGCGCCGGTGACCGCATCGGTGAGGGCGAGGCGGGGCCGGTCGGCCAGCCCGCCGCCGGCGGTGCGGGCGAGCAGGTCGGCCAGGTCGGCGCGGGTTTGATCGGTGGCCGCGGCCAGCGCGCTCAGCGCGTCGGGTGCGGCGCTGATGCGGCCCGCGGCACTCGCCGCCCAGGCGGCCTCGTCGGCGGTGTCGGCGCGCTGCGCGGTGGCCACCAGCCGGCGGGCGTGGCCGAGCGCGCGCTGGAGGGTGAGCAGGGTGGTGCTCGCGTCGTCGACGGCGCGGTCGGCGCGCGCCCACCACCCGTCGGGCACGGCCGGGCCGGGGCGATGCCCTGGGGGCGCCAGTGGTGGTGGGCCGTCGGGCCAGATTTCGGGTGGTGGCCCGTCCTCGTCGAGATAGCAGGGGGCCGGCTCGGCGTCGAACTCCCCGGCCAGCACCCGCTGCTCCAGCTCCTGCGACCAGCGCGCGAAGTCCTCCTCCGCGGACACAATCGCGGGTGTGCCCGCCGTTGCGGCCGGCTCGGTGTCGGTGGGCTCGGTGTCGGTGGCGGCCGCGTGACCGGTGAGGGCGGCGAGCAGGGCACGCACCACCTCGGCGGGCACCACCTGCCCGTCGATCTCGCACGGGGCATCCCCGCCCAGCAGCGCCCCGACCGGGGCGACCACCGTCAGCGCGACCTGCACCAGCGGCCGGCCGGTGTCGCCGGGCCGCAGCACCAGGTCCAGCAGGCAGTCGGCCATCTTCTGCCCGCGGCTGCGGCCATCGGCCGGATCGGCGGGCAGCGCGTCGGCGTGCGCGCCCAGCGCCGCCAGCAGCGCGGCGGCCTCCGGCGTGGTCAGCAACGCCGACACCACACTCATCCCGGCGGTGCGGTCCGGGCGGGCGGATACCCCGCGCCGGCGCAGCGCGCGGGCCAGGTCGCGGGCGGCGTCACGGGCGCGGTGGGCGAGCACCACCCGGCGCACCTTGTCGCCCAGCTGCGCCGGGGTAGTCACCGACCGGCCGGCCAGCCAGGCCAGCAGCTCGGTCTCGATGCGGGCGCGCAGCGCGTGGTCGGCGATCGGCGCGACGTGCTCGAGCAGGCACCACAGGTGCCCGGCGTGCAGCACCCCGGCCTGCAGCGCGGCCAGGGCGCCAGGCAGCCGGTGCACCAGGGTGAGGGAGCGGACCAGCTCCTCCTCCGCCCGCTGCGCGGTCACGTTCAACGCCACGACCAGCTCCTGCACCGCCCACTCACTGACCGGCCGCAGCACCTCGGCCCGCGCCGCCCACCGCTCGGCCGCCATCGCGCCGGGCTCCCCCGGCTGGCGGTCGGCCGAGGCGGGCCGCGTCTCCGCGAACGCCGCGATCGCCCGCGCCCGCAACGCCGTCTGCCGGGACAGTTCGCGATCGGCGGCCTGCACCGCGCCCAGCGGCCCCGACGCCCAGCCCACCACGGGCTCGTCGACCGCCAGCACCTCCGTCATGTGTTCGATCATACGTTCGAACACGGATGTGATCAAGTCCTGCGGACGACGAACCCGCAGGTCAGGCAGACAGCCTCAGTCCGGACGGCGGTTCGGCACGTTCGCGGGATCGCCGCCCGGGTCGTGCGAGCGGCCACCGGTGGGGGACAGCAGCGGGCCCGGCGCGCCGTCGCCACGGCCGAGGGCGGCGACGAACTGGCGCAGCACGTCGTCCCCACGGTGTGCGGGGTGCCAGTCCAGCTGCGTGCGGGCGCGGTTGGTGTCGAGCACCGGCGACTGGATCCCGAGGTCGAGCCAGCCCGGCTCGGTGGGCACCACGTGCGCGCGGAAGGCCGCCGTCAGCCCGGTCCGCACCAGCACGGCCGGGACCGGGATCCGGGTGGTGCCCAGCGCGCGGGCGATGCCGTCGGCGTCGAGGGCGGGGTCGGCGGCGACGTTGAACGGCCCCGGGACGCGCCGGTCGAGCATGCGGACGATCGCGTCGGCGAGGTCGTCGGCGTGCACGAAGCCGACCCGCAGCGACGGCAGCGGCAGGGGCAGCACCGAGGCGAGTTGCCCGGGCACGAGGCGGACGGCGCCGAACACCAGCGGCCCGAGGAAGTAGCGGCCGATCTCGCTGGCCGCCTCGGGCTGCAGCACGAGGGTGGGCCGGACGACGGTCAGCGTGACGTCCTTCTTGCGCCCGACGACCTCGCGCACGACCCGCTCGGCCTCGGACTTCTGCCGGCTGTACTGCGAGCTCGGGATGCCGGTGACCGGCCAGTCCTCGGTCACCGGCCGGTCGCCGCCGCCCGCGGCGTAGGCGCCGAGCGAGGACATGTGCACCACGTGCTGCACCCCGGCGGCGACGGCCGCCCGCATGACGCGCCGGGTGCCGTCGACGTTCGCCCTGTGCAGCTCCTCGGACCGGCGGCCCGGCTGCAGCACCCAGGCCAGGTGCACGACGGCGTCGACGTCCTCGAGCAGGTTGGTCAGCGCCTGCTCGCTGGCGGTCTCGCCGAGGTCGGCGGTGTACCAGGTCACCGACGAGTACGGCTCGGTGTCCGGCGGCTGCCGGCGGGCCAGCCCGCGCACCTCGGCCACGCCGCTGCCCGGCGCGGTCAGCCGCCGCAGCAGCGCGGTGCCGACGTTGCCGCTCGCGCCGGTGACGGCGACCTTGAGGCCTTCGAGGTGTGCCTGGGGGAGCTCAGCCATGACGTGCCGCTACCCGCTGGCCCCCGCTGCGATACGGCGAGCTGTCTCACCCTGCGCCTCCGCGGGCCGCAGCCCGAGGGAGACCACCCCGATGAGCAGGACGGCGACGGCGCCGGCGAGGAAGCCCGCGGGCAGCCCGGCGGCGTCGGCCAGGCGGGGGAGCAGCAGGCTGCCCAGGCCGCCGCCGAGCATCAGCGCGACCGACTTCGCCGAGACCGTCGTCGACCGCTGGGCGGCGCCCACCTGCTCGTGCATGAGCGCCTGCCGCAGCGGCCAGCCGGCGCCGTTGGCCAGGTAGGAGACGACGAAGGCGACGGCGGCCACCGCGACGTGCCCGGCCAGCGCCACACCGACGACGGCGAGGGCCCACACCACCGCGGTGAGGAAGCTCGCCCAGGCCACCGACCCCCGCGCCAGCCGGCGGGCGGCCGGCGCGAGCAGCGCGCCGAGCCCCGCGGCGGCGAACGACACGGCCATGACGACGCCGTACACCGCAGCACCCCGGTCCAGGCCGCCGCCGAGCTCGGCGAACCACAGCGGCCCGAGCACCTCCAGCGTGGTCAGCGCGGTGCCGGTGAGGAACGAGATGACCAGCAGCCGCCGCAGGACGCGGTGCCGCGACGCGAGCCGCACGGTGTCGCGCACCACCACCGGCACCTCCCGGACCCCGGCGGCCAGCGCCCGCAGCCCGCCGGTCGGGGCGGTCGGCAGCGGCACGACGAGCACCGCGACGGCGACCACCGAGACCACGACGAGCGCCGCGGCCAACAGCAGGGGCAGGACCAGCGCCGCGCTGCCCCCGCCCTCGGCGAGCAGCGGCAGTGCCCCGCCGAGCGCGGCCCCCAGGGCCAGCCCCAGG
The DNA here is from genome assembly GCF_054049915.1 of Geodermatophilus sp. SYSU D00766. NCBI lineage: Bacteria > Bacillati > Actinomycetota > Actinomycetes > Geodermatophilales > Geodermatophilaceae > Geodermatophilus > Geodermatophilus sp. SYSU D00766. The sequence continues at coordinate 74,859 of NZ_JBJGYI010000009.1, forward strand.
CCGTCGGCGGCACCGGCGCGCGACAGGCCCGTCGCCGGGTCGGCGTCGGGGTCCGCGGCGTGCACGGTGTCGACGTACCAGGCCTCCAGCGGGCCGGAGTCCAGCGCGCGCGACGCGCCCTGCAGCCCCCAGGCGAGGGCGAACAGCGGCACGGAGTCCGCGACGGCCATCGTCAGCAGCGACGCGACGCCCAGCAGGCCGGACAGGACGAGCACCGGCCGGTGCCCGATCGCGTCGGCGAGTCCGCCGGTGGGCAGCTCCAGCAGCAGCGTGACGACGGAGTAGACGGCCAGCACCAACCCGATGTCGGCCGGGGACAGCCCGCGCGAGGAGGCCAGGAGCACCGTGATCGGCGCGGCGATGCCGACCGGCAGCCAGCGCAGCGCGGTGAGCCCGACGAACCGCCGGCCGGCCGACCGCGCCGACAGCGGCGCGCTCACGCCGGGTCCTCGGTCAGCGGGAACAGGTCGACCAGCACGTGCACCAGGGGCGCGCCGGGCTCCTCGCGCTCGGCGCGCCAGCGGGCCAGCACGCCGTTGAGCTCCTCGGCCAGCTCGCCGGCGGCCGCCGGGGACAGGTGCAGCGCCCAGTCGTTGAGCGAGACCGTGTCGCGCCAGACGTCGTCGAGGGACTCCCGCTGCTCGGCGTGCGCCGCGAGCATCCGCCGCTGCCGGCCCAGGGACTGGTGGGTGAACTCCTCGACGACCTCGCGGCCGCCGGGCTGGTCGACGAGGTCCTCGGTGCGCCAGCGGGTGCTGCGGTGCCGCGCCCGCCACCAGCGCTCCCGCGCCGTCCCCTCGCCGGGGACCTCCTCGACGAAGCCGAGCGCGGCCAGCTGCCGCAGGTGGTAGCTGGTGGTGCCGCTGCTCTCACCCAGGCGCTGGCCCAGGCGGGAGGCCGTGGAGGGGCCCTCCGAGCGCAGCAGGCCGAGCAGGCCGGTGCGCAGCGGGTGCGCCAGGGCACGCAGGGTCCGGGGGTCGGTGACGTCGACGACGGGTTCGGGCGGGACCTCGGTCACGCCCCCAGGCTAGAGATGCAGAGAACTCTTTGCAAAGACCTCTCTGCAGAGAGTTCTCTGCACCCCGCCCCGTCAGCCGTCGGAGTCCTCGCCGTCGGTGGCGTCCTCGACCTCCTGCTCGGCGTCGTCGACGCCCTCCTCCACGGTGTCCTGCACGTCGTCGTCGACGACGTCGGAGCCGCAGGCGGCGGTCACCGGGGCCAGGGCCAGGACGAGGCCGACGGCGGCGACGCGCCAGCGGCGGCGGGGGGTGGTGGCGGTGGACACGGCTGCCTCCTCGGTCTCGGAACGGTCCGGGCACCATGCCCGCGCGGGCGGTCGGGCATGCCCGGGCGGCGCTACCGTCCCCGCATGAGGGGACAGCTCGCGGTCGTCGAGGCGTGGCTGGCCGCCGTGGACCGCGCCGATGCCGCCGCCGCGACGGCCCTGTCGGCGCCGGACCTGGAGGTGGTCGGACCGCGCGGCACCGTGCGCGGCCGCGAGGTGCTCGGCCCGTGGACGGCGCGGGCGGGCTTCTCCGGCGCGCCGCGGCGCTGGTTCTGCGGCGCCGACGGCGCGGTCGTCGTCGAGCAGGACGCCGTGTGGGCCGACCCGGCCACCGGCGCGGAGCGCGGCCGCGCCGTCGTCGCCTCGCGGTTCACCGTCGCCGGCGGCGTGGTCACCCGGTACCAGCGCCACGACGACGGCCTGCCGCCCGCGCTGGCCGCCGCCGGGCTCGGCCCGGCCGACGAGGTGACCGCCCGCGCCGGCTGATCAGCCGGGCGCGCCGACCGCCGTCCGGACGTGCTCGACCACGAGCTCGGCGGTGCGCTCGGCGGCCAGCTCCGGGATCCAGTGCGGCACGCCGTCGAGGACCTCGAGCCGGTAGGGCCCGGTGACGTGGCGGCGGGTCATGGCGGTGGCCGCCGGGCCGAGGAACGCGTCGCCGGTGCTCCACACGTGCAGGGTGGGCACGGGGACCTCGCCGACGGAGTCGCGGGCGGCCAGCGGGACCGCCCGGTACCAGGCCAGCGCGGCCGACAGCGCCCCCGGCTCGCGCAACCGGTCGACGTAGCGCGCGGCGGTGTCCTCGGGCAGGCCGCCGTTCTGCAGCACCCCGCGCAGCACCGCGCCGTCGCGGGCGAGCATCAGCCGCTCCGGGACGACGGGCACCTGGAAGGCGGCCATGTAGGACGACCGCAGCCCCTGGTCGCTGGTGAGCACCGCCCGCCCGGCTGCGGCCGGGTGCGGGGTGGACAGCGCCGTGAGGGTGCGCACCCGCTCCGGGTGCCAGGCACCCAGCGCCCAGGCGACCGCGCCGCCCCAGTCGTGCCCGACGACGTGCGCGCTCTGCAGCCCCGCGGCGTCCAGCAGCGCCAGGACGTCGCCGGCGACCGCGCGCAGCCGGTACGGCGAGCGGCCGCGCGGGCGGGCGCCGGGGCTGTAGCCGCGCTGGTCGGGGGCGAGGGTGCGCAGGCCGGCGTCGTGCAGCAGCGGGGCCACCCGGTCGAAGGCCGAGCAGTCCTGCGGGAAGCCGTGCAGGAGCACCACGGGCTCGCCGTCGGGCGGGCCGCCGTCGCGGACGTCGAAGGTGAGGCCGTCGTTCTGGAACTGCCGCATCCCCTCCCGGTGCCCGGGCGAGGTGTGCCGGAACCCTGCCGCGGGGGAGGATGGTCCGGTGACGGTGACCGCGGCGGAGCTGATCGTGCTGGTCGACGACGACGGGACGCCCATCGGCACGATGCCCAAGCCGCTGGTGCACCACGGCGACACCCCGCTGCACCGCGCGTTCTCCGCCTACCTGTTCGCCGACGACGGCCGGCTGCTGGTCACCCGCCGCGCGGCGGGCAAGCAGACCTTCCCCGGCATGTGGACCAACACCGTCTGCGGCCACCCCGGCCCCGGGGAGGACGACGGCGCCGCGATCGCCCGGCGGGCCTCCCAGGAGCTCGGGCTGCAGGTGGCCGACCTGCGCCCGGCGCTGCCCGGCTACCGCTACCGCGCGGAGTTCCGCGGTGTGGTGGAGAACGAGGTCTGCCCGGTCTACCTCGGTCGCTTCACCGGCACGCCCGACCCCGACCCGAGCGAGGTGGGGGAGTGGGAGCTGCTCGGGTGGGCGGAGTTCCGCCGTCGCCAGGAGGAGTCCGAGCGCGACGCGTGGTCGCCCTGGTGCCGCGAGCAGGCGCGGCTCATCGAGCAGCAGGGCCTCGTCCCGGCGTCGTAGTCGGCAGGCCACCGAGCGTGTCGGGCGCGCGAGGCGCCTGGTGTCGCTCACCGGGGCGCGCCGGGGGCGCTCCTAGCGTCCGCCGCGTGGACCGCCGGGGCTTCCTGTACCTCCTCGCCGCCGGGCTCACGGGCGCCGCCGTCGGGCGCGGCGCCGCCGCCCTCGACCTCGCCGAGCCGCCCGCCCCCGCGCCGGTGCGCGCGCCGGCCCCGGCGACCCCCACCGGTCCCGGCGGCATCGTCGCCGTCCCCGCCCCGCAGGGGGTGGTCGAGGAGCTGCCCGGCACCGGGCCGCAGATCGCGCTGACCATCGACGACGGCAGCAACGGCGAGGTGGTCGCCGCGCTGGTCGCCCTCTGCCGCGACACCGGCACCCGGCTGACGTTCTTCCCCAACGGCTCCTACCGCACGTGGGGCGACAACGCCCGCGACCTGTGGCCGCTCATCGAGTCCGGCCAGGTCGCCTTCGGCAACCACACCTGGTCGCACCCGGACCTGACCACGGTCCCCGACGCCGAGGTCGCCGAGGAGCTGCGGCGCAACCAGGACTTCATGCGCCGCACGCTCGGTGTCACCGAGACCCCGTTCTGGCGGCCGCCCTTCGGCTCGCACGACGAGCGCGTCGACGCCATCGCCGCCGACCTCGGCCACCCGACGACGGTCATGTGGAACGGCACCTTCGACGACGGCCGGGTGGTCTCGGCCGAGGGCCTGATGGCCGCCGCCGACCAGTGGTTCGCGGCGCGGGCGATCATCGTCGGCCACGCCAACCAGCCGGCGATCGCCACCGTGCTCGACCAGCTGCTCGCGCTGGTGGAGAGCCGGCAGCTGGTCACCGTCACCCTCGCCGACGCCTGGTCGGCGCCGGCCTGACCCGCTCCGGCCCGCTCGACCTGCGGGCCGGACCGACCTCGGCGAGAGTGGCGGGGACGCTGACGTGATCACGGCCGGCACGGCCGGAGGACGGAGGAACGGGTGGCAGGGGAGCTCAAGGGCCGCGTGGCACTGGTGACCGGCGGGGCGAGCGGGCTGGGCCGGGCGACGTGCGTGTCGCTGGCCGAGGCCGGCGCGCACGTGGTCGTCGCCGACATCGACGCCGACGGCAGCGCGCGCACCCGCGAGCTGGTCGCCGACGCGGGGGGCAGCGCCGACGTCGTCGCGCTGGACGTGACCGACGACGCCAGCCGCCGCGCGGTGGTCGCCCAGCTGTTCGAGCAGCACGGCGACGCCTTCGACGTGCTGGTCAACGTGGCCGGCATCGACCGCCCCGGCTACGCCACCGACATCGACCTCGACGACTACCGCCGCGTCATGGCGGTCAACTGCGAGGGGCCGGTCTTCCTGACCAGCGAGTTCCTGAAGCGGGTGCAGCACCTGCCCGAGGGCCGCACGGCCGACGTCGTGCACATCGTGTCGCTGTCCGCGCTCACCTCCGGCAGCGGCGCCATCGCCTACAACGGCTCCAAGGCCGGCTTCCTCAACGCCACCCGCTGCATCCAGCGCGAGCTGCGGGAGAAGGCGGTCAGGCTCGAGGACGGCAGCGAGCGGCCGTTCCCGTGCCGGGTGCAGAGCGTGATCCCGGCGGCGATGGACACGCCGATGATGGAGCAGTGGGGCATCCCGGGGCACCTGATGATGCCGCCGTCGGCGGTGGCCGACACCGTCCGCACGCTGCTGCTGCTGCACCCGTCGGCGTTCGTGCCGGAGATGCAGATCGTGCCGCGCCTCGAGCCGAACTTCCCGCGGTGAGGGAGGACGCGATGACCGAGCCCGACCTGCCCGACAGCGGCATGGCCTCCGGCACCGACGCCGGCCGGCCCGGCGAGCACCTCGGCGGCGGCGACCTGCGCCCCGACGAGCAGCAGCTGCTCGCCGAGCTCGAGCGCGGCGCCGAGGCGCCCCCCGCCGGCAGCGACGCGGAGCTGCGGGCGGCCGAGGACGACGCGCCGCTGCCCGCCGAGGGCGGTGCCCAGGACGACGGCCTGGAGGCCGACTTCTCCGACCGGCCCTGAGCCGATCCGTGCACTTCCGCGGAAGTGCTCGGTCTCAGGAAAGCAGCAGGCGGACGGCGACGAGCGCGACGTCGTCCTCGGCGCCCCCGGGCACCAGCCGGTCGAGGACGCCGTCGCAGACCTCCTCGACCGGCCGGTCGCACAGGTCGGCCAGCGCCCGCCCGAGCCGGTCGACGCCGTCGTCGAAGCCCTCGTGCCGGCGCTCGACCAGCCCGTCGGTGTAGAGCAGCAGCGTCGACCCGGGCTCGAGCAGCACGTCGGCGTCGGGCCGCACGGCACCCGGGTCCACCCCCAGCAGCAGGCCGGGCCGCTCCGCGGCGAGCACGCGGGCGGCGCCGTCGGGGCCGGTGACCAGTGGCGGCAGGTGACCGGCGCTGGACCAGCGCAGCCGCATGCCGCCGTCGCCGGCGGGGGACAGTCGGGCGACCAGCACGGTCGCGATCGCCCCGAGCTCCAGCCCCTCGATCGCGGCGTCGAGCCGGGACAGCACCCGGGCCGGGCTGTCGCCGTGGTCGAAGGCGATGCCGCGCAGCAGACCGCGCAGCTGCGCCATGCAGGCGGCGGCCTGCACGTCGTGGCCGACGACGTCGCCGATGACGAGCATCGTGGAGCCGTCGGGCTGGCCGAACGCGTCGTACCAGTCGCCGCCGACCTGCGCCTCGCGGGTGGCGGGCACGTAGCGCACGCCCACGGCCAGGCCCGCGGGCGACGGCGGCTCCGACAGCAGGCTGCGCTGCAGGGTCTCGGCGGCCCGCACGATGCTGCGCGAGCGGGCGTAGAGGGCCTCGAGCAGGTGGACCCGCAGGTCGTGCACCTCGGCGCGCTCCTGCGGGGTCCACGGGTACGAGCGCTCCCGCACCGTCTCCCGCCAGCGGTCGAAGCTCTTGCGCGGGCTCAGCCGCACGTCGCCGTCCTCGCGCTCGGCGCGGGCCTTCTCGTGCGGGTCGCCGCCCCAGTCGACGTGCCGCACGGCCTCGCGCCGGTGCCACAGCACGTACTGCCCCTCCGGCAGCGGGACGACGAGCACCCCGCAGGCGACGTCGACCGGGATGCCGAGCTCCGGCGCCTCCCGCTGCAACGAGTCGGTGGCCACGACCTCCTCGCCGTGCGCCGCGGCCCAGGCGACCAGCCGCTCGACGACGTCGGCCGGCAGCTGCTCGCCCCGGCCGCCGGTGACCTCCTGCAGCGAGACGGTGACGCCGTCGGCGGGCAGGACGTCGAGCAGGTTGGTGCCGCCGAGCACGGTGTCGGCCAGCGGGCGGTCCTCGTCGAGCATCGCGGCGGTCAGCCAGGCCAGCGTCGAGCGCACCTGCAGCGCCCGGTGCACCTCGTCCTCGGTGGTGCGGTCGACCAGCCGCAGCGACAGCGTCGAGCCGAGGAACTCCGCCGCGGCGCGGGTGGCGTACGGCGGCTGGTGGGGGCCGGCGTAGTGGTGGCAGGCGATGAGCCCCCACAGCCGGTCGTCGCGCAGCAGCGAGATCGACATCGAGGCCCGCACGCCCATGTTGTGCAGGTACTCGAGGTGGATCGGCGAGACGCTGCGCAGCGTCGAGTAGGTGAGGTCCATCGGCCCGCCGGTGGCGGGGTGGGCGGCCGGCCGGATGGGGCTGGGGACGTAGTCGACGTCGCTGATCAGCCGCAGCCAGTTCTTCTCGTACAGCGCCCGGGCCTGCGCCGGGATGTCGGAGGCGGGGTAGTGCAGGCCGAGGAAGGAGCCGAGGTGCTCGGCCCGGGCCTCGGCGACCACCTCGCCGTGGTAGTCGGCGTCGTAGCGGTAGACCATCACGCGGTCGAAGCCGGTGAGCTCGCGCACCGCCCGGGCCGTGGTGTCGTACAGCTCCTGCAGGGTCACGGCCCGGTTGAGCGCGGCGACCGTGCCGCGCACCGCCTGGTAGGTGTTCGGGAAGGAGAACGGCCGCGGCCCGCGCGCCGGCTCCAGCTCCACCACCAGGTTGGTCACCGGCTCCTCGCCGGAGGAGAGCAGGGCGCGGTGCAGGATCGCGTCCAGCGGCACCGGCTCGCCGTCGACGTCGAGGGTGACCTCCACCGGGTTGCGCTCGCGCAGGTCGCCGAAGGCGCTGGCCGAGCGGACCACCGCCTCCGCCGGGGCGACCCCGAGGACGTCGGCCAGCGGCCGCCCGAGGGCGTCGGCCCACCCCACCCCGGTCAGCTCGGCGAGGTTCTCCGAGGCCTGCACGACGACGAGGTCGGGCTCGGTGACGGCGAGGAACGCGCCGCGCGGCTGGATGCTGCCCGGGACGTGGATCGGCTCGCGCGCGCAGGTGTCGAGGTCGACGGCCTCGCCGGGCTCGAGCCAGGCCACGTCCTGCCCGGCGGTGGCGGCGTCGTCACGGGCGTCGACGTCGGTCACGCGGGGACCTGGGAGCGCGCGGCCGGCGCGCACCAGTCGGCCAGGACGGCGAAGGTCTCGCGGGCCGCGCCGACGACCCGGCCGGCGTCGCCCCCGCCGGTCACGTGCCCGCGGGTGACGCGCCGGAACGCCGCCCACATCGCGCCGGTGTCGCCGCCGTACGGGGTGAAGGAGCGCAGCCGGGGCAGCCCGGGGAGGCCGGCCAGGTGGCGGTCGATGAACGTGCCGCCGAGCGTGGAGCCCTCGAGGACGTAGAGCCGGCCGAGCGCCTCGTCGGTGCCGGCGACGGCGGGCAGGACCGGCCGGCCGGCGTCGACCCGGCCGCCGAGGACGTGCAGGTCGGCGGCGTAGAGCGCGGCCCGCCGCCGGCGGTGCCAGTCCAGCGCGTCGGCGTCGGCGGGGGAGCGGGCGGCCCAGGCGTCGAGGCCGGCCTCGGCGGCCCGCCAGAAGGCGTGCAGCAGCCCCAGGACCTCCACCAGCCGGTCCCGGTCCAGATCGGTGTCCATCAGCCCGAGCGTCGTCTCGACCCGCTCGTGGTCCACGGCGGTGGCCGTGCGCAGGTCCCGGAGGACGTCGCCGGCACCGCCCGTGTCTCGCGGCAACGCCTCTCCTCCCGCAACGATCGGTTACCCGAGGGTAGGTCAGCGGGGGGACGCCGTCGCGGCGGGACGGCCCGGCTCCTCGGCCACCCGCGTCACGGCAGGCGGGCGCGGCGCAGCGAGGCGTGCACGAGCAGGCGGGTGTCGCCGTCGGCGAGGTCCAGGCCGGTGACGGCGGTGATCCGGTTGAGCCGGGAGTACAGCGTCTGCCGGTGGATGCCCAGCGCGGCCGACGTCCGGGCGACGCTGCCGGCCGCGTCCAGGTAGGCCTCGGCGGTGGCGGCCAGCGCCGGCTCGGCGAGCAGCGGCGCGACGGCCGGGTCGGGCGCCGGCAGCGCCGCGGCGGCGCGCCAGCCGCCGAGCCCGACCCAGGAGGCCACCGGCGCCAGCCGCGGGGCGACGGCGGCGACCGCGGCCGCGGTGCGCGCCTGCTCCCAGCAGCGGGGCAGGTCGGCGACCGCCGGCGCCGGGTCGGACACCCCCGCGGTGCTGCCGGCGGGCAGCCGGGTCAGCAGCGGGCCGGCGGCGGCCGACGCTGCCCGCGGGTCGGCCGGCCGGGGCAGCCGCACGGCGACGGCGACCTCGCTGCGCCCGTCGGCGTCCTGCAGCACCGCCGCACCCGGGGGCAGCCGGCGGTCGGACGGCACCGCGCCCCCGGCCGGGCGCAGCGCCACCAGTGCCACCGCGGCGCCGGCGAACCGGTCGGCCAGCACGGCGCCGGCCCGCTCCCGCGCGGCCGCCGGGCCCCCGAGCGTCGCGGCGAGCGCGCCGGCCAGGTCGTCGTCGTCGCGCCGGCGGGCCAGCAGCTCCCCGGCGCGGGCGGCCAGGCCCAGCGCCGCGGCCAGTGCGGGGTCGGCGGGGTCGGCCGGGTCGGTGCGGCCGCCGTCGAGCAGCCACAGGTACCCGAGGGTGCGGCCCTCGTGGCGGACCGGCAGCAGCAGGCGGGTGAGGATGCCGGCGTCGGGGTCGGCGGGGGTGCGCAGCGGCCCCTGCGCGCGGGCGATGCCGAGGTCCTCGAACCAGCGGCGGGTCGCCGGGGTGGAGCCGCGGCCGAGGATCGACCGGGTGCGGACGGCGTCCATGGCACTGCCGTCGTCGAGCGGGTGCGCGGCGAAGGCCAGGAGCGTGAAGTCGGTGTCCTCGAGCGTCGCCGGGGCGCCGAGCAGGCGGGCGACCTCGTCGACGACGTCCTGCAGGTCGTCGCGCACCGTACGAATGTACGAGGGCGCGACGTACGTCTGTCCCTGGCGGGGGGCCCGGGCGCTGCCTAGCGTCGGTGGCGGACGCTGGTGTCCGGGACGAGACGGAGGTCGGGTCGGTGCTCTCCACGAAGACCGTGCTGCTGGGGGCCTCGCGGCGCCCGGGGCTGCGCCGCGCAGTGGTGGGCACGCCGGTGACCCGCCGGGTGGTCGAGCGGTTCGTCGCCGGTGAGACCTTGCCGGAGGCGCTCGACGTCGTCACCCGGCTGACCGGCGAGGGTCTCGCGGTGACGCTGGACCACCTCGGCGAGGACGTCACCGACCCCGAGGAGGCCCGCGGCACCCGCGACGCCTACCTCGCCCTCCTCGACGGCCTCGCGCCGCTCGGGCTCGGCGCCGACGCGGAGGTGTCGGTCAAGCTCTCGGCGTTCGGGCAGGCGCTGCCCGGCGGCCACGACGTCGCCCTGGAGCTGGTCCGGCCGGTGGTCGAGCGGGCCACCGCGATCGGCACCACGGTCACCCTCGACATGGAGGACTCCTCCACCGTCGACTCCACGCTGGCGATCCTGGCCGAGCTGCGCCGCGACCACCCCGGCACCGGTGCCGTGCTGCAGGCCGCGCTGCGGCGCACCGAGGCCGACGCCCAGGCGCTGGCCGTGTCCGGCTCGCGGGTGCGGCTGGTCAAGGGCGCCTACGACGAGCCCGCCTCGGTCGCCTTCCGCGACCGCCGCGACGTCGACGCCGCCTACGCCCGCTGCCTCGGCATCCTCATGCGGGGGCCGGGGTACCCCATGGTCGGCAGCCACGACCCGGCGATGATCGACCTCGCGCAGCGGCTGGCCGCCGAGTACGGCCGGGCCGCCGACTCGTGGGAGGTGCAGATGCTGCACGGCATCCGCGTCGACGAGCAGCACCGGCTGGCCGCGGCCGGCACCACGGTGCGCGCCTACGTCCCCTACGGCGTCGACTGGTACGGCTACTTCGTCCGCCGGCTGGCCGAGCGCCCGGCCAACCTGCGCTTCTTCCTCCGCGCCCTCGTCAGCCACTGACCCCTCACCCCACCCGGAGGCATGCCGTGGACGGCATCACCCGCGTCCCCCCGCCGCACAACGAGCCCGTGCTCAGCTACGCGCCCGGCTCCCCGGAGCGCGCGGCGCTGCAGACCCGCCTCGCCGAGCTGGCCGCCGAGCCGCTGGAGCTGACGGCCACCATCGGCGACAAGCAGCGCATGGCCGGCGGCGAGCGCTTCGACGTCGTCCAGCCGCACCGGCACGCGGCCGTGCTGGGCACCTCGGCGCACTCGACGCACGCCGACGCCGAGGAGGCCGTGGCCACCGCCAAGGCCGCCGCCCCGGCCTGGCGCGACCTGTCGCTCGACGACCGCGCCGCGGTGTTCCTCAAGGCCGCCGACCTGCTGGCCGGCCCGTGGCGGCAGACGCTCAACGCCGCGACGATGCTCGGGCAGTCCAAGACCGCCTACCAGGCCGAGATCGACAGCGCCTGCGAGCTGGTCGACTTCTGGCGCTGGAACGTGCACTTCGCCCGCGAGGTCGTCTCCGCGCAGCCGGTGTCCTCCCCGGGCGTGTGGAACCGCAGCGACCACCGGCCGCTCGAGGGCTTCGTCTACGCGGTCACCCCGTTCAACTTCACCGCGATCGCCGGCAACCTGCCCACCGCGCCGGCGCTCATGGGCAACACCGTCGTCTGGAAGCCCGCCCCCACCCAGCAGTTCGCCGCGCACTTCCTCATGCGGCTGCTGGAGGAGGCCGGCCTGCCCCCGGGCGTCATCAGCATGCTGCCCGGCGACGGCATCCCGGTCTCGGAGGTCGTGCTGGCCGACCGCGACCTCGCCGGCATCCACTTCACCGGGTCGACGCCGGTGTTCCAGCACCTGTGGCGGACGGTGGGGGAGAACATCGCCTCCTACCGCGGCTACCCGCGGATCGTCGGCGAGACCGGCGGCAAGGACTTCGTCGTCGCCCACCCCTCGGCCGACCTCGACGTGCTGCGCACCGCCCTGGTCCGCGGCGCCTTCGAGTTCCAGGGGCAGAAGTGCTCGGCCGCCTCGCGGGCCTACGTGCCGCGGTCGGTGTGGGCGCGGCTGCGCGACGACCTGGTCGGGGTCACCGAGTCGCTGTCGATGGGCGACGTCACCGACTTCTCCAACTTCATGGGCGCGGTCATCGACCGGAAGTCGTTCTCCAAGCTGTCCGGCGTCATCGACCGGGTCGACGACGACCCCGCGCTGTCGATCGTGGCCGGCGGCCAGAAGGACGACTCCGAGGGCTTCTTCGTGCGGCCCACGGTCATCGAGGGCACCGACCCCGAGCACGAGGTGTTCACCACCGAGTACTTCGGCCCGATCCTCGCCGTGCACGTCTACGACGACGCCGACTACGACACCGTGCTGCGTCAGATGGAGTCGGTGGCGCCGTACGCGCTCACCGGCGCGGTCATCGCCCAGGACCGGGCGGCCATCGCGCACGCCGAGCGGTTCCTGCGCTTCGCGGCCGGCAACTTCTACGTCAACGACAAGCCCACCGGCGCCGTCGTCGGCCAGCAGCCCTTCGGCGGCGGGCGCGCGAGCGGCACCAACGACAAGGCCGGCGCGGCGCAGAACCTGCAGCGCTGGACCTCGACCCGGTCGATCAAGGAGACGTTCGTCCCGCCGACCGACCACCGCTACCCGCACATGGGCTGACCGCGCCCCGCGACGATCAGGTGACCTGATCGTCGGGCGTCCTCCCGCACGTCCCACCGTGGGGGAGGACGCCGCGCGGTGCGGGAGGACGCGCCACGGTGCGGGAGGACGCCGCCCCGCCCGGCCCCGCCGGTCAGCCGGGCCAGTGGACCTGCCCGTCGTCGCCCAGCACCGCGCCGGCCGAGGGGGTGTGCGGGGTGAGCCGCCCGTCGGGCATCAGGTGGTGCACCGGCACGCCCCGCGCCAGCACGGCGACGTCGGCGACGATCCGCCGGTGGCAGCGCCACCACACGCTCTCACTGCACATCAGCGCGACCGTGTCCTCCGCCGCCCCGGCCTGCACCGCGTCGAGTGCGGCGGCGAACTCCGCCGTGCGGGTGTGCGCGGCGTAGGCGGCGAACTGCGCCACGGTCCACCAGCCGTCGGCGACCGGCTCACCGGGCGGCAGCCGGCGCCGGCCGCCCAGCCGCGCGTCCCAGCGGTATCCGATCCCGGCGGCCGGCAGCCACTCCTCCAGCGCCTCCCGCCGGACCTCGGGGTTGCTGCGGCTGCCCGGGAACCTGCGGACGTCGACCACGCACCCGACCCCGGCCCCGGTCAGCCGGGCGCCCAGGGCGGTGCGGTCCTCGGGTCCGTGGCCCACGGTCAGCAGTGGCACGGGGGGCCCCTACCCGCGTCGGGACCGCTCGCGCGGTGCGAGCGGTCCCGGGTGCTGTGCGCAGCGGAGTCAGTCCAGGCGGACCTCGACGTCGACGACGTCGGTGCCGGGCCGGAAGGTGCCGACGACCTCGCCCCCTGCCCCGGCGTAGCGGCCGGTGCCACCGGTGACGGCCCAGGTGAAGCCGGCGGGTCCGGCCGCCGGGTCCTCGTCGAAGGCGCCCTGGGCGGTGATCTGGCCGCGGGGCAGGATCAGCGTGGCGGTGCAGGCGGCCGCCAGCCGGTCCTCCGAGAGCGCCGTGACGGTGCACGAGCCGCCGCTGGTGCCGATGGTCCGGCCGTCGCGCTGCACGTCGTCGAGGAAGACCTGGGTGTCGCCCGGGCTGGGGCCGGGCGCGCCGAGGTCGAGGTCGGTGTTGCGCTCGGGCACGGCCACGGTGGTCAGCCGCAGCGTGGTGTCGGCGGAGGCGGCCGGGACCACGGCCAGGGCGGCGCCGGTGCCGGCCAGCAGGACGGCGGCGGCGAGGGCGGTGCGGCGGGTGTGGGACACGGAGAGCTCCTCGGGAGGTGGGGGGTCAGCCGGCGAACGCCAGCCAGACGGCGCAGGCGACGGTGAGGACGGCGAGGGTCAGGGCCACGGCAGCCGGGGCGGGCATCCGCCCGAGGCGGCGGCGGGCGTCGACGGCGAGCCCCGTGGCCCCGCCGGCGAGGACGGCCGGCAGACCGGTCCAGAAGACGCCGATCGAGACGGCGCCCAGGACGGCGAGGACCAGCGCCCGCACGGCGGTGCGCGCGGGTGCGACGGTGCGGGCGCGGGCGGCCACGAGCCCCACGACGACGGTCGCCACCCCGGTGCAGGCGACCAGGAACGCGAGAGCACCCCAGCCGCCGTTGCCGGAGAAGGCCACGCTCCACTCGCCGTCGCCGGACCTCTTCCACGGCGTCTCGACGTACTGGCCCACGAGCGTGCAGGCCAGCGCGATGCCGGCCCCGGCGAGGGTCGGGGCGTCCGGCGCCGCGGTCCGGCGTGACGCGGCGGCGGGGGTCGGGGACGTGGTCGTCATGGCGGGTCCTCCTCGGTGGGGGGCCGGCCCTCGTGGCCGGACGGGACGACCGTGGCCGCCCACCGCGACCCGCCGGATGGGCCGCACGACCCGGTCCGACCGGGAGGACCTCCCGGGTCGGCCGGGACGCCGGAGGTCCCACCCGGGACGCGGTCGGCGACACACTGACGCCCGTGACCAGGCGCTCCCCGACGACCGGTGCCGCCCTCCTGGTGACGCTGCTGTGCGCTGCTGCCACCGGTCTGTCGGCGTGGGCGACGTCCCGGGTCCCGGAGGCGGGGTTCTCGCCGGCCGCCGGCGCCTACGCCGTGGTGTGCGCGGCCACCGGCACCCTGCTGGTGCACCTCCGGCCGCGCAACGCGATCGGGTGGCTGCTCGTGCTCACCGGTCTGCTCCAGGCGCTGAGCCTCGGGGGCAACGCCTACGGGGCCTACGGTGTGAGTGTCGCGGAGCCCGGCTGGCCCCTGGCCGCCTGGGTCGGCCAGCTGACGTCCATGGTGTGGCTCTCGTCCTTCGTGGTGCCCGCCGTCGTGCTGATCGCGCTCTACCCGACCGGTCGGCTGCCGGCCCGCTGGTGGCGGTGGCCGGTCGCCGCGGTGTCGGTCGGCCTCGCCGTCCTGACCGTCGTCACCGGCCTGACGCAGGGCGCGTACGACGACGTGGCGCCGGGACCGGCACCGGTGGACCTCTCCGGCGCCGGGTGGACGGCCGTCGCGGGGGTCGCCGCCGCCGGGTTGGTGTGCGGTGCCGTCGTCGTGTGGGGGGCCACCGTCGTCCGGCTGCTCCGGGCGCGGTCGCCGGAGCGCCAGCAGTTGGCGTGGCTGGTCTGCGTCGTGCTCCCGCTGTTGGTGGTCATGTTCGCGGCCGGCGACTGGATGCCCGAGTGGCTGGTCGCGCCGCTGGTCCTCATGGTCCCGGGGTCGATCCTGGTCGGCGTCGTGCGCTACCGGCTGCTGGGAATCGTGGTCAGCCGGGCGCTGGTGTACGCGGCGCTCACGGTCGCCGTCCTCGGCGTGTACCTCGCCGTGGCGGCGGTCGCCGCGGCCGGCCTGGGCCGCACGCTGTCGCCGGTGACGGGCGCGGTGCTGGCGGTCCTGCTCGCGCTCGCCCTCGCGCCGGCCCGCTCCCGGCTGCAGGCGGCGGCCGACCGGTTCGTCTACGGGCGGCGCCGCGACCCGGTGACGGCGGTGACCGAGCTCGGTGACCGCGTCGCCTCCGCCGACGAGGCCGACCTGCTGCCCGCCGTCGTCAGCACGGTCGCCGCGGCGCTGCGCGCCCCCGCGGCGCGGGTCGCGCCGCAGGGGCAGCCGGTGCCCGACGAGGGCGTGGTGGCCGTGGCGTTGCGCGTCGGCGGCCGGGACGTGGGCACCCTGTGCGTGGCCGAGCGGTCCCCCGGCGAGCCGTTCACCGCCGGCGACCGGCGGCTGCTCGCCGCCCTGGCGCCACAGGTCGCGGCGGTCGTCCGGGCACTGGAGCTCACCGGGTCGCTGGAGCGCGAGCGCGACCGGGTCCTCACCGCCACCCACGCCGAGCGGGACCGCATCCGCCGCGACCTGCACGACGGGCTCGGGCCCTCGCTGGCCGGCGTCGGGCTCGGCGTGCAGGCGGTGCAGGCCCGGCTGGGGGAGGGTGCCGACCCGTCCACCCGGGCACTGCTGGCGCGGATGCGGGAGGAGGTCGACGGCGCGGTCGGCGAGGTGCGGCGGATCCTCGACGGGCTCCGCCCCGCGCCGCTCGACGACGTCGGCTTCGTGGCCGCGGTCCAGCGCCACGCCGAGGCGCTGGCGCCGTCGGTGCCGGTGCGGGTGACCGCCGGGCCGCTGCCGTCGCTCCCACCCGACGTCGAGACCGCGGCCTACCGGATCGCGCAGGAGGCGCTGACCAACGTGGCCCGGCACTCCGGCGCCCGGTGCGCGGAGGTGGAGCTGTGCGCCCGGGACGGCCGGCTGGAGGTGGCGGTGGCCGACGACGGCGCCGGCTTCCCGGCCGACGGCGACCCGCGTCCCGCCGGGGTCGGGCTGGCCTCGATGCGGACCCGCGCGCGGGCGGTGGGCGGCGAGCTGACCGTGACCACCGGCCCGGGAGGCACGCGTGTGGTCGCGGGCCTGCCCCTGGGGGAGGGCCGGTGACCGTCCGCGTCGTCATCGCCGACGACCACCCGATGTACAGGTACGGCCTGCGGTCGGTGCTCGACGCCTCGCCGGAGGTCGAGGTGGTCGGCGAGGCGGCCGACGGCGTCGAGCTGGTGGGCGTCGTCGACCGGACCGCGCCCGACGTCGTCCTGACCGACCTGTCGATGCCGCGGCTGCCGGGCACCGCGGCCATCGACGAGCTGTGCCGCCGCCGGCCCGGGATCGGGGTCCTCGTGCTGACCATGCACGAGGACGACGCGTCCCTGTTCGGGGCGCTGCGCGCCGGTGCCCGTGGCTACCTGCTCAAGGGCGCCGACCACGAGGAGATCGTCCGGGCCGTGCTCGCCGTCGCCGGCGGTGACGCCGTCTACGGCGGGGCGGTGGCCCGCCGGGTCGTCGACGCCCTCACCGGGACCGCTGCCCGGCCCCCGGCCCTCCCCGAGTTGACGGCCCGGGAGCGCGAGGTGCTCGAGCTGCTCGCCGCCGGGCTGCCCACCGGCCAGGTCGCCCGCCGGCTGGCGCTGTCGGACAAGACGGTGCGCAACCACGTCTCCGCCGTCCTGACCAAGCTGCAGGTGCCCGACCGCGCCGCCGCCGTCGCCCGGGCGCGCGAGTCGGGCCTCGGCGGGGGACCGCCGTCCCCGACCCCCCGCCGCTGACGGAGCCCGGTGCCGGTCATGCTGGGAGGTCGGGCGCCGCGCCCGCGGAGGGAACGGGATGGTGGAGCGCACGACGCGGGACCGGACGTCGCTGTGGCGGCTGCCGGCGATGCGGGCACTGGTCGGCGCGACCGGGCTCGGCTTCGCCGGGTACTGCCTGACGCTGGCCTCCCTCCCCGCCTACGCGGTCGCGGGCGGCGCCTCCGCCGACACCGCGGGCGTGGTCACCGCGGTCTTCCTGCTGGTCACCGTCGCCGGCCAGTCGGTCGTGCCCGCGCTCACCGCCCGCCACGGCCTCGGGCCGGTGCTCGCCGGCGGGCTGGTGCTCCTCGGTGCCCCGAGCCCGCTGTACGTCCTCGACGACGGCGTCCTGTGGCTGTCGGCGGTCTCGGCCGTGCGCGGCGCGGGCTTCGCGGTGCTGACCGTCCTCGGCGCGGTGCTCGCCGCGCAGGTCGCCCCGCCCGAGCGCCGCGGCGAGTCGATCGGCCTCTACGGCCTGGCCATCGCCGTCCCCAACCTGCTCGCCGTGCCCGCCGGCGTCGCGCTGGTCCTCGACGGCCACGCCGCCTGGCTGGCCTGGCTGGCCGCCTCCCCGCTGCTGGCGCTGCCGCTGGTGCCCGGCCTGGCCCGCACGGTGCACTGGGAGGGGGCGGCCGGCGGCTCCTCCCGCGCGGCGGTGCGCGCCGCGCTGGCGCCGTCGGTGGTGCTGCTGCTGGTCACCCTCGCCGGCGGCGGCCTCATGACGTTCCTGCCGATCGAGCGGCCCGACGGCTGGGTGGCGACGGCGGCGCTGCTGCTGTTCGGCGTCACCGGCGCGCTCACCCGCTGGCAGGCGGGCCTGCTCGCCGACCGGGTCGGTACCCGCCGGCTGCTGCCCGCGGCGCTGCTCGTGGGCGCGGCGGGGTTGGCCGTGGTCGCGCTCGGCCTGCAGGGGGGCGACGTCGTCGTGCTCGCCGGCGCCGCCGTCTTCGGGGCCGGCTACGGCGCGGTGCAGAACCTGACGCTGGTCACCGCGTTCACCCGCGCCGGGGAGGGCGGCTCGACGGCGGCCAGCGCGCTGTGGAACGCCGCGTTCGACGCCGGCACCGCCGCCGGCGCGCTGGTCCTCGGCCTGGTCGCCGCGGGCGTGGGCCTGCCGTGGACCTACGTGCTGGTGGCCGGGGTGCTGCTCGCCGGGCTGCCCCTGGCCCGGGTGGCGACCCGCCCGGCCTGACCGGCGCGGCGGGACCGCTCAGCGCAGCACGGAGGTCAGCAGCAGGCTGGTCTGGCTGTTGATGATCCCGGGCACCGACCGGATCCGGTTGAGCAGCCGGTCGAACCCGACGAGGTCGACCGTGCGGTGCTCGGCCACCAGGTCCCACGCGCCGTTGGTCGAGTGCATCGACTCGATCTCGGGGAAGCCGCGCAGCCGCCGGATGACGTCGTCGGTGGAGCGGCCCTCCACCTCGATCAGCGACACCGCCCGCACGCCGCCGGACGCCGACTCGTCGCGCACCCGGACGGTGAAGCCCACGATCACGTCGTCGTCCACCAGCCGGTCGAGGTGGCTGGTCACCGTCGCCCGGGTGACGCCGAGCCGCCGGGCGAGCTCGGCGACCGGGGCCCGGCCGTCCTCGCGCAGGGCCGACAGCAGCCGCCGGTCGAGGTCACTGAGATCGGCCACGCACAGACCGTACGTCGGCAGTGGGCAGACTGCCTACCCCGTGAGCATGACGCGCGCTCCCTGCTCATTGTGTGTGCAGATCGCCAAGTCATACCGTGATCGCATGACCATGTTCGTCGACGTGCGCAACATGATCCGCTGGACCGCCTCGACCGGCCCCCAGCAGATCATCGACGGGATGTCCCGCTACATCGAGGACGACTTCCGCCGCTGGGAGTCCTTCGACAAGATCGCCCGTGTGGGCAGCCACACGCCGTTCGGCGTGATCGAGCTGATGCCCACCAGCGACGGGGAGACCTACGCGTTCAAGTACGTCAACGGGCACCCCAGCAACCCGGCCCGCGGCTTCCAGACCGTCAGCGCCTTCGGCGCGCTGGCCGACGTGTCCAACGGCTACCCGGTGTTCCTCGCGGAGATGACCCTGCTGACGGCGCTGCGCACCGCCGCCATGTCGTCCATGGTCGCCCGCCACCTCGCCCGGCCCGACTCGCGCCGGCTCGCCCTCATCGGCGCCGGCAGCCAGTCGGAGTTCCAGGCGCTGGGCATGCGCGCCGCCCTGGGCATCGAGCAGCTCTCCGTCTGGGACACCGACCCCGCCGCGATGGAGAAGCTGGTCCGCAACCTCGGGCCGCTGGGCTTCGACGTGCACGTGGCGCGGTCCGCCGAGGAGGCGGTCCGCGGCGCCGACGTCGTCACCACCTGCACCGCCGACAAGGCCCGCGCCACCGTGCTGCAGGCGGAGTGGGTGGAGCCGGGCATGCACATCAACGCGATCGGCGGCGACTGCCCCGGCAAGACCGAGCTCGACCCGGCGATCCTGCTGCGCGAGGACACCGACGTCTTCGTCGAGTTCCCCCCGCAGACCTGGATCGAGGGCGAGATCCAGAACATGCCGGAGGACTTCCCGGTCATCGAGCTGTGGGAGGTCGTGACCGGGCGCCGGCCCGGCCGCACCTCCGCGGAGCAGGTCACCCTCTTCGACTCCGTCGGCTTCGCCATCGAGGACCTCTCCGCGCTGCGCTACGTCCGCGACGCGGTGCGCGGCACCGAGTGGGTCGACGACATCGACCTGGTGGCCGAGCCCGAGGACCCGAAGGACCTGTTCGGGATGGTCGCGGCGTTCACGCCGATCCCCTCGTGACGCCGCCGGACCTCTCCGGCCAGGCGCCCGCCGCCGTCGTCCTGGTCCGGCCCCACGCGTTCCAGCCCAACCCGCAGACGATCGCCGACAACGCCTTCCAGGCGGTCGAGGTCGGTGAGGACCCCGCCGTCCTCGCCCGCCGGGCGCACGACGAGGTCACCGCGCTCGCCGACGCCCTCACCGGCGTCGGCGTGCGGGTGCACCTGTTCGACGACCCCGAGCCCGACCGGCCCGACAGCGTCTTCCCGAACAACTGGGTGTCCACCCACGCCGACGGGCGCGTGGCGCTGTTCCCCATGTACGCGGCCAACCGCCGCCGGGAGCGGCGCGGGGACGTCGTGGAGTTCCTCAAGGCCGCCTACCGCGTGCACGAGGTGGTCGACCTGTCGGGCCTCGAGCACGACGGCGTCTTCCTCGAGGGCACCGGCGCCATGGTGCTCGACCACGTGCTGCGGGTGGCCTACGTCGCCCGCTCGCGGCGGGTGGACCCGGTCGCGCTGGAGCGCTTCTGCCGCGTCTTCGGCTACGAGCCGGTGGTGTTCGACGCCCTGGACACCGCCGGGCGCCCGATCTACCACACCAACGTGATGATGAGCGTCGCCGGCGAGTACGCCCTGGTGGCCCTCGAGCTGCTGCCCTCGGCCGCCGAGCGCGAGCAGCTGCGGGCGCGGCTGGAGGCCGGCGGTCGCACCGTCGTGCCGCTGACCGCCGCCCAGATCGGCGAGTTCGCGGGCAACGCCATCGAGGTGCAGGGCAGCGACGGGCCGGTGCTGGCGCTCTCGGCCCGCGCGGCCGCGAGCCTCGACGCCGACCAGCGCCGCCTGATCGAGGCGTCGGCGCGGCTGCTGCCGGTGGCGGTGCCCACGGTCGAGCTGGCCGGCGGGTCGGTGCGCTGCATGATCGCCGGCGTGCACCTGGAGCCGCGGGTGGCTCCCGTGCCGGTCCCGGCGACCTCGGTCGTCGACGGCGCGGAGCCCGTCCCCGCCTGAGCGTCGCCGGCTCAGCCGGCGACGCGGTCGGCGGCGGCGCGCAGCGAGCGCAGCAGCAGGATCTCCTCCCCGGAGCGGCGCAGCCACGTCCGCAGCGCGGCGGGGTCGTCGCGGGCGGCGTCGCGGACGGTGCCCAGGTGCAGCTGCCGGGTGTTGGCCTGCGCCCGCTGGGCCGGCGGCAGGGCCCGGGCCTCGGTGCGGGCGACCGCGGTGAGCGCGGCGCCGACGTAGACGAGGGCGCGCACCTCGTCGACGTCGGCGAGGACGGCGTCGGCGCCGGGTCCGTCACCGGCCTCGAGGCGGCTCAGCAGCAGGTCGGCGCGCTCGCGGCCCAGGGTGGCGGGGTCGGGGGAGGTCACCCCTCCACTGTGCCCGCCCCCCGGCCGGAGCCGGTCGGCAGCCCCGGACGAGGCATTGGAAGCTATCCCCACGTCCTGGCGCCCAGGACGTGGGGATAGCTTCCAATGCCGCCTTCGTCAGGCGTCGCGGTGGGTGAAGACGACCGCGGCGACGGCGAGCAGCACGGCGACCTCCGCGGCGAACACGGCGAACCCGGTCCACGGCTCGAGCAGCAGCGGGTTGAACGTCTCCGGCGCGGCGATCCGCGAGCCGGCGTTGCCCGGCATGAGCTTGGTCAGCCACTCGCCGAGCGCACCCGGCAGCAGCATCACCAGGTTGCCGACGAGGAAGACCAGCGCCAGCACCACCGACACGACGGCGGCGGTCGAGCGCAGCAGCAGCCCGGCGGCCATGGCGAACAGCCCGAGCCCGGCCATGTAGAGGCCGCTGCCCAGCAGCGAGCGCACCATCCCGTCGTCGCCGAGGCCGATGCCGATGCCCTCCGCGGACAGGAAGGCGTTGCCGCCGAGCCAGCCGAGGAACGCCGTGACGACGCCGGCGACGAACAGCGTGGCGGTGAGCACCAGCGCCTTGGCCGCCAGCACGGTGCCGCGGCGGGGGGTGGCGGCCAGCGTCGCGCGGATCATCCCGGTGCCGTACTCGCTGGTCACCGTGAGCGCGCCGAGGACCACCGCGGTCACCTGCGCGAAGACCAGGCCCCAGGTGATGAAGGCGCCGACCGGCTCGCCGGTCTGCCCGTCGGCGAGGTCGCGGGCGACCAGCGCGCACACCAGCGTGGTGAGCCCGGCGCCTAGCGCCACCATCGCGGCCACCGACCACCCGGTGGAGCGCACCGACCACAGCTTGATCCACTCGGCGCGGACGGCGCGGGGCAGCCCGGCGCCGCCGGGAGGTGCGGTCGCGGGGCGGGGCGGGGTCAGGACGGGAGCGGTCACCGGGTCACCTCGGCGGGGCGGGCGGCGGCGTACTCGACGCTGCCGGCGGTCAGGGTCATGAAGGCCTCCTCCAGCGAGGAGGTGACGAGGCCGAGCTCGTGCAGCACGACGCCGGCGCCCGCGGCGAGCTCGCCGGTGGTGGCGGTGTCGGCGCCCTGCACCCGCAGCTCGTCGCCGTCGCGGGTGACGTCGGCGCCGGACCGGCGCAGCAGCTCGGCGAGCTGCGCCGGCTGCGGGGTGCGGACCCGGACGAAGGAGGCGGCGTGCTCGGCGATGAACTCGGACGTGGAGCAGTCGGCCAGCACCCGGCCGCGGCCGATGACGACGAGGTGGTCGGCGGTCAGCGCCATCTCGGCCATGAGGTGGCTGGAGACGAGCACCGTGCGGCCCTCGGCGGCGAGGTCGCGGGCCAGGGTGCGCACCCAGCGGATGCCCTCGGGGTCCAGGCCGTTGACCGGCTCGTCGAGCACGACCACCGGCGGGTCGCCGAGCAGGGCGGCGGCGATGCCCAGCCGCTGGCCCATGCCGAGGGAGAACCGGCCCACCCGCTGGTCGGCGACCGCCTCCAGCCCCACCAGCCCGAGCACCTCCTCGACCCGGGCGCGGGGGATGGCGTTGCTGGCGGCCATCCAGCGCAGGTGGGCCCGGGCGGTGCGGCCCGGGTGAAGGGCGCGGGCCTCGAGCAGGGCGCCGACGGCGCGCAGCGGGGCGGGGGAGTCGGCGTAGCGGGCGCCGTCGACGGTGACGGTGCCGGAGGTGGGCCGGTCCAGGCCGATGACCATCCGCATCGTCGTGGACTTGCCGGCGCCGTTGGGGCCGAGGAAGCCGGTCACCCGGCCGGGCCGGACGGTGAAGGAGACGGAGTCGACGGCGAGCCGCTCGCCGTAGCGCTTGGTCAGCCGGCTGGCGACGATCACGGGGTCACCGCCGGCGTGGGGGAGGGCGAGGAGGTCATGGACCGGAACGCTCCCGCTCCGGGGCTGCCCGGCACATCCGGGCCTTCCCCCGACCCGACCCTGATCCGCCCCCGACGGCGCGGTGGGGGGCGACCCCGGGACGTCAGGCGGTGCGAGGCAGGTCGTCGGCAGCGTCGCCGGCGGCCAGCAGCCGGCGCAGCGTGACCGCGGCGCTGCGCCCGGCGCGGTTGGCGCCGATCGTGCTGGCGCTCGGGCCGTAGCCGACCAGCTGCAGGCGCGGCTCGGCGACGGCGGAGGTGCCCTCGACCGGGATGACGCCGTCGCGGGTGCGCAGCCGCAGCGGGGCGAGGTGGCCGACCGCGGCGCGGAACCCGGTGGCCCACAGGACCACGTCGGCGTCGACCGAGCGGCCGTCGTCCCAGGCCACGCCGTCGGGGGTCATCCGGTCGAACACCGGCAGCCGGGTGAGGACGCCGTCGTCCAGGGCGCGGCGCACCCAGGGGGTGACCACCAGCCCGGTCACCCCGACGACGCTGCCGGGCATCCGGCCGGCGCGGACGGCCTCGGCCACCCGCGCCACCGCCGCGCGGCCCTGCTCCTCACCGAAGGGACCCTCGCGCCAGACCGAGGGACGGCGGGTCACCCAGGTGGTGCGGGCGACCGGGGCGATCTCCCCGAGCAGCTGCACCGCCGACGCGCCGCCGCCGACGACCACGACCGACAGCCCGGCGAACTCCGCGGCCCCCCGGTAGTCGGCGGTGTGCAGCTGACGGCCGCGGAAGGTCTCCTGGCCGGGGTAGTGGGGCACGAAGGGGCGGGTCCAGGTGCCGGTGGCGTTGACGACGCCGCGGGCCCGCCACACGCCGGCGTCGGACTCGACGAGGAACCGCCCGTCGCCGTCGCGGCGCACCGCGGACACCCGCACCGGCCGCCGCACGGGCAGGGCGAAGCGCCGCTCGTACTCGGCGAAGTAGGCCGGTACCGCCTCGGCGGCGGGCAGGTCGTCGGAGGCCGGCGCGAACGGCAGCCCGGGCAGCTCGTGCACGCGGTGCGTGGTGGCCAGCGTCAGCGACGGCCAGCGGTGCTGCCAGGCCCCGCCCGGCGCGGCGTCGCCGTCGAGGACGACGAAGCCGCTGCCGGGCGCGAACCCCTGGCGGACCAGGTGGTACGCGGCGGACAGGCCGGCCTGGCCCGCGCCGACCACCACGACGTCGACGTCCCGGGGGGTGCTCACACCCGCGGAACGCCGCCCGGTCGGCCGCTATGCCGGGGTCAGCCGCTCGAGCTCCGCGCCGGTCAGCGTCACCGACGCGGGGTCGTACCCGAACCGGACGACGACGGCGCCCGGGCGGGCCTCCACCAGCCAGGCGGTGCGCGGCTCGCCGCCGTCGGCCGGGCGGTACTCCCAGCGCCCGGCGAGCAGCGCCAGCCCGCGACCGCGGAGGAAGGACAGCGCCTCCTCGCGGGTGGGGAAGGTCCGCAGCGGCGTGCCGGGGACGGCGTGCGCCAGCCACCCGCCGTCGCACGGCGCGGCGGTCAGGTGGCCGACGAGCTCGCCGTCCTCCGGACGGTGCACCGGCTCGAGCACGGGGGGAGTGGTCACGCCTCCCATGCTGGGGAGGGGCTCAAGCGGTTTCCGGCCGCCAGGCGTCGGCGTGCTCCTCGACGAACCGCCGCAGGGTCGTGGGCTCGCGCCCGAGCAGGCGGGCGAGGTCGTCGGTGGTGCGCGCGGCCAGGCCCAGCCGGGTGGTGGTGAACAGCAGGGTCATGACCAGGATCAACCCGGGCGGCACGCCCTCGCGCCGCTTCTCGCGGGTGAAGGCGAACACCCCGGGGTGCGGGTAGACCACCGGGCGGCCCAGCACCGCCGACAGGGTGGCCGCGATCTCGGCGAACGTCGGCGCCTCGCGGGCGGTCAGCTCGTAGGCGCGGCCCTCGTGCCCCGGCTGCGTCAGCGCCGTCGCGGCCACCTCGGCGAGGTCGCGGACGTCGACGTGCGCGGTGCGCCCGTTGCCCGCCGGCACCGAGATCCGCGACCAGTCGCGGATCTCCTCCCGGTGCACCGTGAGCAGGTTCTGGTGGAAGTTCGCCGGCCGCAGGTGGGTCCAGGCCAGGCCCGTGGCCTCCACCCGCTCTCCAGCGCCCGGTGCGGCAGCAGCGGGTTGCGCCCGGCGGCCTGCACCGAGAGCAGGACCACCCGCCGCACCCCGGCGGCGACGACGGCGTCGAGGAAGGGCTGCAGCCGCTCGGCCCGGGCGACGTCGGGCGGGCGCAGCAGGAACAGCGCGTCGACGCCGTCGAGCGCGGCCGGCCAGCTCGCGGCGTCCTCGAGGTCGAGCCGGACGGCGGGCACCCCGGCCGGCAGCCCCGCGGCCGCCCGGCCCGGGTCGCGGGCGCCGGCGCGCACGTCGGCGTCGAGCGCGGCCAGCCGGCGGACGACCTCGCTGCCGACCGTGCCGGTGGCCCCGGCGACGAGGACGCTCACGCGTCGGCCGCCACGACGAACGGCGCCGCCGACAGCCACTCGCGCCCCTCGGCCAGCTCGACCATGGCGAGGGCGACGTCGGCCTTGGTCACCGGTGCCGCGCGCAGCCCGGGCGCCTCGGAGGTGAGGCGGTAGCGGCCGGTCCCGGGCCGGTCGGCGAGCCGCGGCGGGCGGACCTGCGTCCACTCCAGCCGGGAGCCGGCGAGGACCTCGTACTCGCCCTCCTTGTCCTCCACCAGGTCGCGGGCCAGCCGGTGGGTGAGGGCGGAGACGAACCGGGCGCCGCGGC
Organism: Geodermatophilus sp. SYSU D00766; assembly: GCF_054049915.1. Lineage (NCBI taxonomy): Bacteria > Bacillati > Actinomycetota > Actinomycetes > Geodermatophilales > Geodermatophilaceae > Geodermatophilus > Geodermatophilus sp. SYSU D00766. The sequence continues at coordinate 100,252 of NZ_JBJGYI010000009.1, forward strand.
CCTTGCGGTCACCGGGCAGGTCGGCCCCGGCGCCGGAGACCCCGACGAACCGGCGCGCCCCGGCCGCGTCCATCGCGGCCACCAGCCCGGGCAGCACCGCACGGCCCACGTCCCCGCCCGAGCCCCTGGTGACGCCGACGCACCACAGGACGGCGTCGGCACCCTCGACCGCCTTGGCCACCAGGGCGGGGTCGCGGACGTCCCCGGGGCGCTCCGTCACGCCCGCGTGCCCTGCCGCGCTGCGCGCCACCGCCACCACCGCGTGGCCGCGCTCGGCCGCCAGCCGCACCGCGTGCCGGCCCACACCGCCGGCGGCCCCGAACACCACCAGGTCCACGTCGCTCTCCCTCCCGTACCGGTTCCCCCGACCCGATGGTGTCAGGTAACCTGACAACCGTGCAACGGCGGGGAGAGCTGCCGCTGGCCCACCTGCTGCTGCAGGCCGGCCGGGCGTTCGACGCCGCGCTGCGGGAGGAGCTCGCCGCCCGCGGGTGGCCGCGGCTGAGCGGCGCGCAGTCGCTGGTCTTCGCCTACCTCGACCCGCAGGGCACCGCGCCGGCCGAGCTGGCGCGGCGACTGGGCACCACCCGGCAGGCCCAGCAGGACCTCGTGGCCGGCCTCGTGCGGCTCGGGCTGGTGGAGACGGTGACCGACCCCGCCCGGCGGCGCGGCCGGCTGGTGCGGCTGACCGGCAGCGGGCGCGTCCTCGCCGCCGACGCCGGCGGGATCCTGGCCCGGATGGAGGAGGAGCTCGGCGAGGCGGTGCCCGTCCTGCGGCGGCTGCTCGCCGAGGTCACCGGCCTGGCCGCCGGCCGGCGACCGGCCGTCGAGGGCGACCTGCCCGGCGATCTGAGCGCGACGGCCGACTGACCCCGCCCGGTTTCCGGCGCGGGGGCGCCGGGCACGGCGGGAGGACCGGCGGTCAGCGCCGGTCCCCGTCGAGCCAGGGAGGTCGCGTGCGGGCGATGGTCTACCGCGGGCCGTACAAGGTCCGGGTCGAGGACAAGGACGTGCCGGCGATCGAGCACCCGAACGACGCGATCGTCCGGGTGACGCTGGCGGCCATCTGCGGCTCCGACCTGCACCTCTACCACGGCCTCATGCCGGACACCCGGATCGGCCACACCTTCGGCCACGAGTTCATCGGCGTCGTGGAGCAGGTCGGCCCGTCGGTGCAGGACCTGGCCGTCGGCGACCGCGTGATGGTGCCGTTCAACGTCTTCTGCGGGTCGTGCTGGTTCTGCGCCCGCGGGCTGTACTCCAACTGCCACAACGTCAACCCCAACGCCACCGCCGTCGGCGGCATCTACGGCTACTCGCACACCACCGGCGGCTACGACGGCGGCCAGTCGCAGTTCGTGCGGGTGCCGTTCGCCGACGTCGGCCCGGTGCGGATCCCCGACTGGATGCACGACGAGGACGCCGTCGTGATGACCGACGCCGCCGCGACCGGCTACTTCGGCGCGCAGCTCGGCGAGATCGCCGAGGGGGACACGGTCGTCGTCCTCGGTGCCGGACCGGTCGGCCTGGTCGCCGCGCAGTCGGCGTGGCTGATGGGCGCCGGCCGGGTGATCGTGGTCGACCACCTGCGGGAGCGGCTGGAGAAGGCGCGGACCATGGCCCACGCCGAGACGCTGGACTACGACGAGGTCGACGACGTCGTCGTCGAGCTGAAGGAGCAGACCGACCACCTGGGCGCCGACGTCGTCATCGAGGCGGTCGGCGCGGAGGCCGACGGCAACCTCCTGCAGCACGTCACCGGGACGAAGCTCAAGCTGCAGGGCGGGTCGCCGGTGGCGCTGAACTGGGCCATCGACGGCGTGCGCAAGGGCGGCACGGTCGCCGTCGTCGGCGCCTACGGGCCGATCCCCAACGCGGTGAAGTTCGGCGACGCGCTGAACAAGGGCCTGACCCTGCGGATGAACCAGACGCCGGTCAAGCGGCAGTGGCCGCGGATGTTCGAGCACGTCCGCAACGGCCACCTGACCCCGCGCGCGGTGGTCACCCACCGCTTCCCGCTGGAGGAGATCGCGGAGGCCTACCACGTGTTCTCCAGCAAGCTCGACGGCTGCATCAAGCCGGTGATCGTGCCCGACGCGGCCTGAGGAGCAACCGTGACCGAGCCCGACGTCCCGAGTGCCATCCCGAGTGCCTACGTCCGGGACAAGCGCACCCCACCGCCCAGCCGGGAGGAGCTGCGCGCCCGCATCCCCGGCTGGGGCGCCGACCTCGACCCGGCCGACCGGCCCTCGCACCCGAAGCTGCAGTACCCGGCCGACACCGGCGCCCACTGGGACTTCCCGGAGCGGCAGCCGGGCGGGGAGGGGCGCGAGCGCTCGATCGAGCACGCCTTCGTCACGCCGGTGTTCGGCACCGCCCAGCCGCTGCGCGGCCTGTCGGGGGCGATCCGCCGGTACGCCTACACCCGGTTCAGCGAGGGCCGGCTCGCGCACTGGCTGCTGCTGATCGCCGGCGACCGGGTCGACGCGTGGGAGCACCACCTGCGGTCGTTCGCGACCCTGCGTCCCGACGTGCCCGCCACGGGCCTGCGGAGCGAGTTCACCCGCGGCGGGCTGCGGTCGCGGCGGGGCCGCAGCGACGCCCGCCACCAGCTGCTCGACCCGGTGGTGGTCGTGGGGCCGTGGCTCGCCGGCGTCGGCGCCGCGGTGCTCGGCGCCCGGAGGGTGGTGCGCGCCGTCCGCGGCTGAACGTGTGCACGCAGGCCGCGTTCCCGGGGCGCGGACGCGGCGCCGGCGCACACGCTCCGGGCTACCGTCCCCGACCGTGACCCCGCTCGACGAGCTGCCCCGCATCGGCGCCCCGGCCACCCGCGCGCTGCACGGCGCCGGGTACACCGGCCTGGGGCAGCTGGCCGGGGTCCCGCGCACCACGCTGGCCGCGCTGCACGGCGTGGGTCCGAGGGCGCTGCGGATCCTCGACGAGGCCCTCGCCGAGCACGGGCTCGCGCTCGGCTGACCCCGCCCGTGTACCTGCGGATCTGGGCCTACGAGGTCCCGCCGGGAGCGGTCGGCCGGTTCGTCGCCGCCTACGGGGCCGACGGCGACTGGGCGCGGCTGTTCGCCCGGGCCGCGGGCTTCGCCGGCACGGAGCTCTTCCGCGGCGCCGACGGCGGGACCCGCTTCCTCACCGTCGACCGCTGGCGCGACGCGACGGCGTGGGCGGCGTTCCTCGCGCGGTGGGGCGAGGACTACCGCGCCCTCGACGCGGCGCTGGCCCCGCTCACCACCCGCCAGGAGCTCCTGCTCGAAGGGGCGCCACCGTGAACACAGGCACCGAGACGACGGGAGCGGTCCCTCCCACCGGGGAGGAACCGCTCCGTGTGCTGTGCGCCATCAGGGACTCGAACCCCGAACCCGCTGATTAAGAGTCAGCTGCTCTGCCAATTGAGCTAATGGCGCGTGTCGCCCGGGTGACCGGGTTCCGAGCGACGACGATACCAGCGCCCGGCAGGCGGTCGCCGCCGGGGGCGGGACGCGGAGACGGCCGTCGTCCGCCCTGGACGTGGACACTGGACGGGTTGCACTCGCGCCCGGCCGGGCGCGGGCGGTCGGACGAAGGGCGGGCAGCGAGCGTGCGACGGACAGCGGCGCTGGTCACGGCGGGGGCCCTGGCCCTGCTCAGCGGGTGCACCGCGGGGAACGGCCAGGGGTCCTCCGCGGCCTCGGCCTCCTCGTCCTCGACGTCGGCGTCGGCCACCACGGCCGCCGACGCACCCCCTCCCCAGCTGCAGCTGGCGCCCGCCGACGGCGCCGTCGACGTCGCCCCGGGACTCCCGCTGGAGATCTCCGTCACCGACGGCGAGCTGGGTGACGTGACGGTGACCGACGACGCCGGCACCGAGGTCCCCGGGCAGGTCGCCGACGGCGCCACCGAGGGCACCGAGGTGTGGACGGCCGACGGGGCGCTGGACTACGGCAGCACCTACACCCTGACCGCCGCCGCCACCAACGCCGACGACGAGCGCGCCGAGGCCACCAGCACCTTCACCACCGCCGTCCCGGACGCACTGGCCACGCCCGCGATCGGCCCGCTGGACGGCCAGACCGTCGGCGTCGGCATGCCGATCCGCGTCTACTTCGAGCAGCCGGTCACCGACAAGGCCGCGGTCGAGAGCCGCCTGCTGGTCACCAGCTCGACCCCGACCGACGGCGTGTGGAGCTGGATCAGCGACACCGAGGTGCACTTCCGGCCCTCGCAGTACTGGCCGGCCGAGACCGACGTGACCCTGGAGGCCGACCTCCAGGGGGTCCCCCTCGGCGGCGGCGTGTGGGGCGAGAAGGACCGCACGGTCTCCTTCCACGTCGGCGCGAAGCACGTCTCGATCGCCGACGCCGCCACCCACCGGCTGCAGGTCTTCGACGGCGACCGGCTGGTCCAGGACTTCCCGATGAGCGCCGGCAGCCCGGACAACCCGAGCTACAACGGGCCGCACGTGGTCACCGAGCTCAACGCCGAGCGGATCATGGACTCCAGCACCTACGGCGTGCCGGTCGACAGCCCCGGCGGCTACCGCACCCCGGTGCAGTGGGCCGTGCGGCTGTCCGACAGCGGGGAGTTCGTCCACGGCGCCCCGTGGTCGGTGGCGCAGCAGGGCCGGGAGAACGTCTCCCACGGCTGCATCAACCTCTCGACGGAGAACGCCCGCTGGTTCTTCGACTTCTCCCAGCCGGGCGACGTCGTCGAGATCGTCAACTCCGGCGCCGGCACGCTGGCCTCCGACATCGACGACTGGACCGTCCCCTGGGACCAGTGGCGGGCCGGCAGCGCACTGTCGTGATCTCCGTTTCCTGACCGCCTGACCAGGGCACTTCCCGGCTGTCTTCGGGAGGGAGATGCGTCGTGGACACCTGGGTGATCGTCCTCATCGTCGTCGTCGCGGTGGTGGTGCTGGCGCTGGTCGCGCTGGCCCTGGCCAAGCGCAGCCGGGTGGCCGGCGCCCGGCGCCGGGAGCAGCAGCGCCTGGAGGCGCGCGAGCGGCTGGAGGAGGCACGGCTGCGCGGGGCGCAGGCGGAGAAGGAGCAGGCGCTGGCCGAGGAGCAGGCGGCGCGGGCCCGCCGCGAGCGCGCCGAGGTCGAGGAGCGCACCCGCCTGGCCGAGCAGGAGGCCCGCCAGCGGGCGGCGTCGGCGAAGGAGCACGCGTCGGCCGCCGAGAAGCTGCGGGCCGAGGCCGAGAAGCTCGCGCCCGGCCTGGCCGACCGTGACGGCCACGCCGGGGTCTCCGGCGACGGCCCCGGGGGCGCCACCCGCCGCTGAGCGGGGCACCGCTCAGTTCCGGGCGCCGCCGCGGTCGGTCCTGGTGGGCGGGGCCGGCCGGGCCCCCGGACACCGGAGGACGCCGTGGCCGACCTGATCGCCATCGGCACGCGCAAGGGGCTGTGGCTGGCCCGCAGCGACGACGACCGCCGCACCTGGCGCCTGGACGGGCCGCACCTGGTGGCCCAGGAGGTCGCCGCGGTCGCCGTCGACACCCGGGAGGCGGTGCCGCGCGTGCTGGCCGGCGTCCAGTACGGGCACTGGGGTCCCACGGTCACCTGGTCCGACGACCTCGGCGGCAGCTGGCACGAGACGCCGGAGGGCGCGATCGCCTTCCCCGTCGACACCGGCGCCGCGCTGGCCCGCGTGTGGCAGCTGCGCCCCGACGCCGCCGCGCGGCCCGGCGTCGTCTGGGCCGGCTGCGAGCCGCACTCGCTGTGGCGCAGCGACGACGGCGGCCGCTGCTTCGCGCTGGTCCGCGGGCTGTGGGACCACCCGCACCGGCCCACCTGGGAACCCGGCGGCGGGGGCGGCGCCGTGCACACCGTGCTGCCGCACCCGACCGGCGACCGCGTCGTGGTGGCGATGAGCACCGGCGGCGTCTACGTCAGCGACGACGGCGGCTCGACGTGGCAACCGCGCAACTCCGGCATCACCACCTCGTTCCTCCCCGGCCCGCCGCCGGAGTACGGCCAGTGCGTGCACAAGGTCGCCGTCGACGCCGGGGACCCCGACCGGCTGTACGCGCAGAACCACTTCGGCGTCTTCCGCACCGACGACGCCGGCGGCACCTGGACCTCGATCGCCGACGGGCTGCCCGCCGACTTCGGCTTCCCGGTGGCCGCCTCCCCGCGGACCCCGGGCACCGCCTGGGTCGTCCCGCTGGTCGCCGACGCCGACCGGACGCCACCGGGCGGCCGGCTGCGGGTCCACCGCACCCGCGACGGCGGGGCGAGCTGGACCGAGCTCGGCGCCGGGCTGCCCGACGGCTGCTGGACGGCGGTGCTGCGCGACGCCGTCTGCGTCGACGAGGCCGAGCCCACCGGGGTGTACGTGGGCACCCGCGACGGCTGCGTCTACGCCAGCGCCGACGAGGGGGAGTCGTTCACCCGGGTCGCCGCCCACCTGCCCGACGTGCTGTGCGTGCGCGCGGCCCGGCTGCCGTGAGCGTCGAGGTGCTGCTGCCGGGCGTGCTCGCCGACCTCGCCGGCGGCCGGCGGCGGCTGGAGGTCGACCCGCCGCCGGCGACGGTGGCCGGCCTGCTCGACGCGCTGGCCGCCGAGCACCCCGTCCTCGAGCGGCGCATCCGCGACGAGTCCGGGGCGCTGCGCCGGTTCGTCAACGTCTACGTCGACGGCGACGACGTGCGCTTCGCCGCGGGCGTGCACACCACGGTGCGCGACGGCGCCGTCGTCGAGGTGCTGCCCTCGGTGGCGGGGGGCTGAGCGGCGGGTCAGAGGCGGGCGAGCTCGGCGCACTCCGGGCACAGCTGGGAGTCCTCGTAGCCCTCCGGCGGCCAGACCGTCTCGTCGTCGACGGCGACGTAGGAGCCGCACAGCGACTTGCGGCTGCGGCCCTGCACCCGGCCGATGGTGGCGTGCGCCGGCCCGATCTGCCGCGGCTGGAGCCCGTCGGGCGAGCCGACCGAGCCCACCATCACGACGGCGTGGGCTGTCCCGTAGGAGTAGGCGGTCGTGGTCATGGCGTCAGCGTCCGAGGCGTGCGGGGCTCGGACGAGCACCGGCCGCCGCGTGTCCGCCACCGCCGGTCACGGCCGCCCCACCGGCACCACCCGGCCCTCAGGCCACGGGCCCCGAGACGACGCCGTCACGCACGAGGGCGGCGAGGTCGTCCGCCGCGACGCCGAGACCGGTGAGGACGGCGGCGGTGTGCTCACCGACCCGCGGCGCGCGCCCGCGCGGCCCGACGTCGGCGCCCCGGAGCCGAAGCGGCGCGCGGACGGTGCGGAACCGGCGTCCCGAGCCGTCGTCGACCTCGGGGAACAGCCCGTCGGCGGCGGCCTGCTCGTCGGCGGCGAACTCCGCGACGGTGGACGCCGGTCCCCAGATGAAGCTCCGCTCGTCGAAGGTCGCGCCCCACTCCGACAGCGGGCGGGTGGCGAAGGCCTCGTCCATCAGCCGGGTCAGCTCCGGCATGTGGGCCGCACGGGCGCCGCGGGTCGCGAAGCGCTCGTCCTCGACCCACTCCGGGTGGCCCACCGCCTCGCAGAACGGCGGCCACCAGTGCGGCTCGGGCATGAACAGCAGGATCCAGCGGCGGTCGGCGCAGCGGAACCCGCCGTGCAGGGCGTGCGGCCGGGCGATGCGGCCCTGCGGCGTGGGCGTGATCCCGTCGACGAGGGTGGCCGACAGGTCGCTGGACATCGTCCACGCGGCCGACGCGAGCAGGCTGACGTCGACCACCTGCCCCTCCCCGGTGGCCTCGACCACGCGCAGCGCGGCGAGCACGCCGCCGAAGAGGGCCAGCGCGGCGACGTGGTCGCCCTGGGCCGGGCGGAGCCGCGGCGGGGCGGGGTTGGCCGGCTCGCTCATCGCGTCGAGGACGGCGCCTCGGCCGAAGAAGGCGGTGAGGTCGTAGCCGGGGCGGGTCGCGTCGGGTCCGGCGGGGCCGTAACCGGTGAGGGTGGCGTGCACCAGCCGCGGGTTGAGCCCGTGCAGGGTCGCCGCGTCCAGGCCGAAGCGCGTCTGCCGGGCCGGCAGCAGGTTGCAGAGGAAGACGTCGGCGCCGGCGGCCAGCCGGCGCACCAGGTCGGCGCCGCGCGCCTCGTTGACGGCGACGGCGATGCTGCGCTTGCCGCGGTTGTCCATCTCGAAGGCGGCGTCGACCGGGTCCTGCCCCTCGGGGACCTGCGGCTGCCGGGTGGCCCCGCGCATGGCGTCGCCGCGCAGCGGCTCGACCTTGACGACGTCGGCACCCATGTCGGCCATCAACGCGGCGGCACCCGGAGCGGCCATCCAGTTGGCCACCTCGACCACGCGCACGCCCGCCAGCGGTGCGGTCACGGCCTGCTCCCCCTTCAGTCCTGCAGGTAGTCGAAGACCGGGCTCGCCCGGCCCAGGGTGAGGTCGGTGAGCAGGTGGCTGGCCGAGACGACCTCGCGCACGGGCAGGTCGGCGAGCGGCGCGAGCGCGTGCTCGAACAGCTGCAGCCGCGCCGGGCCGGTCCAGGCCCCGCGGACGGTGATGTCGGTGATCTGGCTGCGCACCAGCTCCAGGATCCGCGGCCGCCGGTCGTAGCCCGGGAGCACCTTCAGGCCGAAGGTGGGCCGGCCGATCTCGGCGATCGCGTCCTCGTCGCTCATCGGCGCGTGCTTGTAGCCCATGGTCGCGGTGGCCACCCGCAGCGTCCCGTAGTCCAGCGTGCCGACGAGGGTGTCGGAGTCGACGTAGAGGCGCGGCGTCCCCGACTTCTTGGGGAACGCGCTGATCTCCCGGCCGCTGGCGATCGAGGCCAGGCTGTCGACGTACATGGCGTGCAGGTAGTCGGCGCTCTCGCCCTCGTACTGGACCTGCAGCACCTGACCGGACTCGGTGAACGACCCCAGGCCGGTGACGTCGGGCATCCGCATGACCTCGAACTTGACCAGCGGGTCACCGACCGTGAGCGGTTCGGGCACCACGCGCCGCATCGCCTCGGCGTCGGTCCGGTACAGGATGTTGAGGTACTCGCGGCCGGTGAACCGGTAGCGCCCGGCCGGGTAGGCGGGCGCGCCGAGCGGCGTCGTCGACTGCCGGCGGACCTCGTCGGCGTCCATCAGCCCTCCCCGTCGCGCGCGGCGTCCCGCGCCCGGATGACCGCCAGCTGGGCGCGGTCGCGGGCCTCGGTCAGCTGCTCGTAGGTCCGCCCGGTGAAGCGCTCCTCCACCTGGCCGCTGACCAGCTCGACGGTCGCCTCGTCGAGCTCGGGCTGCTCGACGACCTTCCAGCGCCGGGCCATGCCCGGGCCCAGGTGCTCGAGGAAGTGCCGCATGCCGCCCGGCCCGCCGCCGAGGTGGAAGCTCTCGAACGGGCCGGCCGTCGCCCACCGGACGCCGATGGACTCGGTGACGATCTCGTCGAGCTCGGCGGCGCTGACCACGCCCTGGGACACCAGCCACACGCACTCGCGGAACAGGGTGGACTGGAGCCGGTTGGCGACGAAGCCACCGATCTCCCGGTGCAGGACCACCGGTTTGCGGCCGACCGAGCGGTAGAACGCGACCGCCGCCTCCACCGCCCACGGCGCAGTCCGCTCGCCGGGCACCACCTCGACCAGCGGCAGCACCTCCGGCGGGTTGAACGGGTGGCCGACCACCAGCCGCTCCGGGGTGCGCATCTCCCGCGCCAGGTCGCTGGGCATGAGCGCCGACGTCGACGAGGCGATCAGCGCCCGCTCCGGTGCGGCGGCCTCGATCCGGGCGAGGAGCTCCTGCTTGAGCGGCAGCCGCTCGGGGGCGTTCTCCTGGACGACGCCGGCGCCGCTGACGGCGGCCTCGACGTCGCCGACCACCTCGATGCGGGTCAGCAGCTCGTCGGGGTCCCCGGCCTGCGGCTGCAGCCGCGTGTGGTGGCGCACCGCCGCCGCCACCTCGGGACCGACGTCGGGCCGCGGGTCCTGCACGCGGACGGTGCGGCCGTGGGCGGCGAACAGCGCCGCCCACGAGAGCCCGATGGTGCCGGCCCCGACGACCGCGACGGTGCCCTGGCTCGGGTCCACGTGCGCTCCCGGTGTGCTCGTCCGATCCCCGCGGGCATCGGAACACACCCGGCCGCGAGATGCGACCCAGGTCACGTCTCAGCGCAGCAGCTGCTCCACCTCCGACCACGACCCGGCGACCGCGGCGACCCCGGCCTCGCGCAGCGCCCCGGTGCGGTCGTGCCGGTCGGCCTCGGGCACGAACTGCAGCAGCCCGATCGTCGGGAACCCGGCGGCGACCGCCGAGCGGGCGCCGTTCACCGAGTCCTCCACGGCGACCGCCTCGGCCGGGCCGACCCCGATGGTGGCGCCGGCGTACACGTACACGGCCGGGTCGGGCTTGCTGGTCGGCTCGGTCAGCGAGTCCTCGGCGCTGAACCGGCGGCCCGGGTGGAACAGCGGGTCGAGGCCCGTGACCTGCAGGCAGGCGGCCAGCCGCGAGGACGCGCTGGAGGTCACCGCCGCCAGCGCGAACCGGCCGGCCAGGCGCTCCAGCGGTTCCCGCACGGCGGGGTCGGGGCGCAGGACGGTGCGCAGGTGCGCGGTGACGACGTCCTTCTCCTCGGCCACCCAGTCCTCGAGGTCGGCGCGGGTGAGCTCGCGGCCGTGGCCGGCGGCGAGCTCGGCGGCGGCGGCCCGGAAGTTCTTGCCGTTGGTCATGCGCTGCAGCTCGTCCGGGGAGAAAACCCGGCCGGCCCCCAGCCCGGCGAGGAACCGGTTCGTGACGTCGGCGGACGCCGCGTACGCCGGCTCCTCGGAGGGGAACAGCGTGCCGTCGGCGTCGCACAGCAGCGTGGTCACCGCGGCCGGGTCGAGGGCGGTGCCGCTCACGCGTCCCCACCCGCGGCCAGGAACTCCTCGACGACCTCGCGCGGGCCCTGCCGCTCCAAGCCCGACAGCGCCCGCTGGACGCACTCGGCGAAGCGGGGGTCGCGGCCGACGTGGTCGAAGACCGACTCCTCCGACAGCAGGGGTGCCGCGTCGCTGCCGGCCTCCTGCGCGACCGGCACGAGGTCGGTGCGCGGGCCCTGGATCGGCACCTCCTCGCCGGCGTAGTCGTGCCCGCGGAGGAACCGCAGCCAGCCGGCCACGGCGACGCACAGCAGCTGGTGCGGCGTGCCCGCCTCCATCGCCGCCCGCACCGAGGGCAGCAGGTAGTTCGGGATCTTGGACGAGCCCCGCCGGGACAGCCGCGCCAGCTGGTCGGCCATCCGGGGGTTGGCCAGCCGGTCGAGCAGCGTGGCCTGGTACTCGTCGAGGTCGACGCCGGGGACCTCGGGCAGGTGCGGCGCGATCTCCTCGGCCATGAGGCGGGTGAGGAACGTGCGGAACACCGGGTCGGCCATCACGTCCGCCGTCGTCCGCAGGCCGGCGAGGTAGCCCAGGTAGGCGATGGCGCTGTGCCCGGCGTTGAGCAGCCGCGTCTTGACGGTCTCGTAGGGTGAGACGTCCTCGACGAGCTGGACGCCGACCTCCTCCAGCGGGGGCCGCCCGTTGCAGAAGGAGTCCTCGACGACCCACTGGCGGAACGGCTCGGTGACCACCGGCCACCGGTCGTCGACGCCGGTCTCCGCGGCGATCGCGTCCCGGTCCTCGCGGGTGGTGTTCGGCGTGATGCGGTCGACCATGCTGCTGGGGAAGGCGACGTGCGCGTCGATCCAGTCGGCGAGGTCCTCGTCGCGCAGGCGGGCGAAGGACACCACCGCGGTGCGCGCCGCCGCGCCGTTGGACTGCATGTTGTCGCAGGACAGCACGGTGAACGGCGGCCGGCCGGCCTCGCGGCGGCGGGACAGCGCCTCCACGAGGTAGCCGAAGACCGTCTCGGGAGTGCCGGGGTCCTCCAGGTCGCGGGCGACGTGGGGGTCGTCGGCGTCGAACTCGCCGGTGTGCGCGTCGATGCGGTAGCCGGTGCCGGTGATCGTCAGCGTCACCAGGCGGGTGCGCTCGTCGGCGAGCGCCGCGAGCACCGCCTCCGGGTCGTCGGGGGCGTACAGGTAGCGGGTCAGCGCGCCGACGACGGTGGCGCGGTCGCCGTCGGCGGCCCGCTCGACCACGGTCCAGAGCCGGTCCTGGCCGGCGAGGACCTCGCCGATCTCGCGGCTGTGCAGGCCGACCCCGACCACGCCCCAGCCGGTCTCGCCCCGGCGGGCGAGCTCGTCGAGGTAGACGGCCTGGTGGGCGCGGTGGAAGCCGCCGACGCCGATGTGCACGATCCCGGGACGCAGCGCGGCCCGGTCGTAGGAGGGGACGGAGACCTCGGGCGGGAGGTCGGCGAGGGTCCGGTCGGACAGGGGGACGGCGGGAGCCGCGGCCCGGGTGGGGACAGACGTCATCGGGATCTCTCGGGATGGAGGGGCGGCCCGGGGTGGCTGCTCACCCGTGACCGCCCCACGCCGGTGCCCAGCGGCGTCCCGGGTCAATCCGGAACGGCGGCGGTGTGGTGCAGGACGCGTCCGGCGGGTAGAGGGACGGGGTCCGGAGCAGCCGGGGCCTCCTCCCTCCTCCGGAGGCCCCGTCGCGCCGCGGCCGGACCGGCTGACGAGCGGGCTCCGGCGGGGGCGCCGTGCGCGGTGCTCCGACCGGCGCTGCGTTCCTACGATCCGACCGTGAGCGCCCCGGACGTCGTCCCCCTGCTGGCCGAGGTGTGGCCGCTGCTCACCGCCGCTCCGCTGCCCGTGGTGGCCGTCACCGGCGCCACCGGGCTGTCCGGGCCGCTGCCGGTGCCGGACCTGGCGGTCGGCGCCGTGGCCGCGCAGCTGGCGGCCGCCCGGCTGCTCGACCCGGTCACGGGTCCGCTCGAGGTGGACGCCGCCGCCGTCGGCCTGGCCTTCCGCAGCGAGCGCCACGCCCGCGTGGCCGGCCGCCGGGTGGCGCCGGGCTTCGCGCCGCTGTCGCGCTTCTGGCGCACCGCCGACGGCTGGCTGCGGCTGCACGGCAACGTCCCCGCCCACCGGGCGGCGGCGCTGCGGGTGCTGGGGGAGGACGTCGCGGAGACGGCGCTGCGGTGGCGGGCGGAGGAGCTGGAGACGGCGGTCGTCGCGGCCGGGGGTGCGGCGGCCGCCGTCCGTCCGGCGGAGCGGTGGGCGGCGTCGGAGCCGGGCCGGGCGGTGGCCGCCGTCCCGCTGGTGGACCTGCGCCGCACCGCGGCCGGTCCGGTCCGGCAGCCGTCCCTCGCCGGACTGCGGGTCCTCGACCTCACCCGCGTGATCGCCGGTCCGGTCGCCACGCGCACGCTCGCCTCGCACGGCGCGGACGTGCTGCGGGTCGACAGCCCGCACCTGCCGGACGACGCCGGCCAGCTCGTGGACACCGGACCCGGCAAGAGGCACGTGCGGCTGGACCTGGCGACCGCGGCCGGGCGGCGCACCGTCGAGGACCTGCTGGCCACCGCCGACGTCGTCGTCCAGGGCTACCGGCCCGGAGCCTTGGCCCGCTTCGGGCTCGACCCCGCGGCGCTGGCCGAGCGGCACCCGCAGCTGGTCATGGTGAGCCTGTCGGCGTGGGGGACGGCCGGACCGTGGGGCGGCCGGCGTGGCTTCGACTCGCTGGTGCAGGCGGCCACGGGCATCGCGCGGGTCTGCGGGACGGCCGACGAGCCCGGCGTGCTGCCGGCCCAGGCGCTCGACCACGCCACCGGTCACCTGGCCGCCGCCACGGTGCTCGCCGCGCTGGCGCGGCAGCGGGCGGAGGGCGGCGGCTGGCACGGTGCGCTGTCGCTGGCCCGGACGGCGCACTGGCTGCTGGCCGCGCCGCCCCGTGCGGAGGCGGCGGCCGGCCCGGTCGACCCGGAGCCGTACCTGCTCTCGCTGCCCTCCGCCGACGGGAAGGTCACGCTCGTCGCGCCCCCGGGCTCGCCACCGTGGCGGACCGCCGCGGTGTTCCTCGACGACCCCCGTCCCTCCTGGCGCCCGCGCGGCCGGCCGGCCGGCCGGCACCGACACCGTCCGCGGGACGGGGAGGGGGGACCGCGCGTGAGCGGCGGCGGGTTCCCGGAGGTCACGCACGGGACGGCCGAGGTGGCGCCCGGCGTGCGGATCCACCACGTGTCGGCGGGGGTGGCCGCGCCGGGCGGGCGGGTGGTGGTGCTCGTGCACGGCTACCCGCAGTCCTGGTGGTGCTGGCGGCGGGTCGTCGGCCCGATCGCCGCCGAGGGCCACCGGGTCGTGGCCGTGGACCTGCGCGGTGCCGGCGCGTCGTCGCGGCCGGCGGGGGGCTACGACACGTGGACGCTGGCCGGCGACGTGCACGCGCTGGTGCGCGAGCACCTCGGCGTCGACGGCGAGGTCGTGGTCGTGGGGCACGACGTCGGCGCGATGGTGGCGCTGGCCCACGGGCTGCGCTTCCGCGGCGACGCCGGCCGGCTGGTGCTCATGGAGGCCACCCTGCCCGGCACCGACGTCCACGAGCGGCTCAGCAGCAGCCCCCGGCACTGGCACTACGCCTTCCACGCCACCCGGGACCTGCCGGAGTTCCTGACCGCGGGACGGGAGCGGGAGTACCTGCGCTTCTTCTTCGACGGCGCCGCCCACGACCCCTGTGCCCTGACCCCGGAGGACCTCGACCGCTACGCGGCCGACTTCCGGCAGCCCGGCGCGATGCGGGCGGGGTTCGAGCTCTACCGGGCGTTCGCGCAGGACGACCGGGACAACCGCGCCGCGCTGGCCTCGGGCGGCAGGATCGCGGTGCCCGTCCTGGCCGTCGCCGGGGAGGCCAACCTGTTCGCCGAGGTCAACGAGGCGATGGTCCGGGAGGTGGCCGACGACGTCCGCGCGGTCACGGTGCCGCGGGCCGGTCACTGGGTGCCGGAGGAGAACCCCGCCGGGCTGCTCGAGGTGCTGCTGCCGTTCCTCGGCTGAGCGGGTCCCGCGGCTACGCGTCCGGGGTGCCGCAGCGGACGGCGAGCAGGGCGATGTCGTCGTCGGCACGACCGGTGAGGACGTGGTCGAGCAGCCGGTCGCACAGCTCCTCGAGCGGCAGGCCGCGCAGCCGGGCGAGGCCGGAGGCCAGCCGGACGAGGCCCTCGTCGATGCCGGTGCGCCCGTGCTCGACGAGCCCGTCGGTGACCAGCAGCAGGGTGGCTCCGGGCAGCAGGACGGCGGTGTGGTCGGTCCGCGGGCCGGGGTCGTCGGTGCCGAGGAGCCGCTCGGGCGGGCAGTCGAGCAGCCGCACCGCGCCGTCGGGCTGGACCAGCAGCGGCGGCGGGTGCCCGGCGGAGGACCAGCGCAGCGTGCGCCGCTCGTCGAGCGCGGGCCCCGGCGGCTGCTCGACGCGGGCGAGCAGCGCGGTCGCCAGCGTGCCGAAGCGCAGCCCGCAGAGCGCCCGGTCGGTCCGGGTGAGGGTCTGGGCGGGGCTGTCGGGACGGTCGTAGGCCAGGGCGCGGACGGTGCTGCGCAGCTGGGACATGGCGGCGGCGGCCTCGACGCTGTGCCCGACGACGTCCCCGATGACCAGCACGGTGGCGCCGTCGGGGAGCACGAAGGCGTCGTAGAAGTCACCGCCGACGAGCGCGTGGCTGGTGGCCGGCCGGTACCGGACGGCGATCTGCAGCCGGTCCGGCTGCGGCGCCGGGGTGAGCAGGCTGCGCTGCAGCGTCTCGGCGACCCGGTGCTGGCGCCCGTAGAGGCGGGCGTTGTCCAGGGCGAGCGCGCCGCGGCGGGCCACCTCCACGGCGGTGGCGATCTCGAGCTCGGTGTGCGGCAGGCGGTCCCCGGCGTTGAGCAGTGCCAGCACGCCGAAGGTGTCCCCGCGGGCGCGCAGCGGCACGATCGTGCACGAGGTGAGGTCCAGCCGCTCCCAGGCCGCCCGCACCTGTGGCGTCGGCAGGGAGGGGGCCACCTGCTGCTGGTCGATCGCGGTGAGCTGGACCGGTTCGCCGGACAGCAGGGCGGCGACCATCGCCTCGTCGTCGCCCGTGCCGCGGAGTCGGCCGCGCATGTAGGCGTCGAGGTCGGGGCGCCGGGCCGCGTCGCGGTGGGCCCAGGCCTCCCCGGCGCGGCTGCGGTCCTCGCCGATGAGCGCGACCACAGCGCAGTCGGCCAGCCGTGGCAGGACCACCTCGGCGAGCTGCGCGGCGGACTCGTGGACGTCGAGGTTGTTGATCATCGCCTCGGAGACCTCGGCGAGGAAGCGCAGCCGCTCGCGGTCGGCGTCGGGAGCACCGGGATCCGCGGACCCCGGCTCCGGCGCGTGAGGACCGGCGACCTCCTGGACGTGCACCTGCAGCAGGTCTCCGACGGGCTCGGCGGTCACCGACAGCCAGCCGCCCGCCGGCGCGTACCGGCCGCACCACGTGGCGGGGGCGCCGGCGGTGCGCGCGTGGACGAGGACACCGTGCAGCGGCGTGCCGGCCAGCTCGGGCAGGGCGATCCACAGGTTCGACCCGGTCAGGACACCGCCGGGCCGCCCGAGCAGCCGCGCCACGGCCGGGTTGGCGTAGACGAACGTCCAGTCGACGTCGAGGGCGGCCACGCCGCTGGGCGACCGGTCGAGCGCGGCGGTCAGCCACGCCGACGTCATCCGGGTCGCGGCGGGCTGGCTCACCACGTCACCTGGTCCTTCGATCAGCGCCCCCCTGGCGACGGACGGGGGGAGCCTACCGGGCGACGACGCGTCGCGGTGGGGTCGCCGGCGGCGACCCCTGCACCGGCGCGGTCGCGCCGGGTCAGCGCACCCGGCCGCGCATCAGGCAGGTGGCGCCGGCGACGTGCGCGTCGACGACGGCGAGGCGACGACGGACCTCGGTCACGACCTCGTGGTGCGCGGCCGGGAGCGCGGCCAGCACGCGGCGGGCCGGGTGGAACGCCGGCTCGGCGAACAGCTCGGTGACCAGCGCGGCCGCCGTCGGGGCGGGCAGCGGCCGGGAGGCGTGCACCTCGACGCGCACGACGTCCTCGTCGTCGTGCACGACCGCCTCGGCCACCCCGCCGTCGGCGGACCGGGCCGCCACGGAGCCGCACCCGCGGACGACCTGCCAGGCCGCCGGCCGGTCCGCCGCGGGCGGCAGTCCCCGGCGGCTCGCGGCCGCGCGCCGGTCCGCGGGAGCTCGGGTGGCCGGACGGGCCGCGGCCCGGGAGGAGAACTCGTCCATGCCCCGACGCTCCCTCCCGCCGCGCAGCAGCGGTGAGGGCCGGACGTCCCCCCGCCGCGGGGCCGGAGGTCGCCGCCTCGTGCGGGAGACGGCTCAGGGGCGCCGGCCCCACCGGAACCAGGCGAGCGGACCGACCCAGTTGACGGCGATGACCGCCGCCCAGACCGCCTTCCGGCCGTGGACCTGGTCGGGGCGCCGGCGCGCGAGGTCGACCCAGGCGCTGACGGCCAGCGACGCCTGGACCGATCCGAGGGCCAGCACCAGGCCCCGCTGACGCGGGGTCAGGTCGCTCCAGCGGCGCGCTCGACGCGAGCGTTGCTGCCCCGTGCCGGCGCCCCCGCCGGCGCTCCTGGTGGACGTCATGACGGCCTCCTCGGGACGAGGGCCGGCGCCCGGCCGGCTCCCCTCCGTCCAGGGTCGTGCCGGGGC
Source organism: Geodermatophilus sp. SYSU D00766 (assembly GCF_054049915.1). Lineage (NCBI taxonomy): Bacteria > Bacillati > Actinomycetota > Actinomycetes > Geodermatophilales > Geodermatophilaceae > Geodermatophilus > Geodermatophilus sp. SYSU D00766. The sequence goes on from NZ_JBJGYI010000009.1 coordinate 117,737, forward strand.
TCTCGCCCGGGCAGGGTCGCAGGCCCTGCCGCAGCGGGCCGGGGTCCCGCGCCGGCGGTGACCGGCCGGGCGGTGCGTCCCTGGCCGGCGGGACGTCCGGCACTCCGGCCCCCTGCACCGGGCGCGCTGCACTGGGAGCCGGCGGGCCTCGACCCGTTCGCCCACACCAGGGCTCGAGGAGGACGACATGGGCACGACCGGGCCGGCGCAGGGGCTCCGATCCGTGGCCCGGGCCCGCGCCACGTCGCTGCGCGGTGTGCTGCGGGCGTCGCTGACCCGGGTGGCGGGGCTGGTCCGTCGGCTGCGCCGCCCTCCGGACGGTGGGCGACGGGCGGGGGTGCCGGCCGGACCGGCGGACGGTGCGACCGCGGTGGAGTCGCCCACCGGCACGGCGCGGGCTCGCCGACGTCGCCTCGCCCGGCGGCTGTCGGTCGCCGTCGCCGGGCTGGTGTCGGCGTCCTCGGCGGCCGGACTGGCCCGGCGGGGGCTGTACCGCGACGCGCCGGCCAACGCGGCCACCTTCCGCGCCTACGACCTCGGGTCGTTGACCGTCACCACGCCACTGCTGACCGGCGCGCTGGTCCGCGCCCGGCGGGGGTCGCTCCGGGCGGACCTCCTGTGGGCGGGCCTGCTGGCCCAGCTCGTCTACACCTACGCCTACCTGGTCTTCGGTGCCGCGTTCAACGCGCTGTTCCTCGTCCACGTCGCGCTGTTCGTGCTGGCCGCCGTCGCGCTGGTGCTGCTGCTGCGGTCCCTCGACGTGGCCTCGATCGCCGACCGGATCCGGCCGCGGACGCCGGTCCGCCCGGTCAGCGCCGTCCTCGGGTTGCTGGCCGCGTCGCTCGGCGGCATGTGGACCTGGTACTCGCTGCGGTTCGCGGTGACCGGCGCCGCGCCGGAGGAGGGACTGCTGCTCCAGCCCGCACCGATCGGTCACCTGGGCTACGCGATGGACCTGACCACGCTCGTGCCCGGCTACGCCGCCGCGGCCGTGCTGCTCTGGCGGCGGCAGCCGTGGGGCTACGTGCTCGGGACCGTGCTGCTCGTCGCCAGCGCGGTCGTCCAGGTCGACTACGTGCTCGCCCTCGCGTCCCAGGCGGCGGCGCGCATCCCCGGCGCCACGGCGTTCGACCCGCAGGAGCCCTACGTCGCCGCGGCCGTGACCGGGGCGGCCGCCGTCCTGCTCGCCGGCCTGCGGCGGGGCCCGGGGAACGCAGAAGGCCCTGGTCAGTCGCCTGACCAGGGCCTTCTCTCGGGTGAGTGACGGGGCTCGAACCCGCGACACCCAGGATCACAACCTGGTGCTCTACCAGCTGAGCTACACCCACCGCGTGCCTCCCGGCGCTCGCGGCACCGGGGACGACGACGAGGATACCGGAGCCCGCTCAGCTCCCCGACGCGGCGTCGCTCACGTCGTCCTCAGCGGTGCCGGCGGCGGCCGGAGGGGTGGCGTCGGCGGCGGCGAGGACGTCGGCGAAGGACCCGCTCACCTCCCCGGCCGCGCGCTGCGCCTGCGTCGTCGACGGGCCGGGCGCGTCGACGAACAGCGTCCGGCGGTAGTAGGCGAGCTCGCGGACGGACTCGACGATGTCGGCCAGCGCCCGGTGCGCCAGGCCCTTGGGCGGCTGGGCGAAGTAGACGCGCGGGAACCAGCGGCGGGCCAGCTCCTTGATCGAGCTGACGTCGACCATCCGGTAGTGCAGGTGGTCGTCGAGCTCGGGCATGTCACGGGCGAGGAAGCCGCGGTCGGTGCCGATGGAGTTGCCGCACAGCGGGGCGGTGCGCCGCTCGGGCACCCACCGCTTCACGTAGGCCAGCACCTGCTGCTCGGCCTCGGCGACGGTGAGGGTGGAGGCGCGCACCGCCTCGGTCAGGCCCGACTTCGCGTGCATCTCGGTGACGACGTCGGCCATGTCCCCGAGGTCGGCGTCGTCGGCGTGGATCACCAGGTCCAGGCCCGGGTCGAGGACCCGCAGCTCGGAGTCGGTCACCACGACGGCGACCTCGATGAGCTTGTCCTTGGTGAGGTCCAGCCCGGTCATCTCGCAGTCGATCCAGACCAGGTGCCCGCCGTTCTCCGCCACGACGCCCGACCCTACGTCGCGTCCGCACGTCCCGTCCGTCCCGGCCGCCCGCGCGTACCCCGGCCGCCACACCGGCGCCACTCGGGGGCATCGGATCGGCCGTTCCCGCAGGTAGCCTCGCCGCATCCCCTTCCGCCTCCCCTGGAGTCCTGCCGTGCCCCGACCCGCCGCCCCCGCAGCGCCCGCCCGGACGGTGCCGCCGGCGCCGGGCTCGCCGGCCGCCGGGCTCCGGCACCCCGTCGCCCTCGTCCGCTGGCTGTGGGCGGCCTACGGGACGCCGGGCGCGCCGGGGCGCCCGACGGGGGAGTCGGAGCTGCGGTGGGTCTACGCCGCCTGGCTCGGGGCCTTCCTGCTGAAGATGCTCGGCTCGTCCTGGGACGTCTCGTGGCACTTCAGGTGGTTGCGCGACGACCTCGCCCCGCCGCACCTGCTCAACTCCGCGGGCACCGCCGTGGTGATCGGCCTGGTGCTGTTCCACAGCTACACCGGCTACGGCGTCGACCGGCGGGCGCTGCGGCTGATGCAGTGGGGGATCGCCACCTTCCTGGTCGCCATCCCGATCGACATCGTCAACCACCGCCTCAACGGGCTGGACATCACCAGCTGGAGCCCCAGCCACGCGCTGCTCTACGTCGGGACGGCGGTCATGCTCGCCGGCGCCGTCCGCGGCTGGTGGCTGTACGCCGCGCCCGGCCGCGTCCGCGACCTGGTGTCGCTGGGCCTGTGGCTGTTCTTCGTCGAGAACGTCGTCTTCCCCAACCAGCACCAGGAGTACGGCGTCCTGTCGCTGCGGGCCTACGAGGCGGGGGCGACGACGGCCGAGCAGCAGCTCCTGGACTTCGCCGCCGCCCAGGGGCAGACGCCCACGACGTTCATGCTCCCGGTCCCGTCGTGGGTGCACCCGGCGTGGCTGGTGTGCGCCGGCCTGCTGTCCCTGGTCGTGGCCCGCCGGGTGACCGGTCTGCGCTGGGCGGCGACCACCGTCGCGGCCGGCTACCTCGGCTACCGCGCCGTGATGTGGACGGGCCTGGTGGCCATCGGCTTCCCGCCCTCGGTGCTGCCGCTGGTCCTGCTGGTCGGCGCGGTGTGCGTCGACCTCGCCGTCACCCGCGGGTTGCCCGGCTGGAGTGCCGCCCCGGTCACCGCGGCCGCGGTCTACGCCGCCGCCTGGCTGCAGGACGCGGCCGGGCTGCTGCCACCGTGGAACTGGTCGTGGTGGTCGATCGCGCTGGTCGTGGCCGGGTTCACCGCGCTGTGGACGGCGGTCGACCTCGTCGCCGGCAGCCGCGCGTACGCCGCCTGGCTGCGGCCGGTGGAGCCCGGCCGCGCGGCCGAGCCCGCCCTCGCCGGCGCACCGGCCGCCGGCGGCGCGCCGACCCGCTGAGGAGAGCGGGACCGTCCCGTCACATGACGTAGCGTCGCCCGCGGCCGTCCGACCCGCGCCGCACCCCGTGCCCGTTCGCGTGCCCGTCCGTGCGCCCCTGCGCCCCACCCGCTCCCGGAGGACCCGTGCTGCCCCTGACCCCGGTGCCGCTGCAGACGGCGGGGGAGCGTGCGCTCCACGCCGAGCTGACCCGCTGGGACCGCGGCGGTGCGATCCGCGGCGCGGTCGTCGCCTCCATCCCCGTCGGTGACGGGCCGATGGGCCGGCGGATCTCCGACGCCGTCCTCTTCGTGCCCGAGGGCCTCGCGGTCGTGCGGGTCGCCGAGGTCGTCCGGCAGAGCGGCGTGGTCACCGCGTCGCCGGACGGGTCGTGGACGATCGGTCCCGGCGCCGGGCCGGGTGAGGTGCTGCAGCTGTCCGGGGGCGGCTCCACCCCGCTCGACGGCCTGATGCGGGCCGGCATGGACACCGCCGTCCGGCTGCGCCGCGCCGGGCTGGAGCCCGGGCGGATCGCCCGGCTGACCGTCCTCGTCGGTGACCTCACCGGCCTGGACCCCGCCGACGGCGACCTCGGCGACGGCGACCAGGTGGCGATCCTGGAGACGCGCTCGCTGCTGCTGGGCATCTCCCGCGCGGCCCGCTACGCCGGCGTGGACAACCCGCGGCTGTGGACCACCGCCGACGTCCGCGCCGCGCTGGCCGCGCTGGGCTACGACGGCCGCGGCCCCACGGTCGAGGAGCTCAACGGCGAGGGCTTCCCGTACTCGCCCTACGTCCTGCGCCGCCGCGAGCTGCTGGCGCCCGCGGCGATGGCCGCCTCGCCGGCGCTGGGCGCGGTCCCGGTGCCCGGCGCGGCTCCGGTGCCCGGCGCGGTCCCGGTGCCCGCCCCGCCCGTGCCCGCCCCGCCGCCGGTCCTGCCCGCCGCGCCGGCGTTCGCCGGCGTGCCCGCACCGGCCGGTCCGCCCGCCGGACCGCTGGTCGACCCGGTGGCCGCGGCCGCCGTCGCCGTCGCCGCCATCCGGGCCGACGAGGAGGCCGCCGCGCGGGCCGCCGCCGGGCTGGTCGCCGCGCCGCCGGCACCTGCGGTGGCGCCGCCCGCCGTGTCCGGTGCGCCCGAGCCGCGCCCGGCCCCCGCGACCCTCGTCGGGCCCGGTCCCGCGCTGCCCCCGGTCCCGGCCCACGACACCGGCGGGCTGGGCGGCCTGTTCGGCGGGGACGGCGCCGACTCCGCGTCCTGGGCGCCCGCCCCGGTCGCCGAGATCGCGCCGCCCGTCCTGCCGCCGGCCGCCCCGGCGCCCGGTCAGCCCGAGCCGGCCGTCCCGCCGGTCGGGCCGCGGCGCCGCCCGGTCGCCCGCCGGACGGTCCTGCTGGCCGTCGCCGCGCTGCTCGCCGTCGTCGTGCTCCTGGGGCTGGTCGCCGGCCTCACCGGCGGCGGGGACGACGACGCCGCCGCCCAGGAGCCGCCCGCGGCCGGCAGCACCCCAGCCGCCCCCACCTCCGCCGGGCCGACGCCGGGGACGGCCACCGTCCTGGACGGCCGGGGTTTCCTCCTGCAGCAGGTGCAGGTCGAGGGCACCTGCGTGGGCAACTCCTACGGCCAGGTCGCCGACTTCTTCGAGGCCACCGACTGCGCGGGGCTGGCGCGGGCGCTGTGGTCCACCGACGTCGACGGCCGCGCGGTGGTCGTGTCGGTGTCCAAGGTCGACATGGGCGACAGCGCCGCCGCCCGGGCGCTGCGCGCCCTGACCGACACCAACGGCAGCGGCAACGTCAGCGACCTGCTGCGCGAGGGCGTCACCTACCCGGGCGCCCCGGCGGGGCTCTCCGGCGCCGAGTACGCCAGCGCCGCCGGGGGCAGCCTGGTCACCGTCGTCGAGACCGCCTGGGCCGACGGCGGCGCCGGCGACCCCGCCGACCTCGACCTGGTCGCCGGCGCGGGCCTGGCGCTGCCGATGCCCTCCCCCGTCACGCGGTGACGTCGACCAGCACCTTCCCGACGGCGCCGTCCTGCACCGCGCGGTGCGCCTCGGCCGTCTGCGCCAGCGGGTACACGTGCAGCGGCAGCCCCGCGGCGTCACCCACGCGCACCGCGCCGTCGAGGACCGCGGCGTTGACGTCCTCGACGCCGATCACCTTGGCGCGCTCCGGCTCGGTGTAGACGAGCACGAAGTTCCACCGGGCGTTGGGCGCCATCTGGGCGCGCACCGGGATGGTGACCTCGGCGCCGCCGTCGTCGGCGTACATGGCCACCGCCCCGTGCATCCCGACCACCTGAGCGTCGACGGCGGCGTTGCGGGCCGCCGACACCTCGACGACGACGTCGACACCCCGCGGGGCCACCTTGCGGACCTCGGCGACGACGTCCTGCTGCCGGTAGTCGACGACGTGCGAGGCGCCGGCGGCGGCCGCGAGCTGCGCCTTGTGCGGGCTGCTCACCGTGGCGACGACGGTGGCGTCGGCCCAGCGGGCGAGCTGGATGGCGGCGTTGCCGACCGCGCCGGCGCCGCCCTGCACCAGCACGGTGCGCCCGGTCAGCGAGCCGGGGCCGATCCGGTCGGGCAGCGACTCGCCGAGGGTCAGGCAGCGGTGCGCGGTCAGGAACGGGATGCCGAGCGCCGCGCCCAGCTCGAAGGAGGGTTCCTCGCCGAGCAGCACCGCCTGGCGCAGCGGGACGACGGTGTACTCCGCGGCGGTGCCCCACGGCCGCTGCCAGGCCGCCTCCCAGACCCACACCCGCTGACCGGTCACCGCCGGGTCGACGCCGCGGCCGACGGCCTCGACCGTGCCGGCGCCGTCCTGACCGGGCACCTGGCCGTCGGGCCCCGGCGGGCTGTTCGTGCGGGACTTCCAGTCGGTCGGGTTGACCCCGGCGACCGCGAGGCGCACGAGGACCTCACCGGGGCCTGGCTCGGGAGCAGGGCGGTCGGTCAGCTCGAGGACCTCGGGACCGCCGTTGCGGGTGTAGGTGATGGCGCGCACCGGTCCGGCCTACCCGCATCCGCGACTCCGTGCACGACCCCGTTCTGCGCCGTCGAGTGGTGCACAACTGTTCCGCAACGGCCCTTGCGTCTCCGGGAACCGCTGCGTCACCCTCGAAGCGGCCCGCACCGTGGCCGCCAGGGGGAGGCGCGGGGGAACGGCTGCGGACGCTCCGGAGGTCCTCGGTGTCTCCCACCCTGCTCCGTCAAGTCCTCGCCGAGTTCCTCGGCACGGCCGTGCTCGTGCTGGTGGCGGTCGGCGCGGCCGTCACCGGCTTCGACGACGTCGGCCCGCTGGGCGTGGCCCTCGCGTTCGGACTCGTCCTCCTGGCCCTGGCCTACGCCATCGGGCCGATCTCCGGGTGCCACGTCAACCCGGCAGTCACCCTCGGCGTGCTGCTGTCCAGGGGCATGACCGCCACCGAGGCGGTCTGGTACTGGGTCGCCCAGTTCGCCGGCGGCATCGCGGGTGCCGCGGTGCTCGCCCTGCTGACCAGCGACTTCGGCGGCGTCACCGACCAGACCGGCGCCCTCGGCGCCAACGCCTGGGGCGAGACCATCAGCGGTGGCGGCGCCTTCGTCGTCGAGGTGCTGCTGACGCTCGTCTTCGTGGCGGTGGTCCTGCTGGTCACCGGCAAGGCGGCGGCACCCGGTTTCGCCGGCCTGGCCATCGGCCTGACGCTCGGCGCGGTGCACCTGGTCGGCATCCCGCTCACCGGCACCTCGGTCAACCCCGCCCGCTCGCTGGGCCCGGCGCTGTTCGCCGGGGGCGATGCGCTGTCGCAGGTGTGGCTGTTCATCGTCGCGCCGCTCGTCGGAGCCGCCCTCGCGGTGCTCGTCGTCCGGGCGCTGTCGGCCCCCACCCTGACCGTGGAGCAGGCCGGACCCGACGTCACCCGTGACGAGACCGGCGCCCAGGTGCCCGACGAGGACGACGGCGCCCGGCTGCCCCGCGCGCGGGCCGCGGCCGAGGCGGAGTCCGGACGGCGGCGCCGCACGCCCCGCTGATCGGCGGACCGGTGCCGTACGGCACCGTTCCGGAGGGGGCGCGCCGCGGTACCAGGGACGGCGTGGAGGAGTTCCCGCCGGCCTGGACCCGGCTGCTGCCCCCGTCGTGGCGGCGGGCCCGGACCTACCGGCGGCACCACGGCCGGCTGCCGCCGTGGGGTGCGCCGCGGACCTTCACCGAGAAGCTCGACCGCCGGATCACCCGGGACCGCCGGCCGCTGCTCGCGCCCACCTGCGACAAGCTGGCCATGAAGGAGCACTTCGCCCGGCGCGCGCCCGGGCTGCTGCACGTGCCGCAGACGTACTGGGCCGGCACCGACGTGGCCGACCTCGCCGGCGTCGAGCTGCCCGACCGGTGGGTGCTCAAGCCCAACCACTCCTGCCGCCGCGTGCTGGTGGGGGAGGGCCGGCCCGACCCGGCCGACCTCGCCGCCCGCACGGCCGGCTGGGTGGCGGAGCGCTACTGGCGCAAGAGCGAGGAGTGGGCCTACCGGCACGCGCGGCCGTGCCTGCTGGTCGAGGAGCACCTCGGCGGGCCGGGGGAGGTGCCGGCCGACCTCAAGGTGCTGGTGTTCGACGGCGTCCCGCGGCTGGTCGGCGTCCACACCGACCGGCGCGACGGGCTGCGCGGGCGGCTCTACACCGCCGACTGGGAGCCGCTGCCGTGGACCTGGGGCTACCCGCCCGGGCCCGACGTCCCCCGCCCGCCGTGGCTGCCCGACCTGCTGGCCGCCGCGGCCGCGGTCGCCGAGGGCTTCGACATGCTGCGCGTGGACCTCTACCGCTCCGGCGGCCGGCTCTGGGGCGGCGAGCTCACGCCCTACCCCGGCGCGGGGCTGAGCCGCCTGGAGCCCGGGCTGGACGCGTGGCTGGGCCGCTGGTGGGCCCTGCCCGAGCAGCCGCGGTGGGCGCCCGCCCTGCGCATCGCGACCCCGCTGCCGGGCAGTGTGCGCTCAGGGGGAGTCCTCGGGCCCGGCGGTGCACACGTGCGCGCATCGTCCGTCCGGCCGACCCGGTGAGCGGCCCGCTGCGGCCGGTGTCCCGAGCGGCCCTGTCGAGGACACGGCGCCGTCCGTGCTCCGACTCGCGGGAGCGGAGCCGGGTGCTGCACCGTCACCACGACGTCGAGCCACCCTCCGCTGCCTCCTCCACCGTGGTGGTGCTGTAGACGAAGATCCGCTCCGGGCGTCCGTCACGGCAGCTCCACACCGATGCACCCTCGACCCGGATGCGCCGCCCGGTCGGTGGCATCCCGAAGAAGTCGCCCGTGTGGGTGCCGGTCAGCGTCCACCTGTGCGCGAGCCGATCCTCGGTGGCGAAGCGATCGAGGACCGTGGTGTGCAGGTCCGACACCCCAGCCCGGAAGACACGCATGAAGGCGATCCACTCCTGCGGCCCGCGCAGCACCCGACCTCGGCTCACCAGGTGGATCTCGGTGTCCGGGTACATCCACTCGGCGTGCCTGCTGAAGTCGCCTGCGTCGTCTGCGGCGGTCCACTGCTCGGCGATGGCGATGAGAACGTCTGCCGACATCATCGGCTCCTCGTGCGTGGCGCGACGTCGGCCGAACGATACGGCTCCCGAGGGCTCGCGGTGAGACGGATCTGCGCTCCTCCGCGACGAGATCCCGCCTCGCCGAGGACGTGCACGGCTGCAGCACGACAGAGGTGTCTCCTGGCGCCGCTGCCAGCAACGTGTCGTCGGGCTCCGGACGACGGGCCCGGGCCTGCACCCGGCACATCCCACCGGTCGTCCGGTCAGGCGCTGCGGTACGGCCTCACGGCTGTGAGGATCCGGTGGCTCGTCGCGGCCGACCGAGCCCGGTCGGAGCAGGGGCGGCGTGACGACAGCGACCCGCTGCTCCGATCCCCCGGGCGATCCGGCCGGCTCGCGGATCGGGTCACCACGCGATGCCCGTGCCCGGCCGGGCTCAGACCGGGGTGATGGACAACGTCAGCGCGCGGCGGCCGGCGTCGGACCGCGCGGTGGCGAGCCGCTCGGCCGTCGGCGTGCCGTAGTCGGTGGTGCGCTGGCGGGCGGGCCGGCCGATCGCGGCGGCGATCGCCTCCAGCTCGGCGATGGTCTTCAGCGAGCCGTTCTCGCTGCCGGCCATCCGGCTGATCGTCTCCTCCATCAGCGTGCCGCCGAGGTCGTTGGCCCCGCCCTGCAGCACCGCCTTCGTGCCGGCCTCGCCGAGCTTGACCCACGACGTCTGGACGTTCGGGATCCGCCCGTGCAGCAGCAGTCGGGCGACGGCGTGCACCGCCCGGTTCTCCCGCACCGTGGGCCCGGGCCGGGCGACGCCGGCGAGGTAGATCGGCGCGTTGTGGTGCACGAACGGCAGCAGCACGAACTCGGTGAACCCGCCGGTCTCGTCCTGCTGGCGGGCGATGGTGCGCAGGTGCGCGACCCAGTGCGCGGGGGTGTCGACGTGGCCGTACATCATCGTCGACGTCGTCGGCAGGCCCACCCGGTGCGCGGTGCCGATGATCTCCAGCCAGGTGGCGGCGGGCAGCTTGCCCTTGGTCAGCACCCAGCGGACGTCGTCGTCGAGGATCTCCGCCGCCGTGCCCGGCACCGAGTCCAACCCGGCGTCACGGGCCGCGGTCAGGAAGTCCTCGAACGACAGCCCGGTGCGGGCGGCGGCGTTGACGATCTCCATGGGGCTGAACGCGTGCAGGTGGATGTCCGGCTGCCGGCGCTTCACCTCGCCGATCAGGTCGAGGTAGGCCGAGCCGGGCAGGTCGGGGTGGATGCCGCCCTGCATGCAGATCTCGGTGGCACCCGCCGCCCACGCGTGGTCGACCCGGTCGCCGACCTCGGCCAGCGACAGCGTGTAGGCGTCGGCGTCGGTGCGCCGCTGGGCGAACGCGCAGAACCGGCAGCCGGTGTAGCAGACGTTGGTGAAGTTGACGTTCCGGTTGACGACGTAGGTGACGTCGTCGCCGACGGTGTCGCGGCGCACGGCGTCGGCCAGCCCGGCGAGCGCCTCGAGGTCGGGGCCGTCGGCGCCGAGCAGCGCGAGGTACTGCGCGTCGGTGAGGCCGGCGGGGTCGCGCTCGGCGGCGCGCAGCGCGGCGGCCACCTCGGGGTCGCCGGCGGCCAGCGCGGTGGAGGAGCCGTCGCGGGCCCGCTCGGTGCGCGCCCGCAGGTCGGCCCAGTCGCCGTAGACGGCGTCGAAGTCGCTGCGCCGGTCGCCGGTGCGCCCGACGGTGTCCACCTCGACGTGCAGGTCGGTGCGGCCGGAGGACACCCACGCCTCGTCGGGCTCCTGCCACGGCAGCCCCGCCGGGACGCGGCCCTCGACGGCGAGCCCGTCGGGCCCGGCGAGGGCGGTCACGTGCGGGCGCACCCGCGGGTCCAGCCACGGCTCGGGCTCGAGCACGTACCGCGGCTGAGCGGCCAGCCGCTCGCGCAGGGTGAACCCGCCCTCGGCGCTGAGCGCGGCCAGCTTGTCGGTGTTGGGCCAGGGCCGCTCGGGGTTGACGTGGTCGGGCGTGAGCGGCGAGACCCCGCCCCAGTCGTCGACGCCGGCGCGCAGCAGCAGCCCGAGCTCGGTGGAGTCGGACAGGTTCGGCGGCGCCTGCACCCGCGCGCCCGGGCCCAGCAGCAGCCGGGTGACGGCGACGGCGGCCACGTACTCCTGCAGCGCGAGGTCGTCGTGGGCGGCCATCGCGGTGCGCGGCTTGGCGCGGAAGTTCTGGACGATGACCTCCTGCACGTGCCCGTGCCGCTGGTGGGCGGCGCGGATCCGCAGGACGGCGTCGACCCGCTCGGCCGGCGTCTCGCCGATGCCCAGCAGCACGCCGGTGGTGAACGGGACGGCGGAGCGGCCGGCGTCCTCGAGCACCCGCAGCCGCACGGCCGGTTCCTTGTCGGGGCTGCCGAAGTGCGGGCCGCCGCGCTCGGACCACAGCCGGGTCGCCGTCGTCTCGAGCATCATCCCCATCGACGCCGACACCGGCTTGAGCCGCTGGATCTCCTCCCAGGTCAGCACGCCGGGGTTGAGGTGCGGCAGCAGCCCGGTCTCCTCCAGCACCCGGATCGCCATCGCCCGCAGGTAGGCCAGGGTGGAGTCGAACCCGTGCGCCTCCAGCCACTCGGCGGCGACCGGCCAGCGGTCCTCGGGGCGGTCGCCCAGGGTGAACAGCGCCTCCTTGCAGCCCAGCGCCGCGCCGTCCCGGGCGATCCGGAGCACCTCGTCGGGGGAGAGGTAGGGCGCCTTCCCCTCGCGGCGCAGCTGCCCGGGCGTCGTCACGAACGTGCAGTAGTGGCAGCGGTCGCGGCACAGGTGGGTGAGCGGGATGAAGACCTTGCGGCTGTAGGTGACCACCCCGGGGCGGCCGGCCGAGGCCAGGCCGGCGTCGCGCACCCGGGAGGCGGCGGTGAGCAGCCGGTCCAGCGGCTCGCCCTCGGCCAGCCCGCGGGCCGAGAGCAGGGTCTCCGCCTCACCGGCGTCGAGGGTCACGCCCCGCTCGGCGCGCGCGAGCGCGCGCCGCAGCGCGGACGGCACGGGGGTCTGCGGCTCGCTCATCGCCCCGCACGCTATCCCTCGCCGACCTGCGCGGGGAGCCGTGCCTCTGTCGCGCTAGTGGCCCCCGGGGGCGTCGACGTAGCGGCCGCGCAGCCGGAGCAGGGGGGCGGCGCCGTCGTGCAGCACGGGCACCGCCTCGACGGCGAGCAGCGCCAGCACGTGGTCACCGGCCGGCACCAGGCGGTCGAGCCGGCAGTCCAGCGCGACGACGCCGCCGTCGAGCACGACCGCGCCGCTGCCGGGCGCCCGCGACCACGGCACCGACTCCAGCAGGTGCCGCGCCGAGGGCCGCCCGGCCGAGGAGAACCGGCTGGCGAGGATCGCCTGACCGGCGGCGAGCACGGTCAGCGCGCAGGTGCCGACCGCCTCGAGCACCTCGGCGGGGTAGCCGTGGGCGGCCAGCCCGACGGCGACCAGCGGCGGGTCGGCCGACACGCTCGTCACCGAGGTCACCGTCGTGCCGACGTCGTCGATGTCGTCCCGCACGGTCAGCAGCGCCACCCCCGCCGGGTACTGCCGCAGGGCCGTGGCGAAGTCGGACGGCGACACGGGCCCTGCACCGGGAGGCATGGCGGCCAGTCGACCACACCCGCCAGGATGACCCGGTGAGCAGCGCGGACGGGACCTACGACGTCGTCGTGCTGGGCGCCGGCTCGACCGGTGAGAACGTCGCCGACACCGTCGTCCGCGGTGGGCTGTCCGCGGTGCTGGTCGAGGAGCACCTCGTCGGCGGCGAGTGCTCCTACTACGCGTGCATGCCCAGCAAGGCGTTGATCCGCGGCACGGAGGCGCTCGACGAGGCGCGGGCGGTCTCCGGCGCGGCCGCCGCGGTCACCGGGGAGCAGGACGTCGCCGCCACGCTCGAGCGCCGGGACACCTTCACCCACCACTGGGACGACGCCGACCAGGTGGCCTGGGTGGAGGGCGCCGGCATCGACCTGCTCCGCGGCACCGCCCGGCTCGACGGCGAGCGCACCGTCGTCGTCACCGGCCCCGACGGGGGCGAGACCCGGCTGACCGCGCGGCACGCCGTCGTCGTCTGCACCGGGTCCGAGGCGATGGTGCCGCCGGTGGCGGGCCTGTCCGGCGTCCGGCCGTGGACCCCCCGGGAGGGCACCGGGGCGACGACGCCGCCGCGGGGCCTGCTGGTCCTCGGCGGCGGCTACGTCGGCTGCGAGCTGTCCTTCGCGTGGCACGCCCTGGGCTCGCGGGTGACGCTGCTGCAGCGCATGCCGCGGCTGCTGCCCGACGCCGAGCCGCAGGCGAGCGACGCGGTGCTGGCCTCGCTGCGCGCCCGCGGCGTCGACGTCCGCCTCGACGCCGACGTGACCGCCGCCCGCCGCGACGGCGACGAGGTGGTGCTCACCACCGCCGGCGGGGAGGAGGTGCGCGGCGAGGAGGTGCTGCTGGCCACCGGCCGCCGCGCCCGCACCACCGGCATCGGGGTGGAGACCGCCGGCCTCGAGCCCGGCGAGTACCTCGACGTCGACGACACGCTGCAGGTGCGCGGGGTGCCGTGGCTCTACGGCGTCGGCGACGTCAACGGCCGCCAGCTGCTCACCCACATGGGCAAGTACCAGGCCCGCCAGGCCGGCGCCGCCATCGTCGCCCGCGCCCGCGGCGAGCAGGTGGGCACCGGGGACTGGTCGCCGCACACCGCCACCGCCGACCGCGCCGCCACCCCCTCGGTGGTCTTCACCGACCCGCAGGTGGCCTCCGTCGGCCTGACCAGCGCCCAGGCGCGGGACGCCGGCCTGCCGCACCGCGTCGTCGAGTACCCGATCGGGTCGGTGGCCGGCGCCAAGCTGTTCGCCGACGGCTACGAGGGGACCGCGGTCGCCGTCGTCGACCCCGAGCGGGAGGTGCTGCTCGGGGTGACCTTCGTGGGCCCCGCGGTCGCCGAGCTGCTGCACGCGGCGACGGTCGCCGTCGTCGGGGAGGTGCCGATCGGCCGGCTGTGGCACGCGGTCCCGGCCTACCCCACGGTCAGCGAGGTGTGGCTGCGGCTGCTCGAGACCTGGCGCGGCTGAGTGGCCCGCCTCGGCCTGGTCCTGCACCCGAGCAGGGACTCCTCGGCCGCCGTCGGGCAGGTCACCGCGTGGACCGCCGGCTCCGACGTCGAGCTGCTCGCCGACCGGGCCGACGTCGAGCGGCTCGGCCTGACCGGCGTGACCGCGGTGACCCCGGAGGAGCTGGCCGGCGCCGTCGACGGGATCATCGCCCTCGGCGGGGACGGCACCATCCTCGGCGCGATGCGGCTGGTGAGCGCCCGGCCGGTGCCGGTGCTCGGCGTCAACCTCGGCCACCTCGGGTTCCTCGCCGAGGTCGAGGGGCCCGAGCTCGGCGAGGCGCTGGCCGCGATGGCCGAGGGCCGGGTGCACACCGAGTCCCGCGGCTGCCTGGTGGTGCAGCACGGCGAGCGCGAGTGGCCGGCGTTCAACGACGCCGTGCTGGCCCGCGTCCCGGGGGAGGGGATGGTCACCGCCGACCTCGCGGTGGGCGGCATGCGCTACGCCCACGTGCGCTGCGACGCGGTGATCGTGGCGACCGCGCAGGGCTCGACCGCCTACAACTACGCCGCCGGCGGGCCGGTCGTCAGCCCCGAGGTCGAGTGCATCCTGCTCACCCCGGCGGCGCCCGCGCAGGGCATCTCGCGCACGGTGCTGCTCGGCCCCCGCGAGACCCTGGCGCTCACCATCAGCAGCGGCTCCCCGGCGATCGAGCTCGACGGCGTCCTCGGGCCCCGGCTGACACCCGGCGACGCCGTCGTCGTCACCTACCGCCCGGGCGCGGGACAGCTGGTCCGCATCGAGGGGTCCCGCTCGGCGGCGCGCAGCCGGGCCAAGCTGTCGCTGCTCGACCTGCCGTTCCTGCCCGGCGAGCTGCTGGAGTTCCTGCCGCCGGAGCTGCAGGAGCGGCTGCAGGAGGACCCGCCGCCGGCTTGACCCCGGTGCGCCGTGCGCCCGGCGCCCGTGCTGCAGTGGGTCCGTGCCCGCCCCGACCCGCACCACCTGGCGCCGCTACGTCGCCCTCGGCGACTCCTTCACCGAGGGGCTCAGCGACCCCGACCCGGACCGTCCCGGCGAGTACCGCGGCTGGGCGGACCGGCTGGCCGGGCACGTGGCGGCCGCGCAGCCGGGCGTCGACCTGGAGTACGCCAACCTGGCCATCCGGGGGCGGCTGCTGCCGCAGGTGCTCGCCGAGCAGGTGCCGGTCGCGCGGGCCGCCCGGCCGGACCTGGTCAGCCTGGTCGCCGGCGGCAACGACCTGCTGCGCCCCGGCGCCGACCCCGACCGGCTGGCCGCCGCGCTGGAGGAGGCGGTGACCGGCTTCCGCGCCGACGGCGCCGACGTGCTGCTGGCCACCGGCGTCGACCCGCGGCTGACCCCGATCATCCGCCGCACCCGCGGCCGGGTGGCGGTGTTCAACGCCTCGCTGTGGTCGATCGCGGCGCGCCACGGCGCCGTCGTCCTCGACCAGTGGGGCGCCGACTGGCTGCTGGACTGGCGGCTGTGGGACAGCGACCGGATCCACCTCACCGCCGAGGGGCACCGCCGCACCGCGCTGGCCGCCGCCGCGGCGCTCGGCGTCCCGGTCACCGACGACGACTGGCGCGTCCCGCTGCCGCCCGCCCCGCCGCGGGCGCTGCGCGCGGCGCTGGCCGAGGAGGCCGCGTGGGTGCGCGGCTTCGTCGCCCCGTGGATCGCCCGGCGGCTGCGCGGCCGCTCCTCCGGTGACGGGCGGGCCCCCAAGCGCCCGGTGCCGCTGGCGCTGCCCCGCCCGTAGAGCCCTCGACCCGGGCACTTCCGCGGAAGTGGCTGGTCGGGACCGGTGGGCTTCCGGGGACGTGCACCGGGCAGGGGGGGGGGGTGTCG
>NZ_JBJGYI010000010.1:0-121823 GCF_054049915.1 Geodermatophilus sp. SYSU D00766
TACTGCTCCTGGCCGTACTGCTCCTGGCCGTACTGCTCCTGGCCGTACTGCTCCTGGCCGTACTGCTCCTGGCCGTACTGCTCCTGGCCGTACTGCTCCTGGCCGTACTGCTCCTGGCCGTACTGCTCCTGGCCGTACTGCTGCCCGTAGCCGCCCTGCCCGTACTGCTGGGTGCCGTACTCCTGCTGCGGGGGCTGCGGCTGCCGGGTGTAGGGCTGGGTGTACTGCCCGGGCTGGCCGTACGGCCCCGGCTGCTGCCCGGAGGGCTGGTCCGGGGTCTGGCCGGACGACTGCCCCTGCGGGTCGTACTGCGACGAGCCGGTCGGCTGCTCCTGCCCGCGGTACGGCTGGTCCTGCCCGCCGTACGGCGAGGCGCCACCCTGCCCGGGGTCCCGGCCCTGGCCCTGGTCCTTGCTGAAGTCGGTCATGGTCCCCTCCGGAGGCGTCGGCCCGTGCCGGCGCTGCTGGCCGCCAGGATGCTGTGGAGCCCCGGACGACGGCAAACAGGTCCTACCCCGTCGGCGGGGTGTCGTGGCCCCTGGGACGGGAAGTTCCCCGCCCGTGACCGGCCCGTGACCGGCCCGGACCGGCGTTCCTCCCTACGCTGGGGCCCCGTGACCCAGCGCCCCGTCGTCCTGATCGCCGAGGAGCTCGCCCCGAGCGTCCTGCAGGTCCTCGGCGACGAGGTCGAGATCCGCCACGTCGACGGCGCCGACCGGTCCGCGCTGCTGCCCGCCCTCGCCGACGCGGCGGCGGTGCTCGTCCGCAGCGCGACGCGGATCGACGCCGAGGCGCTGGCCGCCGCGCCGGGCCTGAAGGTGGTCGCCCGCGCCGGCATCGGCCTGGACAACGTCGACGTCGCCGCGGCCACCGAGCGCGGCGTCATGGTGGTCAACGCCCCGACGTCGAACGTCGTCAGCGCCGCCGAGCACGCCGTCGCGCTGCTGCTGGCCGCCGCCCGGCAGATCCCGGCCGCCGACGCCTCGCTGCGCCGGGGCACCTGGGAGCGGTCGCGGTTCACCGGCGTCGAGGTCGCCGACAAGGTCGTCGGCATCGTCGGTCTCGGCCGGATCGGCCAGCTCGTCGCCCAGCGGCTGGCCGCCTTCGGCACCACGCTGGTCGCCTACGACCCCTACATCCAGCCCGGCCGCGCGGCCGGCCTGGGCGTGCGGATGGTGTCGCTGGAGGAGCTGCTCCGGGAGGCGGACTTCATCACGATCCACCTCCCGAGGACGCCGGAGACCCTCGGCCTCATCGGCGCCGCGGAGCTGGCCACCACCAAGCGCGGCGTGATCCTGGTCAACGCCGCCCGCGGCGGGCTGGTCGACGAGGCCGCGCTCGCCGACGCGCTGCGCTCCGGGCAGGTGGGCGCCGCCGGCATCGACGTCTACGCGCAGGAGCCCACCACCGACAGCCCGCTGTTCGGGCTGCCCACCACCGTCGTCACCCCGCACCTGGGCGCCTCGACGACGGAGGCGCAGGACAAGGCCGGCACCGCCGTGGCCCACTCGGTGCGCCTGGCGCTGCAGGGCGAGTTCGTCCCCGACGCGGTCAACGTGCAGGCCGGCGGCGTCGTCGCCGAGGACGTCCGGCCCGGGCTGCCGCTGGCCGAGCAGCTGGGCACCGTGTTCACCGCCGTCGCCGGCGGGCTGGCGCAGTCGGTCACCGTCGACGTCCGGGGCAAGCTGGCCGAGTTCGACGCCTCGGTGCTGCAGCTCGCCGTCCTCCGGGGCGTGTTCTCCGACGTCGTCGAGGAGCAGGTCACCTACGTCAACGCCCCGCTGCTGGCCGCCCAGCGCGGCCTGGAGGTGTCGCTCACCAGCGACGTCGAGAGCCCCGACTACCGCAACCTGGTGCGGGTGCACGGGGTGATGGCCGACGGCCGCGAGGTCGCCGTCGCCGGCACCCTCTTCGGCAAGAACCAGGTGCCCAAGCTGGTCGAGGTCGACGGGTTCGACATGGACCTCGACCTGTCCGGTCACCTGCTGTTCTTCCTCTACCAGGACCGGCCCGGGGTGGTGGGCACCGTCGGCGCGGCGCTCGGCGAGGCCGGGATCAACATCGCCGGCGCGCAGGTCAGCCGGACCACCCGCGGCGGCGAGGCGCTCATGGCCGTCGTCGTCGACAGCCCGGTCGGGGCGGAGCTGCTCGGCGACATCGCCAGCCGCATCGGCGCGCGCGAGGCCCGCTCGGCCGACCTGGACCCGCGCTGACCTAGGGTCCTCGCCATGCGCCTGGCTGTGATCGCGGGAGACGGCATCGGCCCCGAGGTGGTCGCCGAGGGCCTCAAGGTCCTCGGTGCGGTGACGCCCGACCTGGAGACGACGGCCTACGACCTCGGTGCCGCCCGCTGGCAGCGCACCGGGGAGCTGCTGCCCGACACCGTGCTCGACGAGCTGCGCGGGCACGACGCGATCCTGCTCGGCGCCATCGGCGACCCGGGCGTGCCGCCTGGCATCCTCGAGCGGGGGCTGCTGCTGCGGCTGCGCTTCGAGCTCGACCACCACGTCAACCTGCGCCCGGCCCGGCTCTTCGACGGCGTCCGCAGCCCGCTGGCCGAGCCCGGCGAGATCGACATGCTGTGCGTGCGCGAGGGCACCGAGGGCCCGTACGTGGGCAACGGCGGCGTGCTGCGCCGCGACACCCCGCACGAGGTGGCCACCGAGGTCAGCCTCAACACCGCCTTCGGCGTCGAGCGGGTCGTGCGCTACGCGTTCGAGCGGGCCACCGCCCGGCCCCGCCGGCACCTCACCCTGATCCACAAGACCAACGTGCTCACCCACGCCGGGTCGCTGTGGTCGCGGACCGTGGAGGAGGTGTCCGCGGAGTTCCCCGAGGTCACCGTCGCCTACCAGCACGTCGACGCGGCGTCGATGTTCTTCATCACCGACCCCGGCCGCTACGACGTCATCGTCACCGACAACCTCTTCGGCGACATCGTCACCGACGTCGCCGCGGCGGTCACCGGCGGCATCGGCCTGGCGGCGAGCGGCAACCTCGACGTCTCCGGCACCAACCCGGCCATGTTCGAGCCGGTGCACGGCTCGGCGCCCGACATCGCCGGGCAGGGCGTCGCCGACCCGACGGCGACCGTGCTCTCGATCGGGCTGCTGCTCGAGCACCTCGGCCACGCCGACCTCGCGCGCCGGGTCGACGCCGCCGTCGCCTTCGACCTGTCCACCCGCGACCCCCGCGGCCCGGTGCGCACCACCGAGGTCGGCGACCGGCTGGCCGCCCTCGCCGGCCGGTGAGGGACCCGGGGTTAGACTCCGCGGTGATGCACCTCACCGGCAGCACCCTCATCATCTGCTAGCGCGCGGTCACCTCCCCGACCGCGCGCAGACCTCCCGTTCCCGGGGGGTCTTTCTCGTGTGAGGGGCCTGATCGCCGTCGAACCCCCGGGAGCACCCGTGGCCACCGACCGCCCCGCCACCCCCGCCGACCTCCACGTCTTCGACACCACGCTGCGCGACGGCGCCCAGCGCGAGGGGATCAGCTTCTCCGTCGCCGACAAGCTCGCCGTCGCCCGCCTGCTCGACGAGATCGGCGTCGGCTACATCGAGGGCGGCTGGCCGGGGGCGCTGCCCAAGGACACCGAGTTCTTCGCCCGCGCCCGCACCGAGCTCAAGCTGCGGCACGCGGTGCTCGTCGCCTTCGGCGCCACGCGGAAGGCCGGCGTCCGAGTGGAGGACGACCCCCAGGTGCGCGCCCTGCTCGACGCCGAGACGCCGGTGGTCTGCCTCGTCGCGAAGTCCGACGTGCGGCACGTGCGCGACGCGCTGCGGACGACGCTCGAGGAGAACCTGGCGATGGTCTCCGACACCGTCGCCTTCCTCGTCGCGCACGGCCGCCGGGTGTTCGTCGACTGCGAGCACTTCTTCGACGGGTACGCCGCCGACCCCGACCACGGCGTCGCGGTGCTGCAGGCCGCCTTCGACGCCGGCGCCGAGGTCGGCGTGCTGTGCGACACCAACGGCGGGATGCTGCCGATGGGGGTGGGCCGGGTGGTCGCCGACGTCCGCTCCCGCGTCGACGGGCGGCTGGGCATCCACTGCCAGGACGACACCGGCTGCGCCGTGGCCAACTCGCTGGCCGCCGTCGAGGCCGGCGTGACGCACGTGCAGGGCACCGCCAACGGCTACGGGGAGCGGGCGGGCAACGCCGACACGTTCGCGCTGGTGGCCAACCTGGTGACCAAGATGGGCCTGCCGGTGGTGCCCCCGGAGTGCCTCGCGGAGCTGCAGCGGGTCAGCCACGCGATCGCCGAGCTGGCCAACATCGCCCCCGACGACCACCAGCCCTACGTCGGCGCCTCGGCGTTCGCGCACAAGGCCGGCCTGCACGCCAGCGCCATCAAGGTCAGCCCGGAGCTCTACAACCACCTCGACCCGTCCGTCGTCGGCAACGACATGCGCATCCTGGTCACCGAGATGGCCGGCCGGGCCTCCGTCGAGCTCAAGGGCCGCGAGCTCGGCGTCGACCTCGCCGGGCACGCCGACGCCGTCGGCCGCGTCGTCGACCGGGTCAAGGTCCTCGAGGCCGACGGCTGGTCGTTCGAGGCCGCCGACGCCTCCTTCGAGCTGCTGCTGCGCTCCCAGCTGCCCGGTGCCCCGGCGCCGCTGTTCACGCTGGAGAGCTACCGGACGACCGTCGAGCACTGGGGCAACGGCGTCGTCGTCAGCGAGGCGACGGTGAAGGTGCACCTGCCCGGCCCCGACGGCACCAGCGAGCGGGTGATCAGCACCGCCGAGGGCAACGGCCCGGTCAACGCGCTGGACAACGCGCTGCGGCAGGCGCTGGTGAGCCGCCACCCGGAGCTGGCCGACGTCTCGCTGGCCGACTACAAGGTCCGCATCCTGGGCTGGAAGGGCGGCACGAGCGCGACGACGCGGGTGCTGGTCGACACCACCGACGGCGTGGGGGAGTGGACCACCGTGGGCGTCCACGCCAACATCGTCGAGGCCTCCTGGCACGCCCTCGTCGACGCCCTCACCTACGCCGTCCACTGCCGCTGACGACAGCGCTGGTGCACCTCCGGCGCCGGTGACCGCACCGCCGCGCACACCGTCGCCGGCCGTCCACAGATCCCGCCGGCCGGGCACCCTGCGTGCCGTGCTCGCGCAGGGTGCCCGGCATGGACGTGGACGCCGTCGTCGGGCCCGCAGGCTGGGCCACCCGGGCGGAACTGCTCGGTCGCACGAGCGCGCGGACCCTCTCCGCGTGGGTGACCGGCGGGAAGCTGGTCCGGCTCCAGCCCGGCGTGTTCGCCACGCCCGCAGCGGCCCGGAGGTGGCGGGTGCGGGTGGCGGCGGCGCTCACCGGCCGCGGCGGGGTGGCCAGCCACGGGACGGCGCTGGCGCTGTGGGGGCTCGTGCCCCCGCCGGCGGGCCCGGTGCACGTCACCGTCGAGGACCGCCGCAGCGCCCGAGGGTCGGCCGGCGTCGTGCTGCACCGGAACTCCCGGGCCCTGGCCGACCGACGGCGCGTCGACGGCCTGCCGGTGACGTCGGTCGAGCGGGCCGTCGTCGACGCGTGGGGAAACCCGCCGCCCGCGAGGAGCGAGGTCCGGGCCGCCGCGATCACCGCGGTCCGGCAGCGGCTGTGCCGCCCCGCCGACCTCGCGTACGAGCTGGACCTGAGCACGCGGTTGCCGGGTAGGGCGCAGCTCGCCGGCTTGGTGGGCCTGCTGGCCGACGGGTGCCGCAGCGAGCTCGAGATCTGGGGCTGCCTCCACGTGCTGCGCGCGCCGGGCATGCCGGCTTTCACGCAGCAGCGCCGGATCGCCGTGGGGCCGGAGACGTTCGTCCTGGACGCCGCCTACGAGGACGCGATGCTCGCGGTGGAGCTGGACGGCGCCGCCTGGCACGGCTCGAACCGGCAGCGGGAGTCCGACATCCGCCGCGACTCGCTGCTCGCGGCGGTCGGCTGGCAGACGCTGCGCTACGGCTACCGCAGGCTGACGACGGCGCCGGGGGAGTGCCGGCGCGACGTCCTGGCGACGTACCGGGCCCGCCGTCGGCTGCTGGGCGGGGACAGCGTGCGCTGAGGTGCAGCGGAGAGCGCACGGCCTGCATCTGAGCGCACGCTGTCGCGCCCGGAGTCGGCCCCGGGACTCAGCCGCGGGGTTTCACCTCGCCCATCGGGCCGAAGCCGCTGACCTCCGGCGCGTCCACGTAGATGATCTGGGGCTGCTCGGCGACCAGGTCCGACATCCAGTCGAACGCCGCCTTCGCGTGCGGGGTGGCCACGTGCGAGGCGCCGGCGTCGGAGTCCCGGAAGCCCTCGACGCAGACGAACGTGTTCGGGTCGAGCACGCTGCGCGACCACTCGAAGAAGAGGCTGCCCTCCTCGGCGTTCACCGCCGCCGCGTACTCGTCGGCCTTCGCCCGGAACTCCTCGATCCGGTCGGGGCGGACGGGGAACTTGATGACGATCAGGATCACGGCATCTCCTGTGGTCGATCCGAGTGGGGCCCGGAGGGCTCCGCGCAGGAGCGGCCGAGGGGGCTCCGCCCGGTCGGGGACGGCTCCTGGCCGCGGTGTCGTCCGGAGGACGACAGTGTCACAGCGGGTCGAGCCGGCGGCGCAGCAGGCAGAAGGGGTTGCCCTCGGGGTCGGCGAGCACGTGCCAGCTCTCCTCCCCGCTCTGCCCGACGTCGGCGGGGGTGGCGCCGAGGTCGAGCAGCCGCTGCAGCTCGGCGTCCTGGTCGCGGTCGGTGGCGTTGACGTCGAGGTGCAGCCGCGGCTTCCCCGGCTCCCAGTGCTCGACGGGGGCGAAGACCAGGGTGGGTGCCGCACCGCCGAACCCGGCCTCCGGGCCGATCTCGACCGCGCCGTCCTCGTCCCGGCCGAGCACCCGGTACCCGAGCACCTCCGCCCACCAGGCGGCCAGCGCCTCGGGGTCGCGGCTGTCGACGACGATCTCGCTCAGGCGGCAGGCCACGACGGTCACCGTAGGCCGGACGGCGGCGCCCCGCGGGGTCAGTAGCCTCGACGGCGTGCGCATCGTCCGCTTCGCCTCGCCCTCGGGCCTGTCCTTCGGCGTCCTCGACGGCGACGGCCAGGTCGCCCAGGTCGAGGGCCACCCCTTCGCCACCCTGTCCTTCACCGGCCGGCGCTTCGCGCAGGCGGACGTGCGGCTGCTCTCGCCGATCCTGCCGAGCAAGGTGGTCTGCGTCGGCAAGAACTACGCCGAGCACGTGAAGGAGATGGACACCGGCGACGCCCCGGAGCGGCCGCTGCTGTTCCTCAAGCCCTCGACGTCGGTGATCGGCCCGGGCGACGCCATCCGCATCCCCGCCGGCAGCACCAACGTCCACCACGAGGTCGAGCTCGCCGTCGTCATCGGCGGCACCGGCGCCCGCAACCTCACCCCCGAGCAGGTCCCGGCCGCCGTCTTCGGCTACACGATCGGCAACGACGTCACCGAGCGGGACATGCAGAAGGCCGACGGGCAGTGGACCCGCGCCAAGGGCTTCGACTCCTTCTGCCCGCTGGGGCCCTGGATCGAGACCGACCTGCGCGGCCTGGGCAAGGACCCGGCCGACCTGGAGATCACCTGCACCGTCGACGGCGAGCAGCGCCAGGCCGGCCGCACCAGCCAGCTGCTCTTCGACGTCCCGACGCTGGTCTCCTACATCTCCCAGGTCATGACGCTGCTGCCCGGCGACGTCGTCCTCACCGGCACCCCCGCCGGGGTCGGCCCGATCCGCCCCGGCCAGCGCGTCGAGTGCGCCGTCGAGGGCCTGGGCTCGCTGGTCAACGGCGTCAGCGGCGCCGACTCCGTCTCCACCGCCGGCGGTGCCCGGTGACCGTCACCCGCTTCTGCCCCTCGCCGACCGGCCTGGTGCACGTCGGCGCCATGCGCACGGCGCTGTTCAACTGGGCGCACGCCCGGCACACCGGCGGCACCTTCGTCTTCCGCATCGAGGACACCGACGCCGCCCGCGACTCCGAGGAGTCCTACCGGCACCTGCTCGACTGCATGCGCTGGCTGGGCCTGGACTGGGACGAGGGCCCCGAGGTCGGCGGCCCGCACGGCCCCTACCGGCAGTCCGAGCGGCACGAGGTGTACCGCGAGGTCGCCGCGAAGCTGGTGGCGGCCGGGCACGTCTACGAGTCCTTCTCCACCAACGAGGAGGTCGAGGCGCGGCGCCGGGCGGCCGGGCAGGACCCCAAGCTCGGCTACGACAACGCCGACCGCTCCCTCACCGACGCGCAGAAGGCGGCCTTCCGCGCCGAGGGCCGCGAGCCGGTGCTGCGGCTGCGGATGCCCGACACCGACCTGGTCTGGACCGACCTCATCCGCGGGGAGGTGCGCTTCGCCGCCGGGTCGGTGCCCGACTTCGTGCTGCTGCGCGGCAACGGCGTGCCGCTCTACCCGTTCACCAACCCGGTCGACGACGCCCTGATGGGCGTCACCGACGTGCTGCGCGGCGAGGACCTGCTGCCCTCGACCCCCCGCCAGCTCGCCCTGTACCAGGCGCTCACCGACGTCGGCGTCGCGACGGGCACCCCGCGGTTCGGGCACCTGCCGCTGGTGTTCGGCGAGGGCAACAAGAAGCTGTCCAAGCGCGACCCGCAGTCGAACTTCGACGTCTACCGCGAGCGGGGCTTCCTGCCCGAGGGCCTGGTCAACTACCTGGCGCTGCTCGGCTGGGCCATCGCCGACGACCGCGACGTGTTCTCCCCGGCCGAGATGGTCGAGGCCTTCGACGTCACCCGGGTCAGCGCCAACCCGGCCCGCTTCGACCTGAAGAAGGCGGAGGCGATCAACGCCACGCACGTGCGCGCGCTGCCGGTCGAGGACTACGTCGCCCGGGTGGTGCCCTTCCTCGCCCGCGCCGGCCTGGTCACCGACCCGCCCACGCCCGAGCAGGACCGGGTGCTGCGCGCGATCGCGCCGATGGCGCAGGAGCGCACGGTGGTGCTCTCCGACGCCGTCGGCCTGCTGGGCTTCCTGTTCACCGAGGACGTCGAGGTCGACCCCGCGGCCGCGGCCAAGAACCTGCGGCCCGAGGACGGCGAGGTGCTCGACGCCGCCGCGGCCGCGCTGCGCGGCCTCGAGGAGTGGACGACGCCGCGCATCGAGCAGGCGCTCAAGGAGGCGCTGGTCGAGGGCCTCGGTCGCAAGCCGCGCCAGGCGTTCGGGCCGGTGCGGGTGGCGCTCAGCGGCCGCACGGTCTCCCCGCCGCTCTACGAGTCCATCGAGCTGCTCGGCCGCGACCGCACGGTCGGCCGCCTGGAGAGCGCCCGCGAGACCCACACCCGCGGATGAGCACCCCGCCCGGCGGCCTCCCCGGCAGGCCGTGGACCGGCGACCCGGCCGACGAGCCCTACACCGGCCCGCCGCCCACCGGTCCCTACGGGGCGCCGGCGCGGGTGCCCGGCACGCTCGGCGCGGGACTGCCGCCCTGGGCCGGCGCCGGTCCCGGCGCCCCCGCCGGGCCGGTGCCGTGGCCGCTGGGACCGGTGCCCCTGCCGCCGGGCCACGCCTGGCCGGCACCACCCCCGCCCGGCCCGCACGGGCCCGCCCCGTTCCCGCCCGGGGTCGTGCTGGCGCCGCCGCCGGGCACCCCGCCGCACGACGTGCCGGTGCCCTACCTGCTGGTCATGCGCGCGCGGGACTGGGCGTGGTGGCGGCCGCTGCTGGGCCTGCTGCTGTTCACCGTCGCCTACGCCGTGGCGGCGTTCGTCGTCGTGCTCGCCGTCCTGCTGACCGGCGTCGAGCCCGACCTGCAGCTGCTGGACCTGGTCGACCCGGGCGTGCTGCTCCTCACCAACCTCTCGCTGATCGTCGCCATCCCCATCGTGTGGCTGCTGTGGGTGGTCGCCCACGGGATGCGGCCGGGCTGGTCGTCGTCGGTGCTGGCGCGGGTGCGCTGGCGGCTGCTCGCGCCGCTGACGCTGCTGGCGCTGGCCACCCTCGGCGTCGGCATCGCCGTGTCGGTGGGACTGGGCTTCGCCTTCGGCGAGACCGGCGCCACCGGACCGGTCGACGACCTCGCCTGGCTGCTGCTGGTCGTGGTGCTCACCACGCCGCTGCAGTCGGCCGCCGAGGAGTACGTGTTCCGCGGCTACCTCAGCCAGGCGATCGCCGGGTGGCTCGGGAACCCGCGCACCGGGGCGGTCACGGCCGCGGTCGTCACCGCCGCGCTGTTCTCGCTGGCGCACGCGCCCGGCGACGTCGTCACCTTCCTCGACCGGTTCGTCTTCGGCCTGGCCGCGTCGGCCGTGGTGTGGCTCACCGGCGGGCTGGAGGCGGCGATCGTCCTGCACGCGGTCAACAACGTGGTGGTGTTCATCCTGGCCGGGACGCTGGGGGAGGGGGTGGCCACCGACGAGGTGGCACCCGGGGTCGGGCTGGTGTCCCTGCTGCTCACGGTCCTGGCGATGGGGGCCTACGTGGCGGCGGTCGCGGGCTCGCGCCGGCGGCTGCGGTACGAGCTGCTCACGGGCGCGCGGGACCTGCGCGTCCCGGCCCCCGACCCGCGGGCCCGGGGGTGGTGACACGGGCGTCCGGGACGTCGGGTATCGTTCTCCCCGGCGCCGCGAGGTGCCGGCCAAGACCTTGGGGTATGGGGTAATTGGCAGCCCGACGGATTCTGGCTCCGTTAGTCTAGGTTCGAGTCCTGGTACCCCAGCGAGGAAGCACCACCTCCTCAGAGCACGACCGCACCACCGCACGGCCCCGTCGTCTAGCGGCCCAGGACGCCGCCCTCTCACGGCGGTAGCGAGGGTTCGAATCCCTTCGGGGCTACAGCGCAGCGAGAGCCCCCGGTCACCGACCGGGGGCTCTCGCCGTCCCCGGGCCCGAGTGGACCGTGATCGGCGGGGGGAATAGCGTTCGCGGGGCCCCTCCTCACCGGGCCCGTGGACGGAGGTAGCGCAGGGTGATCCGGACCTCTCGCCGGCTGGCCGACGGCCGCGAGATCATCTACTTCGACGCCGACGGCAGCGTTCCCGCCGAGGGCGCCCACGCCGCCGAGGACGCCCGCGACCTGCCGCCGGTGAGCACCCGCTCGCAGCTGCGCTGGGACGCGCTGCTGGGCGAGTGGGTGGTGGTCGCCGCGCACCGGCAGACCCGCACGTTCCTGCCGCCGGCCGACCAGTGCCCGCTGGACCCCTCCCGGCCGGGCCGGCCCACCGAGGTGCCCGACTCCGAGTACCAGGTCGTCGTCTTCGAGAACCGCTTCCCGTCGCTGTCCACCGGGGTCGACACCGACCTCCCGCCGACCGCGCCCGGGGCCCCGCTGGCCGAGCTGCGCCCCGGGCTGGGCCGCACCGAGGTCGTCCTGTTCACCAGCGACCACGACCAGCACTTCGCCGGCCTGGGCCGCGACCGGGCGCGCCTGGTCGTCGACGTGTGGGCCGACCGCACCGCGGAGCTGGGCGCGATCGACGGCGTCGAGCAGGTGTTCTGCTTCGAGAACTCCGGCGAGGAGATCGGGGTGACGCTGTCGCACCCCCACGGGCAGATCTACGCCTACCCGTTCGTGACGCCGCGGGTCGAGCGGCTGCTGACCTCGGTGCGCCGGCACCGGGAGGCCACCGGCGGCGACCTGTTCGCCGAGGTGGTCGAGGCCGAGCGCAGCGGCCCGCGGGTGGTGGCGGCCAACGACTCGTGGGTGGCCTTCGTGCCCGCCGCGGCCCGCTGGCCCTACGAGGTGCAGCTGTTCCCCACCCGCCGGGTGCCTGACCTGCCCGCCCTCGACGACGCCGAGCGCGACGACCTCGCCGCGATCTACCTGGACGTGCTCGGCCGCTTCGCGCACCGCTTCGACACCCCGATGCCCTACATCGCCGCCTGGAACCAGGCCCCGGTGCACACCGGCCGCGAGGACTGGTGGCTGCACCTGCAGCTGTTCTCGCTGCGCCGCGCGCCGGGCAAGCTCAAGTACCTGGCCGGCTCGGAGTCGGGCATGGGGGCGTTCATCACCGACACCAACCCCGAGGACGTCGCCGAGCAGCTGCGGGCCGTGGTGGTCCCGTGAGCGCCGCCCCCGACACCGGCGTCCCCGACGACGCGACGGCGGCGGCCCGCGCGGCGCAGGCCTTCACCGACCGCTTCGGCGCCGCGCCCGAGGGCGTCTGGGCCGCACCCGGCCGGGTCAACGTCATCGGCGAGCACACCGACTACAACGGTGGGCACGTGCTGCCCGTCGCCCTGCCGCACACCACGCGGGCCGCCGTCGCCCGCCGCGACGACGGCCGGCTGGTCCTCGCCTCCCTGCAGCACCCGGGGTCCGACGCCGACGTCGCGGTCGCCGACCTCACCCCCGGCACGCCCGGCGGCTGGGCGGGCTACCCGGCCGGCGTCGTCGAGCAGGTGCGCGCGTCCGTGCCCGGCGGGCTGAGCCTGGTCGTCGACGGCGACGTGCCCTCCGGCGCCGGGCTGTCGTCGTCGGCGGCCCTCGAGTGCGCCGTCGCCCTGGCGGTGAGCGACCTGCTCGGCCTGGGGCTGGGCCCCGACGACCTCGTCGAGGTCGCCCGGCGGGCCGAGAACGACTTCGTCGGCGCGCCCACCGGCATCCTCGACCAGTCGGCGTCGGTGCTGTGCACCGCCGGCCACGCGCTGCACCTCGACACCCGCGACCGCAGCTGGGACCAGGTGCCGCTCGACCTCGAGGCCGCCGGCCTGGCGCTGCTCGTCGTCGACTCCGGCACCACCCACGACCACGCCGAGAGCGGCTACGGCGAGCGCCGCCGGCAGTGCGAGGAGGCCGCCCGGCGCCTCGGCGTCGAGCTGCTGTGCGACGTGCACGACGTGGCCGACCTCGCCCCGCTCGACGACGGCAGCGAGGAAGGCGCGGTGCTGCTGCGCCGGGCCCGCCACGTCGTGACCGAGGACGCGCGGGTGGCCGAGGTGGTCGCGCTGCTGCGCGGCGGCGCCGACCCGCGCGCGATCGGGCCGGTCCTCACCGCCGGGCACGTCTCGCTGCGCGACGACTTCGAGGTCTCGGTGCCCGCGCTGGACGCCGTCGTCGAGGCGGCGCTGGACGCCGGCGCCCACGGTGCCCGGATGGTCGGCGGCGGCTTCGGCGGCAGCGCCGTCGCCCTGGTCGACGCCGACGCCGTGGACGCCGTCGGCACGGCCGTCACCGAACGTGCGAGTGCCCCCCGCTCCTTCGTCGTGGTCCCCTCGGCGGGTGCCCGGCGCCTGACCTGACCGACCCGGACTGGAGGCCTCCGTGGACCTGAGACTCGACGCGACCTTCGTCGACTACCTGCTCGTGGCCGCCTACTTCGGCGTGGTGCTGATGATCGGCTTCGCGGCGCGGCGGCGGGTGTCCGACAGCCTCGACTTCTTCCTCTCCGGCCGCTCGTTGCCGGCGTGGGTGACCGGGCTGGCGTTCATCTCGGCCAACCTCGGTGCGGTCGAGATCGTCGGCATGTCGGCCAACGGCGCGCAGTACGGCATGGCCACCATGCACTACTTCTGGATCGGCGCGGTCCCGGCCATGCTGTTCCTCGGCGTCGTGATGATGCCCTTCTACTACGGGTCGAAGGTCCGCAGCGTCCCCGAGTTCATGCGCCGCCGGTTCGGCACCGGCGCCCACCTGGTCAACGCGCTCAGCTTCGCCCTGGCGCAGATCCTCATCGCCGGCATCAACCTCTACCTGCTGGCCACGATCGTCGAGGCGCTGCTGGGCTGGCCGCTGTGGCTGTCGCTGATCGTCGCGGCCGCGGTGGTGCTCAGCTACATCACCCTCGGCGGGCTGTCGGCGGCCATCTACAACGAGGTCCTGCAGTTCTTCGTCATCGTCGCCGCGCTGCTGCCGCTCACCCTCATCGGCCTGCACCGGGTCGGTGGCGTCGGCGGGCTGATCGACGGGTACAACAGCTCCGGCCGGGCCGAGGAGCTCACCTCGTGGCCGGCCACGGAGCTCTCCGGCATCGAGAGCCCCGTCCTGTCGGTGATCGGCATCGTCTTCGGCCTGGGCTTCGTGCTGTCGTTCGGCTACTGGACGACGAACTTCGTCGAGGTGCAGCGGGCGATGGCGACCAAGTCGATGTCCGCGGCCCGCAGCACGCCGATCATCGGTGCCTACCCGAAGATGTTCATCCCGTTCATCGTCGTGATCCCCGGGATGATCGCCACGCTGCTGGTGCCGGAGGTCGCCGAGGCCCGCGCGAGCTCCTCGACGGACTTCGACTACAACGACTCGATCCTGCTGCTCATCCGCGACACCCTGCCCAACGGCCTGCTCGGTGTGGCCCTGGCCGGTCTGCTGGCGGCGTTCATGGCGGGCATGGCGGCCAACATCTCCGCCTTCAACACCGTCTTCAGCTACGACCTGTGGCAGCAGTACGTGAAGAAGGATCGGCCCGACGGCTACTACCTCGCCGTGGGCCGGTGGGCGACGGTCGGCGCCACCGTGGCCGCCATCGGGACGGCGCTGATCGCGTCGGGCTACACGAACCTGATGGACTACCTGCAGACGCTGTTCGGGTTCTTCAACGCCCCCCTGTTCGCCACGTTCATCCTCGGCATGTTCTGGAAGCGGATGACGCCGACCGCCGGCTGGGCGGGCCTGGTCTCCGGCACGTTCGCCGCGGTCGCCGTCGCCTTCCTCAGCGAGGACGCGTTCGGGACGGTGTCGGTGGGCGTGCTCCCGCTGACCGGGCAGGGCGCGAGCTTCGTCGCCGCCAGCGCCGCGTTCGTCGTCGACATCATCGTGAGCGTCGCGGTCAGCCAGGTGACCGCGCCCAAGCCGGTGGCCCAGCTCGCCGGCCTGGTCTACTCCGAGACGCCCAAGGAGCAGCGCACCGACCCCGACGCGCACCGGCTGCCGTGGTACCAGTCGCCGACCAAGCTCGCCGGCATCGCGCTGGTCATGGTCATCATCCTCAACGTGATCTTCCGCTGACGTCAGGAGCACGGTCATGAGCAGCAGCACCTCGCACACCGGCGGGTCGCCGCACGCGGCCGGCGCCTTCGACGTCCGCAACGTCATCGCGTTCCTCATCGGCGCCTACGGCATCGTGCTGGTCCTCGTGGGCCTGTTCGGCAACACCGAGGAAGAGCAGGAGCTGACCGGCGGCCTCAACGCCAACCTGTGGGCCGGACTCGCGATGGTCGTCTTCGCCGCGGCCTTCGTGCTGTGGTCGCGGCTGCGCCCGATCGTCGTCGAGGCCCCGCCGGACCGGCAGGACCCCGAGGACGACGGCAGCGGCACGCCGCAGGCCCGGGGGCACTGACCCCGGCGACCGGCGCGGACCCCCCGCGCCGGTCGCCGGTGGCCGTCAGCACATCAGCCGGGCCAGCGTGACGGTCATCCCGCGGGGGAGGGCGCAGGGCCCGTCGTCGGACGTCTGGGGGACCGGCGCCGGCGCGGTGACGGCGGCGTCGTCGGTGCCGAGCAGCACCGACAGCACGACGGCTGCGGCGATCGCCGCGGTGACCGCGACGGCGACCAGGACCAGCAGGGTGCGGTGGGCGGCGGCCCAGGCGGCGGGCCGGTGGAGGGCGGTGGTCACGGGGCGACCTTCCCGGGACGGCGAGGTCCCTGGTGCGGAGAGCCGGACGGGGAGCCCGGTGCCGACGACGGTGACCGCCGCGGGCCCGGGAGGGCATACGCCGCCGGGCGTATCCCCGCCGGGCGGCGGGCGGGTCTACCGTCGGCGCCCTCCGGTCGACGACGGGAGCGGCGATGGGTCCCGGACACCTGCGCGAGGGCGACGCCGACCGCCTCTTCGAGGTGCTGCAGGCCGCCGCGCGCGACGATCCCGGCCCGGCGCTGCCCTGGGTCCTGCTCGCGGGGCTGCGGCGGCTGGTCCCCTGCGACGTCGACGTCAGCTACCAGGTGCACGACCACCGGCGCCGGCAGAGCCTGCTGCTCCAGGGGGTCGGACCCGACGGCGCCCGGGAGGTCGTGCGGCCCGAGCTCACACCCGAGCTCAACCCCGAGCACGACCGCTTCTGGCAGCTGTTCTGGTCCTCGATGTGCAGCTGGCCACAGCGCACCGGCGACCTGCGCAGCGTGATCCACAGCGGCGACCTGTTCCCCACCGAGCGGGCCCGGCGGGCCGACCCGATGAGTGCGGAGTGCCTAGCCGACCTCACCGCCGAGCTGATGGTGTCGCTGCCCGCGCCGCCGGGGCAGGCCCGTCGGCTGCTGTTCACGCGAGGGGACGGGAACCCGTTCACCGAGCGCGACCGGCGGCTGCTCGAGCTCGCCCGCCCGCACCTGCAGGAGCTCTTCCTGCTGGCCGAGCGGCGGCGGGCCGGGGTGCCCCGGCTGACGCCGCGGGAGTGGGAGGTGCTGGCCATGACCGGGGCCGGGCTGTCCACCGACGACATCGCCGCCGCGCTGTGGATCGCCCGCGGGACGGTGCGCAAGCACGCCGAGCACATCCGCGAGAAGTGCGGGACCCACACGCTGGCCGAGGCGGCCGCGCGGGCACTGCCACACGCCCCGCGGCCCGCTCTCGACGGGATCAGCCGTCCAGGACGGTGACCGGCACCCGCTGGACGAGGTTGTTGGCCATGCCCTGGCGGTTCCAGGGCTGCTCGAGCGGCTGCGGGCCCTGCTCGTCGGCGGCCCGCACCACCAGCTCGTACCTGCCGGGGCGGGCGTCCCAGGTGCGGGTCCAGGCCCGCCAGGCGTGGGGGTGCGCGGGGTCGGCGGGGGCCAGGTCGGCCGGCGCCCACGACGTGCCCCCGTCGGCGCTGACCTCCACGGCGGTCACCGGCGCGCGGCCCGACCAGGCCCGCCCGGTGAGCCTCACCGGACCCGGGTGCAGGAACCGCTCCCGGGTCATGAAGTCGGGGAAGCCCGGCGGGGCCAGCAGCGCCCGCGGCGCGATCCGGGTGACCGGGACGCCGGCCTCCTGCGCCGTCACCTTCACCCGGTAGGCCACGGCGTTCTGGAAGCCGTCGAACGGGCGGTCGAGGACCTCGACGCGGGTCAGCCACTTCACATGCGCCATGCCGTACCAGCCGGGGACCAGCAGCCGCAGCGGGGCGCCGTGCTGCGGCGGCAGCGGCGCGCCGTTCATCGCCCACACCAGCAGGACGTCGGGGTGTAGCGCCTCGGCCAGCGGCAGACCGCGGGTGTAGTCCTGCTCCACCCCGCGCTCGACGCCGTGATCGGCTCCGGTGAAGGCGACGTCGACCGCGCCGCGCGCGACGCCGGCCTCCTCGAGCAGCGGCGCGAGCGGCGTCCCGGTCCACTCGGCGCTGCCGACCGCCTCGAGCAGCCAGGGCTGGCTGACCGGGCGGGGCTCCAGCCGGGCCCGGCCGTTGCCCGCGCACTCCAACAGGACGCGGGCGGTGACCGAGGGGCGCCGCCGCAGGCCGTCGAGGCCGAGCCGCAGCGGCCGCTCGACCGCGCCGGTGACCTCCAGTGACCAGTCACCCGGGTCGACGGCGGGGATGTCGTAGTGGGTGAGCACGTAGTGCAGACCCGGCGGGGTGACGTCGTAGCGCAACGCCTCCAGCGGCATGCCGTGGTTGCGAGTGGCCAGCGCGAGCTCGTCGAGGCCGATGCCCTCCCCGGCCCCGGCGATGCGGGCGCGGCCGCGGTGGACCGGCTCCGTCGTCGTCATGCCCGGGGAGTGTCCGCCCCATCCGGCCGCAGGTGAACCACTCAGGAGGCGGCGCGGGCGATGGCGGCCGCGGTCTCCAGCACCGCGCCGACCACCTCCGGGCTGGGCCGGCGGCCCAGCCGCTCGACCGGGCCGGAGATCGACACCGCGCCCAGGACACCGCCGGCCGGGTCGCGCACCGGTGCCGACAGCGAGGCCACCCCGGCCTCGCGCTCGGCCACGCTGTGCGCCCACCCGCGCCGGCGCACGTCGAGCAGCGTGCGGGCGGTGAAGCTGGCGCCCGGCAGCAGGGGGGTGACCTCCTCGGCGGGCGCGAACGCCAGCAGCGCGTGCGCCGCCGACCCGGCCGTCATGGGCAGCCGCGCCCCGACCGGGACGGTGTCGCGCAGGCCGTGCGCCCGCTCGGCCACCGCCACGCACACCCGCGAGCCGCCCTCGCGCACGTAGAACTGCGCGCTCTCGCCGCTGGCGTCGCGCAGCGCCACCAGGTGCCGGCCGGCCACCTGGGCGAGGTCGACGCTGCCGTGGCTGAACTCGACCAGCGCCGGCCCGGGCGCCCAGGCGCCGCCCGGCGTGCGCCGCAGCAGCCGGTGGCCCTCCAGCGCGACCGCCAGGCGGTGCGCGGTCGCGCGCGGCAGCCCGGTGCGCCCGACCAGGTCGGCGAGCGACGCCGGCTCCTGCGCGACGGCACGGAGGATCGACACGGCTTTGTCGAGCACGGCCACCGGGTTAGGCTGTCCCACACCGCGATACTCCCATCCCACGACGTGAGATGGCCACCGAGGGACCACCCACCTGGAGGGACCCGTGCCGAAGACCCTGGCCGAGAAGGTCTACGACGCGCACGTCGTGCGCAGCGCCGAGGGCGAGCCCGACCTGCTCTACATCGACCTGCACCTCGTGCACGAGGTGACCAGCCCCCAGGCCTTCGACGGCCTGCGGGCGGCCGGCCGCCCGGTCCGCCGTCCCGACCTCACCATGGCAACGGAGGACCACAACGTCCCCACCCTCGACGTGCTGGCGCCGATCGCCGACCCGGTGAGCCGCGCGCAGGTCGAGGCGCTGCGGGCCAACGCCGCCGAGTTCGGCATCCGGCTGGCCCCGATGGGCGACCGCGACCAGGGCATCGTGCACGTCATCGGCCCCCAGCTCGGCCTCACCCAGCCCGGCATGACGATCGTCTGCGGCGACAGCCACACCTCCACCCACGGCGCGTTCGGGGCGCTGGCCTTCGGCATCGGCACCAGCGAGGTCGAGCACGTGCTGGCCACCCAGACGCTGCCGCAGAAGCGGCCCCGGCAGATGGCGGTCACCGTCGAGGGCGATCTGCCCGAGGGCGTCTCGGCGAAGGACGTCATCCTCGCCGTCATCGCGCAGATCGGTACCAACGGCGCCGCCGGTCACGTCATCGAGTACCGCGGCAGCGCCATCCGGGCGCTGTCGATGGAGGCGCGGATGACGATCTGCAACATGTCGATCGAGGCCGGCGCCCGCGCCGGGATGATCGCCCCCGACGAGACCACGTTCGCCTACCTGCAGGGGCGCCCGCACGCCCCGCAGGGCGCCGACTGGGACGCCGCCGTCGAGCACTGGCGCTCGCTGCACACCGACGACGGCGCCGTCTTCGACACCGAGGTCGTGCTCCACGCCGCCGACCTCGCGCCGTTCGTCACCTGGGGCACCAACCCCGGTCAGGGCCTGCCGATCACCGGCCGGGTGCCCGACCCGGCCGAGTTCGCCGACGAGCACGAGCGCCGCGCCGCCGAGCAGGCGCTGGCCTACATGGGGCTGACCCCGGGCACCCCGCTGCGCGAGATCGAGGTGGACACCGTCTTCCTCGGCTCGTGCACCAACGGCCGCATCGAGGACCTGCGCACCGCCGCGGAGCTGCTGCGCGGCCGGCACATCGACGCCCACACCCGCATGCTCGTCGTCCCCGGGTCCGTCGGCGTCAAGCTGCAGGCCGAGGCGGAGGGCCTGGACCGGGTGTTCACCGAGGCCGGCGCCGAGTGGCGGGGAGCCGGGTGCTCCATGTGCCTGGGCATGAACCCCGACCAACTGGCGCCGGGGGAGCGGTCGGCCTCGACCAGCAACCGCAACTTCCAGGGCCGGCAGGGCAAGGGCGGGCGCACCCACCTGGTGTCCCCGTCGGTCGCGGCCGCCACCGCGCTCACCGGCCGGCTCACCGCCCCCGCCGACCTGGCCGACGTCCCCGTGACCGCTGGAGTCTGAGATGCAGCCCTTCACCACGCACACCGGCACCGCGGCGCCGCTGCGGCGCAGCGCCGTCGACACCGACCAGATCATCCCGGCCGAGTACCTCAAGCGGATCACCCGCACCGGCTTCGAGGACGGCCTGTTCGTCGGCTGGCGCACCAACGAGCCGGACTTCGTGCTGAACCGGCCCGAGCACGCCGGCGCCTCGGTGCTGGTCGCCGGTCCCGACTTCGGCACCGGCTCGTCGCGGGAGCACGCCTGCTGGGCGCTGCTCGACGGCGGCTTCCGCGTCGTCATCAGCTCGCGGTTCGCCGACATCTTCCGCAACAACTCGACCAAGTCGGGGCTGCTCACCGTCGTCCTGCCGCAGGCCGACGTCGAGGCGCTGTGGGCGGCGGTCGAGGCCGACCCCGCGACGCCGGTGACGGTCGACCTGCAGGCGCGGACGGTGACCCACGGCGACACGACGGTGCCGTTCGAGATCGACGACTACACCCGCTGGCGGCTGCTGGAGGGCCTCGACGACGTCGGCCTCACCGAGCGGCACCTCGCCGACATCGAGGCCCACGAGGCCCGCCGCCCGGCCTGGCTGCCGACGGCGCTGCCCGCCCTGCCCGCCTGAGCGGCTATCGAGGCGCGTCGGGGTCGGGACCCAGGTCGCGGTAGTAGTCGGCCGACAGCTGCCCGGGGCGGCCGCCGAGGACCCACACGCTGCCCTTGGCCGCCGGCGGGGGCACGGGGGTGCCCCCGAAGCGCACTCCGAGCCCGGCGAGCGCGGCCGGGATCGCCCCGCCCTGGCTGCACACCACCCGCACGCCGGGGGTGGCCGGGGGGTCCAGCAGCCGCTCGAGCGCGGCGAGCCCGGCCTGCGGGTCGGCGGAGTACTCCTCCTCGCCGACCTCGGGCAGCGGGCGGACCTCCAGTCCCAGCCGCTGCGCCAGCGGCTCGAGCGTCTGCCGGCAGCGCACCCGCTCGGCGCTGAACAGCTCCAGCGGGCCGAACACCGGCAGCACCGCGGCCAGCTGCTCGGCCTGCCGCCGGCCCTGGGCGTCGAGGGGGCGCTCCTCGTCGGGGCCATCCCACTCGCGCCGGCTGCCGGCCTTGGCGTGCCGCACCAGCAGCAGCGACGGCGCCCGCGGGACGTCGTCGCGGTCGAGGTCGGTGAGCACCGCGCGGTCGTGCGGGTGGGTGACCAGCGCCGCGGCGTCGGCCACCGGCAGCCAGCGCAGCTCGTCGACCTCGTCGTTGGGCTCGAACGACCCCGCGTCCACCGCCCGCATGAGCCAGTAGTCGACGTGCTTGGGGCCGGCGGCGACCTCGTAGTGGGTGCGCACGCTGCGCCGGCCGGCCACCACCTGCACGCCGGTCTCCTCGCACACCTCCCGGACCGCCGCGGCCAGCGCGTTCTCCCCGGCGTCGAGCTTGCCCTTGGGCAGCGACCAGTCGTCGTAGCGGGGGCGGTGGACGACGACGGTCTCGATGCCGCCGCCGTCGGCCGGGCGCCACACCACCCCGCCGGCCGCCGCGACGACGGCCCGCGTGCGCTCAGCCGGCATGCTCGGTCACCGCGCGCACGAGACGGGCCTGGTAGTCCACCTCGCCGGTGCGGACCCAGGCGCCGTCGGGGCCGAGCTCCCAGCACCGCACGCCCGGGGCCATCGAGGCGTCGAACACCTGCTGCAGCTCGCGCCGCGCGGTGTCGTCGCAGACCCGCAGCAGCACCTCCACCCGCCGGTCGAGGTTGCGGTGCATGAGGTCGGCGCTGCCGATCCACCACTCCGGCTCGCCGCCGTTGGTGAACGACATGACCCGTGAGTGCTCCAGGAAGCGGCCCACCACGGAGCGCACCCGCACGTTCTCCGACAGCCCGGGTACCCCGGGGCGCAGCGCGCAGATGCCGCGGATGAACAGCTCCACCGGCACCCCGGCCCGCGACGCCTCGTAGAGCGCGTCGATGACCTCCTCGTCGACCAGCGAGTTGACCTTGATCCGGATGCCGGCGGGGCGGCCCTGGGCGGCGTGCCGCGCCTCGCGGCGGATCTTCTCGACCAGGCCGGTGCGGATGCCGTGCGGCGCCACCATCAGCTGCCGGTAGCTCGTCTGCCGGGAGTAGCCGGTCAGCACGTTGAACAGGTCGGTGAGGTCGGCGCCCACCCGCGGGTCGGCGGTGAGGATGCCGAGGTCCTCGTAGAGCCGCGCCGTCTTCGGGTTGTAGTTGCCCGTGCCGATGTGGCAGTAGCGGCGGATCACGCCGCTCTCCCGGCGCACCACCAGCGCCGTCTTGCAGTGGGTCTTCAGCCCCACCAGCCCGTAGACGACGTGGCAGCCGGCCCGCTCCAGCGACCGGGCCCAGGTGATGTTGGCCTCCTCGTCGAAGCGCGCCTTGATCTCCACCAGGACGACGACCTGCTTGCCCGCCTCGGCGGCCTCGATCAGCGCGGTGACGATGGGCGAGTCACCCGACGTGCGGTACAGCGTCTGCTTGATCGCCAGCACGTGCGGGTCGGCGGCGGCCTGCTCGATGAACCGCTGCACGCTCGTGGCGAACGAGTGGTAGGGGTGGTGGACGAGCACGTCGCCCTCGCGCAGGGTGGCGAACACGCTCATGGGCGTCTCGCCCTCCGACAGCCGCGGGTGGGTGGCCGGCACGAAGGGCTCGTCCTTGAGCTCGGGGCGGTCCAGGCCGTAGAGCGCCCACAGCGCCGAGAGGTCCAGCAGCCCCGGGACGGTGACGACGTCCTGCGGGTCGACCTCCAGCTCGGAGACGAGGACGGCGAGGATCTGCGGGTCCATCGTCTCGGTCACCTCCAGCCGCACCGCCGGGCCGAAGCGGCGGCGGGCCAGCT
Source organism: Geodermatophilus sp. SYSU D00766 (assembly GCF_054049915.1). Lineage (NCBI taxonomy): Bacteria > Bacillati > Actinomycetota > Actinomycetes > Geodermatophilales > Geodermatophilaceae > Geodermatophilus > Geodermatophilus sp. SYSU D00766. The sequence continues at coordinate 22,613 of NZ_JBJGYI010000010.1, forward strand.
CCCGCTCGAGGGCCTGCAGCAGGTCCTCGTCGCGGTCCTCCTCGACCTCGACGTCGGCGTTGCGGGTGACCCGGAACAGGTGGTGGTCGACCACGTCGAGCCCGGGGAACAGCGCCGGCAGGTGCGCGGCGATGAGCTCCTCCAGCGGCAGGAACGTCGCCGAGTCCGGCGGGCCGACGGCCACGAAGCGCGGCACGTTGTTGGGCACCTTGAGCCGGGCGAAGCGCGGGGCGCCGGTCTCGGGGTCGCGCACCTGGACGGCGAGGTTGAGCGAGAGCCCGCTGATGTAGGGGAACGGGTGCGCCGGGTCGACCGCGAGCGGGGTGAGCACCGGGAAGACCTGGTCGCGGAAGTACTCGCGCAGCCGCCGGGTCTCGGGCTCGGCGAGGTCGGACCAGGGCACGATCCGGATGCCCTCGGCCTCCAGCCGCGGGGCGACGTCCTGCTCGAAGGCGAGCGTGTGACGGTGCACCAGCTCCTGGGTGCGGGCGGTGACCCGCGCCAGCTGCTCGCGGATGGTCAGCCCGTCGGGGGAGCGCACCGTCAGGCCCGTGCTCTGCCGGCGCTTCAGACCCGCGATGCGCACCATGTAGAACTCGTCGAGGTTGCTCGCGAAGATCGCCAGGAACTTGACCCGCTCGAGCAGCGGCAGGGAGGCGTCCTCGGCGAGCTCGAGCACGCGGCTGTTGAAGTCCAGCCACGACAGCTCGCGGTTGAGGAAGCGGTCGGCCGGCAGCGCCGCGCCCTCCTGCGGCGCGGCGGTGCTCTCGGGCCCGGCGAGCGGGGAGGTCGTCTCGGCTACCACGCCGTCATCGTGCCCCACCCGGGGAAACGGCGACGGGCGGACGCGGCCCCGGCCGGCGGCCTCAGGCCGCGGGCCGGGGCAGCCGGGGGAGCCGGGGGAGCAGGGCCGCCGTCGCCGGTCCCAGGCCGAGCCCGGCGGCCTCCCGCAGGTCGGCCGGGGTGTCGACGTCGCGGCGCAGGCCCGGCCAGTCCCCGGCCAGCGCGAGCGCCCCGGAGGCGGCGTGCGCGGCGGCCGAGCCGTGGCCGAACCGCGGGTCCAGCGGCACGCCGACCGCGGTCAGCAGGGTGGTGCCGGTGGCGGCGGCGTCGGCCACGAAACCGCGCGGGACGGCGCTGGCCGCCTCCAGCGCGGCGGCCAGCTCGCCCGGCCGCAGCGCCGGGAGGTCCGACGACAGCGCCGCGACGGCGACCGACCCGCTGGCCCGGGCGCCGTGCGCCAGCGCCGGGTTGAGCCCGCCGTCGGGCTCGTCGGGCACGGTGCGGGCCCCCAGCGCCCGCACGACCGCGGCGGCGCGCTCGTCGTCGGTCACCACGACGACGTCGGCCACCGCCGGGCAGGCCAGCCCGGCCGCGACCGTGTCGGCGAGCAGGGCCAGCACCAGCTCGGCGTGCAGGCCGTGCCCGCCCCCGTGGCCACCGCCGTGCCCACCGCCGTGCCCGCCGCCGGTCAGCGGCGCCAGGCGGGTCTTGGCCGCGCCGAGCCGCTTCGCCGGGACGACCAGGGACCACCGCACGGTCCCATGTGAGCACACCGGCGACGACGCGCGTGCGGTCCGGCACCCCCGGTGCGCACAGCGGCCGCACGGAGGGTCGATCATGTGCCGGTCGCCACCAGAGCGGAGGGATGCCGGTGACCGAGGACCCGACCCCGGGGACCCCCGCGGTCCCGGGGCAGGCAGCGCCGCGGGTGCTGCACGAGCGGGGGCGGCTGCCCTGGTCGCTGCGGCTGGCCGTGGTCGTGGTCTACCCGGTGGCCTCCCTGCTGTTCCGGCTGCGCTACCGGCACGGCGAGCGCATCCCGCGCACCGGCCCGGTGCTGCTGGTGGCCAACCACGTCTCGGTGCTCGACCCGCTCGCCTGCGCCCGGCTGGTCTACGACAACGGCCGGATCCCGCACTTCCTGGCCAAGGCGGCGGTGTTCAGGGGCACGGCCGGGGTGATCCTGCGCCACGCCGGGCAGATCCCGGTGGCCCGCGGCTCGTCGGAGGCCCGCGGCGCGCTGGCGGCGGCCGCCGCCGACCTCGAGGCCGGCAACGTCGTCGTCATCTACCCCGAGGGCTCGGTGACGCGGGACGCGCGGTGGTGGCCGATGCAGGCCCGCACCGGCGTGGCGCGGCTGGCGCTGACCACCGACGCGGTGGTGCTGCCGGTGGCCCAGTGGGGGCCGCAGCGGGTGCACGACTACCACGCCAAGAAGCTGCACCTGCGGCTGCGCACGCCCGCCGAGTACCTGGTCGGCGAGCCGGTGGACCTCGCGGCGCTGCGCGCGGAGGTCCGCGCCGGGCGCCCGCTCACCCCCGACCTGCTGCGCGAGGTGACCGACACCATCATGGGCCGGGTGCGCGACCAGCTGGCCGAGGTCCGCGGCGAACCGGCGCCGCCCGGCTTCGCCGCCCGCCCGGGCCGCGAGCTCCCCGGTGACGTCCCGGGGAGCGCCGCGTGAGCGGGACGCGTGCCGCCGTCCTCGGGGCGGGCTCCTGGGGGACGACGTTCGCCAAGGTGCTCGCCGACGCCGGCTGCTCGGTCACCCTGCACGCCCGCCGCCCGGAGCTGGCCGCGGCGATCACCGAGGGCCGGGAGAACCCCGACTACCTCCCCGGTGTCCGGCTGCCCGAGGCCCTGACGGCGACCACCGACGCCGGGCGGGCCCTCGACGGCGCCGACGTCGTCGTCCTCGCCGTCCCCTCGCAGTCGCTGCGGGCCAACCTCGAGCAGTGGACGCCCCTGCTGCCGCCGGACGCCACGCTGCTGTCGCTGATGAAGGGCATCGAGCTCGGCAGCACCAAGCGGATGAGCGAGGTCATCTGCGAGGTCACCGGCGCGGGCCCGGACCGCGTGGCGGCGCTGTCGGGCCCCAACCTGGCCCGGGAGATCGCCGAGGAGCAGCCGGCGGCCACCGTGATCGCCTGCCCCGACGGCGACCGCGCGGCCACCGTGCAGGCCGCCTGCCACACGCCCTACTTCCGGCCCTACACCAACCTCGACCTGGTCGGCTGCGAGCTCGGCGGGGCGGTGAAGAACGTCATCGCGCTGGCCTGCGGCATCGCCGAGGGCATGGGCTTCGGCGACAACACCCGCGCCTCGCTGATCACCCGCGGCCTGGCCGAGACCGCCCGGCTGGGCATCGCGCTCGGTGCGGAGCCGGCCACCTTCGCCGGGCTGGCCGGCCTCGGCGACCTGGTCGCCACCTGCAGCTCCCCGCTGTCGCGCAACCGCACCTTCGGGGAGAAGCTCGGCCGCGGCCTGTCGCTGGAGGAGGTGCAGGCCACCACCCGGCAGACCGCCGAGGGCGTCAAGAGCTGCCGGCCGGTGCTCGACCTGGCCCGCGCGCACGGCGTCGACGTCCCGCTGACCGAGGCCGTCGTGAAGATCTGCTACGACGGCGTGCCCGCCGGGGCGGTGCTGAAGGAGATCATGAGCCGCGAGGCGAAGCCGGAGTGAGCGGCCTGCCCGACGGGTGGGGGGACGGCACCCGGTCGGTCCGCGCCGGCGAGGCGCCCCCGGTGCCCGGCACGCCGCTGCGCCCCTCGCCGGTGTTCGCCGCGCCCTTCCACCTGGGGGACCGCCCGCCCCGGGCCGACGGCGCCGACGCCTACGCCCGCACCGAGCACCCCACCTCCCGCGCGTTCGAGACCGCGGTGGGGGAGCTCGACGGCGGCCGCTGCCTGTCCTTCGCCACCGGGATGGCCGCGATCACCGCCACGGTGATGGCGCTGGTCTCGGCCGGCGACCGGCTGGTGCTGCCGACCGACGGCTACTACACGACCCGGCTGCTGGCCCGCGACGAGCTGGAGCGGCTGGGGATCCGGGTCGAGTACGTGCCGACCCTCGACATCGCCGACGCCGCCGCCCGCGGGGACCTCGACGGCGCCCGCATGGTGTTCCTCGAGACGCCGAGCAACCCGCAGCTCGACGTGTGCGACGTCGCCGCCGTCGCCCGGGCCACCCGCGCCGCCGGGGCGCTGCTGGCCGTCGACAACACCACCGCCACCCCGCTCGGGCAGCGGCCGCTGGCGCTGGGCGCCGACCTGACCGTCGGCGCCGACACCAAGGCGCTCACCGGGCACAGCGACCTGCTGCTCGGCCACGTCAGCACCGCGTCCGACGAGCTGTACGGCCGGCTCAAGGGCTGGCGCGACCACACCGGCGCCACGCCGGGCGCGTTCGACGCGTGGCTCGGGCACCGGTCGATGAGCACGCTGGACCTGCGGCTGGCCCGGCAGGCGGAGACCGCGGCCGCCGTCGCGGAGGTCCTGGCCGCGCACCCCGCGGCGACCGGCGTGCGGTGGCCGTGGCGCCCGGCGGACCCCTCGTACGCGCTGGCGACACGGCAGATGCTGCGCCCGGTCGGCGTCGTCTCCGCCGGGCTCGCCGACGAGGCCGCCGTCTCCCGCTTCCTCGCCGCGGCCCGGCTGTGGACGGCGGCGACCAGCTTCGGCGGCGTGCACTCGACCGTCGACCGCCGCGCGCAGTGGGGCGGGGACGCGGTGCCCGGCGGGTTCCTGCGCTTCTCCTGCGGCATCGAGGACACCGCCGACGTCGTCGCCGACCTCACGACCGCGCTGGACGCGGTCTGACCGCCGGACCGGGATGAGCCGCACCACCCTCGACCGCGTCCTCGCCGCCGGTCCCGTGCTGCACCGCGGCCGCGACGGCGACTACCGCGCGCTGGCGTGGGCCGCGGGGGAGCCGCACCGGGTGCGCCGCGAGCTGGTCGGGCGGGCGTGGGAGCCGCCGCGGCGCGGGGTGCGGGCGCTGGCCTGCCTGGCGCACGTCACCGACCTGCAGCTGGCCGACGTCTGCTCCCCGGCCCGGTTCGAGTTCTTCCACCGCTTCGAGACCGACCCCCGGATGCGCTCGCTGGTGCCGATGCACCGGCCGCAGGAGGCGCTGACCGCCCACGCCGTCGACGCGCTGGTGCGCACGCTCAACGGCCTGGCCGGCGCGCCGCGCACCGGGGAGCCGCTGCAGGTGGTGGTGACCACCGGCGACGCCATCGACAACGCGCAGTGGAACGAGCTGGAGCTGTTCCTCGCGGTGCTGCGCGGGGGAGCGGTCTCCCCGGGCGCGGGACTGACCGCCTACGACGGCGTCCAGGCCTCCGGCTGGCCGCACGACCTGTTCTGGCGGCCCGACGACGACGGCGGCCTGTACCACGAGCGGTTCGGCTTCCCGACGCGGCCGGGGCTGCTGGAGGCGGCGTTCGCGGCGTTCGACGCCGAGGGGCTGCAGGTGCCCTGGCTGGGCTGCCACGGCAACCACGAGGCGCTCATCCAGGGCGTCGGCGTGCCCACGCCCGCGCTGGCCGAGGTGCTCGGCGCCGGCCGCAAGCCGGTCGACGTCGACCCCGGGCTGGCCCTCGACGACGCGCTGGCGCTGTTCACGCACTCCTCGGAGGTCTTCACCACCGCCGTCTCGCGACCGGTGACGCCGGTGGAGGACCGCCGGTTCATCGACCGCCGGTCCTTCGTCGCCGCGCACCTCGCCGACGACGGGCAGCCGGCCGGGCACGGGTTCACCGAGGACAACCTGCGCGAGGGCACCGCCCACTACGCCTGGGACGGCGTGCCCGGCGTCCGCGTCGTCTGCCTGGACACCACCCGGGTCAGCGGCGGCGCGGCCGGCTCGGTCGACGCGGCGCAGGCGCGGTGGCTGGAGGAGCGGCTGCGCGAGGTGTCGTCGTCGGCCCCCGGCCCCGACGGCACCCGGGTGGCCACCGGCAACGCCGACCGGCTGGTGGTGCTGGTGTCGCACCACGGGACGAGCACGCTGACCCGCTCCGACGCCCTCGGCGGCCGTCCCGCGGCCGGTGACGACGCGCTGGGCGCCTCCGAGCTGCTGCGCCTGCTGCACCGCTGGCCGAACGTCGTGCTGTGGCTCAACGGGCACACCCACGTCAGCGAGGTGCGGGCCTGGGCGCACCCCACCGAGCCCGGCCGCGGGCTGTGGGAGGTGGCCACCTGCGCCGTCGTCGACTGGCCCGGGCAGGCCCGGCTGGTCGAGGTGCTCGACAACGGCGACGGCACCCTGTCGCTGGTCTGCACGATGGTCGACCACGGCAGCCCCGCCCGGCCGCCGGGCGCCACCGACGCCGCCGTGGGGCAGCCGGCGGCGCTGGCCGCGCTGCACCGGGAGCTGTCGGCCAACGTGCCCTGGGCAGGGCTGGGCTCACCGCTGGCCGGCACACCCGCCGACCGCAACGTCGAACTGGTCGTGCGCGCCCCGTTCTAGAAGGACCCTCCTGCCCCCACCCCTCGCTCCGCTCGGCGCGGGCCCCTGCAGGAGGGCCGTTCCAGTACGTCACCGGGTCGAGCGGGCCGCCCGGCGCCGGCGGTGGGCGGCGCGGGCGGTGAGCCAGCCGCTGAAGGCCAGGTAGTAGACGACGTAGGCGAACGACAGCGCGACGACGACCGGGTGCGGGTCGGGGTACTGCAGCAGCAGCACCGCGTAGGTGACCAGCCAGACGACGGTCAGGCCCATGCTCACCGGCCACAGCGCCTCGGTGCGCGACGGGTAGAGGTAGCGCACCGGGACGAATACCAGCACCGAGAAGACCACCAGCGCGGTGGCGACCACCGGCTGCGGCAGGTCCAGGACGACGACGTAGAAGGCGACGACGTTCCAGTAGCTCGGGAAGCCCAGGAAGGTGTGGTCGTCGGTCTTCGCGTCGACCCGGCAGAACTGGTAGCTCGAGGCCAGCAGCGGCAGCGCGGCGAGCACCCAGCCGCGCCAGTCGTGCGGCAGCGCGCCGGTGGTCCACAGCAGGACGACGGGCGCGAAGACGTAGGTCAGGTAGTCGACGATGTTGTCCAGCAGCGCGCCGTCGAACCAGGGGATCGTCTCCTTGACCCGCGCGCGGCGGGCCAGCATCCCGTCGGTGCCGTCGATCCACAGCGCCGCCAGCCCCAGCCACAGCGCGGTGACGGCCTCGCCCTCGAGCGCGGCGAGCACCACCAGCAGCGCCAGCACCGAGCCGAGCGCGGTGTAGGCGTGCACCGCCGCGCCGGCCAGCCGCAGGGGCAGCGGGTGGCGCGCGGCGGCGTGCGCGGACGCGTCCCCGGAGCCTTCCCCCTGGTGCGCCGTCGTCGCCGGGGGCCGGGGGTCCACCGGTGGGGCCGCGTTCTCCCGCATCGGGGAGCAGGTTCCCACACGGCGCGGGCCGGAACCCTGCGGGAGACGAGGGCCGGGCGGGGGCGTCGACTAGGGTCGGCCGCGATGAGCGGGACAGGCAGGGTGCGCGTCGCGGTCGTGTTCGGAGGGCGCAGCGCCGAGCACGCCATCTCCTGCATCTCGGCGGGGAGCGTGATCGCCGCCCTCGACCCGGAGCGCTACGAGGTGGTGCCGGTCGGCATCGCCCGCGACGGCCGCTGGGTGCTCCCCGGGGCCGGCCAGCGGCTGGCGATCACCGACGGGCAGCTGCCCGAGGTCACCGGCGGGACGGCGGTGTCGCTGGTCGGCGACCCGGCCGGGCGCGGGCTGGCGGTGCTCGAGCCCGCGGCCGGGATCGGCGCGGCGCTCACCGAGGTCGACGTCGTCTTCCCCGTGCTGCACGGCGCCTACGGCGAGGACGGCACCATCCAGGGGCTGCTGGAGATGAGCGGGCTGCCCTACGTCGGGTCGGGCGTGTTCGCCAGCGCCGCCTCGATGGACAAGGAGTTCACCAAGAAGCTGCTGGCCTCGGCCGGCGTGCCGCAGGGCGACCACGTGGTGCTGCGCGACGCCGGCGGGGCGGTGTGCCCCGACCCCGACGTGCTCTCCGCCGCCGACCGCGAGCGGCTCGGGCTGCCGGTCTTCGTCAAGCCCGCGCGCGCCGGGTCGAGCATCGGCATCACCAAGGTCACCGACTGGGCGCAGTTCCCCGAGGCGGTGGCCACCGCGGCCGCCGTCGACCCGAAGGTCGTCGTCGAGGCCGCCGTCCCCGGCCGCGAGGTGGAGTGCGGCGTGCTGGCCGGCCGCGACGGCGGGCCGCCCGAGGCCAGCGTGCCCGCGGAGATCCGGCTCAAGCCCGGCACCGACTGGTACGACTTCGACGCCAAGTACCTCGAGGACGCCGTCGAGTTCGACGTCCCGGCCGACCTCACCCCCGAGCAGACCCGCGCGGTGCAGCAGGCATCCTGCCGGGCCTACCGCGCGCTGGACTGCGAGGGGCTGGCGCGGGTCGACTTCTTCCTCGGCACCGGCCCCGACGGCGAGGACCGCCTGGTGGTCAACGAGGTCAACACCATGCCCGGCTTCACCCCGATCTCGATGTACCCGCGGATGTGGGCGGCCAGCGGGGTGTCCTACCCCGAGCTGGTGGACCGGCTGGTCGCCTCCGCGCTGGCGCGGGCGGGCCGGCCGGCCGGTCGGTGACCTCCGGCGCGCGCGCCGCGCCCGCGGCCGCGCTGCTGGCCGCGGCACTCGCGCTGGCCGGCTGCACCGCCTCCGAGGCCGGCAGCGCCACCCCCGCCCCGGCGTCGCCGACGCCGGACACCGTCGAGGCGCTCGGCGAGCTGGTGCTCACCGAGGTGCCCTCCGGACTACCGCGGATCCCCGACGGCGACCTGCAGCCCCCGGCCGGCGCCAAGACCGTCGACGACGTCGCCTCCTACGCCGAGGACCCGGCGCGGGAGCGGGCGGTGCTGCGCGACTACGGCTACCGGCACGGGTGGGAGCGGTTCTGGGGCTCCACCACCGGGCCGCTGACCAGCGTCTTCCTCGACCAGTTCGACGACGCCGCCGGCGCGGGCTCCTACGCCCGCGACCTCGCCGGCAACGACGCCGAGGTCTACGACGGCGTGCTGCGCCACGACCCCGACGGTCTGCCGGAGGGCTGCAGCACGCTGACCGTGCCCGAGGCCGACCCCTCGACCGGCCTGACCGGGCCGACCGCCTTCGCCTGGTGCGGGCACGGGGCGTTCAGCGTCGCGGTGACCGTCGTGGCCGACACCGAGGAGGCGGCCACCCGCCAGGCGCGCGACGTGGTGCTGGCGCAGCTGGAGGCGCTGCCCGCGGCCTGAGCGGACTCAGCGCGGGGGGAGCGTGTCGGCGAGGACGTCGCTGAGCACGGTCACCGGGGCGCTGTCGACGTCGGGCGGCAGCGTGACGCGGACGAACACCGCCCGGTCGACGGCGGTCCACACGGTGGCCTCGTCGGACTGCTCCACGAACCAGGTGACCTCGTTGATCTGCAGCAGTCCGGCCCCGGCGTCGAGACCCTCCGGCTGTGGCACCCCGCACACCAGCACGACGGCGGGGTCGCCCCAGGCGGCGGCGTAGGGCGTGTCGGAGTCGACCAGGCGGGCGGGCTCGCCGAGCAGGTCCAGCGGCAGCGCGCCCATCAGCGCGGGGCAGGCCGCGTCCGCCTCCGGTGTGGGCGGCGGGACCTCGACCGGCAGCACGGGCAGGTCCTCCGCGCGCTGCTGCCCGGCGCCGCCGCTGACGTCGGCGACCGCGCCGCCGTCGTCCTCGTCACCGTCACCGGCGACCCGGGCGAGCACGAGCACCACGACCAGCACGGGGACCACCACGGCCACCGCGACGAGCGCCAGCCGGCGCAGCGGGTCGGGACGCCCGGCCGGTGGCGCCGGCTCCCCGGCGGGGGACTGCGCGCTCAGCTGCTCAGATGTTGACGACGGGGCAGGTCAGCGTGCGGGTGATCCCGTCCACCGACTGCACCCGGGCCACGACCAGGCGGCCGAGCGCGTCGACGCTCTCCGCCTCGGCGCGGACGATCACGTCGTACGGGCCGGTGACGTCCTCGGCCTTCGTCACGCCGGCGATCTCGCTGATCGTCGTGGCCACCTGGGCGGCCTTGCCGACTTCGGTCTGGATCAGGATGTAGGCGTGGACCACGGAACGACCTTCCTCGGGCAGCACGTCCGGCGGCTCCCCGGCCCCGGCTGGTGGACTCGATCGCAACCTACCGCAGCGGGGGGAGGGCACCGGTGACACGGCCCCGACCCCTGACCGGGCGCGGGGACCTCGCCGACACCGTGCGGGTGATCGGCGAGTTCGGCGTGATCGCCCGCGTGGTGGCCCACGCCGGGTCGGCCGCCGCCGCCGAGGTCGGCCCGGGCGACGACGCGGCGGTGCTGCGCGTCCCCGACGGGCGCGTGGTCGCCACCACCGACGTCCTGGTGGAGGGCCGGCACTTCCGCCGCGACTGGTCCTCGGCCGAGGACGTGGGCCACAAGGCCGCCGCCGCCAACCTCGCCGACGTCGCCGCGATGGGCGGCGTGGCCACCGCGCTGCTCGTCGGGCTGGCCTGCCCGGCCGACACCCCGACCTCGTGGCTGGAGGGGGTCGCCGCCGGCATGGCCGCCGAGTGCGCGCCGCTGGGCGCGGCCGTCGTCGGCGGGGACACGGTGGCCGCGGCGCCCGGCAGCGGCGCGGTCGTGCTGTCGGTCACCGCGCTGGGCGACCTGGGCGGGCGCGCGCCGGTGCTGCGCTCGGGTGCGCGCCCCGGGGACGTGCTGGCGGTGGCCGGGCGGCTGGGCTGGTCGGCCTGCGGGCTGGCCGTGCTGCGCCGGGGCTTCAGCAGCCCGCTGGCCGCCGTCACCGCGCACCGCCGGCCCAGCCCGCCCTACGCCGCCGGCCCCGCCGCGGCCGACGCCGGCGCGACCGCCATGTGCGACGTCAGCGACGGCCTGCTCGCCGACGCCGGGCACCTCGCCACCGACAGCGGCGTCGTCGTCGACGTCGACCGGGCGGCGCTGGTGCGCGCGATGCTCGAGCCGCCGGGGCCGCTGCAGCAGGTGGCGGCCGCCCTCGGCGCCGACCCGCTGGCCTGGGTGCTCACCGGCGGGGAGGACCACGCCCTGCTGGCGACCTTCCCGCGCGGCACGGTGCTGCCCGGGGGCTGGACGGTGGTCGGTCAGGTGCACGAGGGCCGGCCGGGCGTCACGGTGAGCGGCGAGCCGGCGGCCGATGTCGCCGTGGCCGTGGGTGCAGGGGGGACCGGGCATGTCCACTTCGGCTGAGCACCGGCTGCGCGACGGGTCGCTCGCCCGGCTGCGCGCGGTGCCCTACGACGACCCGGTCGCCCGCGACCTCGTCGCGCGGGTGCAGCAGGAGTACGTCGACCGCTACGGCGGCCCCGACGGCGCCGCCGTCGACCCGGCCGAGTTCGTGCCGCCGGCGGGGCTGTTCCTCGTCGCCGAGGTGGACGGGCGCCCCGCCGGCTGCGGCGCCTGGCGCCGGCACACCGACGACGGCGACGACGTCGGGGCGGGCGTCGTCGAGGTCAAGCGGGTCTACGTCGTCCCCGGCTCCCGCCGGCTCGGGCTGGCGCAGGTGCTGGTGCGCGCGCTGGAGGACTCCGCCCGCGCCGCCGGGTACCGGTCGGTGGTCCTCAACTCCGGGGACCGCCAGCCCGAGGCGCTCGCGCTGTACGAGGCGATGGGCTACCGGCCGGTCCCCGGGTACGGCATCTACGCCGAGGCGCCCGGTGCGGTGTTCCTCGGCAGGGACCTGGCGGGACCGGGGGAGGAGGAGGAGCGGCCGTGGGCGTCGTGACGATCTCCGCCTCGTACGGGGCGGGCGGCCCGGAGGTGGGCTCCGCCGTCGCCGAGCGGCTCGGCCTGGCCTTCCACGACCGGGCGATCCCGGCGCGGGTGGCCGGCCGGCTGGGGGTGTCCCGGGACGACGCCGAGGCCAACGACGAGCGTGTCGTGCGCGGCCTGTGGCGGCTGGTGGCCTCGCTCGGGGCGATGCCCGACCCGGTGGGCGGGGTCGTGCCGATCACCGACGAGCCCGACGAGCGGGCCTACCGGGAGCAGACCGAGCGGGTGCTGCGGGAGATCGCCGACGGCGACGGCGGCGTGGTGCTCGGCCGGGCCGGTGCGATGGTGCTGCGCGGGCGGCCCGACGTCCTGCACGTGCGGCTCGACGGGCCGCCGGAGGCGCGGCTGCGGGCGGCGGTCGGGCGCTATGGGCGGCCGGAGGAGGAGCTGCGGCGGGAGATGGAGGCCAACGACCGCACCCGCGAGGCCTACGTGCGGCACTACTACCGGTGCGACCCGGCGTCGGCGCAGCACTACCACCTCGTCGTCGACGGGACGGCGCTGCCGCTGCCGACCGTGGTCGACCTGGTGGTCACCGCGGCCCGCGGCATCGGGCTCTAGTCACGCCGAGGACCCCGGAGGTCGATGACCTCCGGGGTCCCGGTGGCGTGCTGGAACGGGCGCCCTCCCGCGGGAGGGGGTGCCTCACCTCAGGCGCGGACGACCTTGCCCGCGCGGATGCAGGAGGTGCAGGCGTTGATGCGGCGGCGGTTGCCGGGGGCGACCAGCGCCCGCACCGACTGGATGTTCGGGTTCCAACGGCGCGGCGTGCGGCGGTGCGAGTGCGACACCGACATACCGAAACCGGGCCCCTTGCCACAGACGTCGCACACGGCAGCCACGGTGGATCACTCCCAGAGAATCGTTCGAAAGACGGCGGTGCACCGACGGCGACCGCGAGACCGTCGACCATCCTAACCGCTCTCCGGCGGCGGCGTCGCCGAGCCCCGGGGGACGCCGTCTCGGGAGCCGGATCGTCGCCGCCCGTGGGTACCCTCCGCCCGTGCTGCAGGCGCTGGACGACGCCGCGGTCGGTCAGTGGTGCCGCACCGCGGTCTCGGCGCTGTCCGCGGCCCGGGACCGCATCGACGAGCTCAACGTCTTCCCCGTGCCCGACGGCGACACCGGCACCAACCTGCTGATGACCGCCGAGGCCGCGGTCGCCGCGCTCGACGCCGCCGCACCGGGGGAGTCGCCGTGGACGGCGCTCTCCCGCGGCGCGGTCCTCGGCGCCCGCGGCAACAGCGGCACGATCTACGCCCAGCTGCTGCGCGGCCTGTCCGACCGGCTCGCCGGCGCCGGCCCCGCCGACGGGCCCGCCCTGGCCGCCGCGCTGCAGGAGGCCGCGCAGGGCGCCTACTCGGCGGTGGCCGACCCCGAGGAGGGCACCTTCCTCACCGTGGCCCGGGCGGGGGCCGAGGCGGCGGGCGCCGCCGTCGCGCAGCGGCGCACCGCGCTGGCCGACGTCGTCGCCGCGGCCGCCGACGGCGCCCGGGCGGCGCTGGAGGCCACCCCCGGCCAGCTCGACGCGCTGCGGGCCGCCGGCGTGGTCGACGCCGGCGGCGCGGGGCTGTGCGTGGTCCTCGACGCGCTGGTCACCACCGTCACCGGCGTCGAGCCGGCCCGCCCGCCGCTGGACCGCCGCCCGCAGCGCCGCACCGACCCGGCGCACGCCCCCCACCAGCCGCCGCCGGGCCCCGGCAGCGAGGTGCAGTACCTGCTCGCCGACGCCGACGAGGCCACGGTCGCCGTCCTGCAGAAGCGCCTGGCCGCCCTCGGCGACAGCCTGGTCGTGGCCGGCGTCGACACCCCGACCGGGCGGCAGTGGAACGTGCACGTGCACACCAACGACATCGGCGGCGCCATCGAGGCCGGCATCGAGGCGGGCCGCCCGCACGGCATCAGCGTCACGCCGCTGGCGCCGGTGCTCCCGGCCGCGCCGGTGCCGGGCCGCCGGGCCGTCGTCGCGGTCGTCCCGGGCGAGGGGCTGGCCCGGCTGTTCGCCGCCGCGGGCGTGCGCGCGGTGCCCTGCGGACCCGGCGGCGTCACCGACGACGACGTGCTCGCCGAGGTGGTCGCCTCCGCGGCCGCCGAGGTGGTCGTGCTGCCCAACGACCCCGCGCTGACCGCGGCCGCCGCCCGCGCCGCCGAGCGCGCCCGCGTGCTCGGCCGCGACGTCGCCGTGGTCCCCACCCGGTCACCGGTGCAGGGGCTCGCGGCGGTCGCCGTCGCCGACCCCGCCCGCCGCTTCGGCGACGACGTCATCGGCATGGCCGAGGCGGCCGCCGCCACCCGCTGGGCCGAGGTCACCGTCGCCGAGCAGGAGGCGCTGACCAGCGCGGGCCCGTGCCGCCCCGGCGACGTGCTGGGCGCGGCGGAGGGCGACGTCGTGGTGGTCGGCCGCGAGCTGGCCGCCGTCGCCTGCGACCTGCTCGACCGGCTGCTGTCGGCCGGCGGGGAGATGGCCACGCTGCTCGTCGGCCCGGACCCCGCGCTCGGCGACGCCGCCTGCGAGCACCTGGCCGCCGCCCACCCGACCGTCGAGGTGGTGCGCTACGAGGGCGGGGACGCGGTCCCGCTGCAGATCGGGGTCGAGTGACGTGGCGGTCGTGACGTGGCGGTGACCCTCGAGACCGACCTCTCGCGCGTGCTGGGCGCCAAGACGGCGAAGGCGATGGCCGAGTCGCTGGACCTGCGCACGGTCCGCGACCTGCTGCGCCACTACCCGCGCCGCTACGCCCGCCGCGGTGAGATGACCCGCCTCGACGACCTGCAGGTCGGCGACCGCGTCACCGTGCTGGCGCAGGTGCGCCGGGTGACCAGCCGGAAGATGCGCAACCGGCCCGGCACGCTCACCGAGGTCACCGTCGGTGACGGCGCCGGGGAGATGCAGCTGGTCTTCTTCAACCGGAGGTTCGGCAAGCTCGAGGAGGGCGCCTGGGGGCTGTTCGCCGGCACGGTCGGCGAGTACCGCAACTCCAAGCAGTTCGCCCACCCCGACTTCCACCTCATCACCGGCGACGACGACGAGGACTGGGCCCGCGCGCTCATCCCGATCTACCCGGCGAGCAAGGACGTCTCCAGCTGGGTGATCCAGAGGTCGGTCCGGCTGCTGCTCGACGCCTCCGGCGGCTTCGGCTTCGTCGAGGACCCGCTGCCGGAGGACCTGCGCCGCCGCCACGGCCTGCCGAGCCTCCCCGCCGCCCTCCTCGACGTGCACCGCCCGACCACGGCCGACGACGTCGAGCACGCCCAGGAGCGGCTCAAGTGGGACGAGGCGCTGATCCTGCAGCTGGTGCTCGCCGCCCGCCGCCGGGCGGCGGCGCTGGAGCCGGGCACCGCCCGCCCGCGCCGCCCGGGCGGCCTGCTCGACGCCGTCGACGCCGCGCTGCCGTTCGCGCTCACCGACGGCCAGCGCGCCGTGGGGGAGGAGCTGGCCGCCGAGCTGTCCCGCGACCAGCCGATGCACCGCCTGCTGCAGGGCGAGGTCGGGTCGGGCAAGACCGTGGTGGCGCTGCGGGCGATGGCGCAGGTCGTCGACGCCGGCGGGCAGGCCGCGCTGCTGGCGCCCACCGAGGTGCTCGCCGCGCAGCACGCGCGCAGCATCGCCGCCCTGCTCGGCCCGCTGGCCCGCGCCGGCGAGCTCGACGGCGACCCCGCCGGCACGAGGGTGGTGCTGCTCACCGGCTCGCTCAAGGCCGCCGCCCGCCGCGAGGCCCGCGCCGCGGTCGCCGACGGCAGCGCCGGCATCGTCGTCGGCACCCACGCGCTGCTGCAGCAGGGCGTCGACTTCGCCGACCTCGGCCTGGTCGTCGTCGACGAGCAGCACCGGTTCGGCGTCGAGCAGCGCGACGCGCTGCGGGCCAAGGGCAACCGGCCCCCGCACGTGCTGGTCATGACCGCCACGCCGATCCCGCGCACCGTCGCCATGACCGTCTACGGCGACCTGGAGACCTCCGTGCTGCGCCAGCTGCCCAGCGGCCGCGGCGGCGTGGCCAGCTCCGTGGTGCCGGTCAGCGACAAGCCCGCCTGGCTCGACCGCGCCTGGGAGCGGCTGCGCGAGGAGGTGGCCGCCGGCCGGCAGGCCTACGTCGTCTGCCCCCGGATCGGCGACGAGGACGCCGGCAGCGAGGACGAGCCCGACGCGGCCGACGCCCCGGAGGAGAGCGGTGGCGACGGCGACCGGCGCCCGCCGCTGGCGGTCCTCGACGTCGCCGAGGCGCTGCACGAGGGCCCGCTGGCCGGCCTGCGGCTGGCGGTGCTGCACGGCCGCATGACGCCGGAGGCGAAGGAGGCGACCATGCAGGCCTTCGCCGCCCGCGAGGTCGACGTCCTCGTCGCCACCACCGTCGTCGAGGTCGGCGTCGACGTGCCCAACGCCACGGTCATGGTCGTCATGGACGCCGACCGCTTCGGCGTCAGCCAGCTCCACCAGCTGCGCGGCCGGGTCGCCCGCGGGAAGCACCAGGGGCTGTGCCTGCTGGTCACCGAGGCCCGCGGGTCGACGTCGACCGGGCAGCGGCTGGCCTCGGTCGCGGGCACCTCCGACGGCTTCGAGCTCGCCCGGCTCGACCTCGAGACCCGCCGCGAGGGCGACGTCCTCGGTGCGGCCCAGTCCGGCCGGCGCTCCAACCTGCGGCTGCTGTCCCTGCTCGAGGACGAGGAGCTCATCGCCGCCGCCCGCGCCGAGGCCACCGACCTGCTGGCCGGCGACCGCGGGCTCGCCGACCACCCGGGGCTGGCCGCCGAGGTGGCCGCGCTGGCCACCGACGAGCGTGCGGAGTACCTCGAGAAGGCATGACGCGACTCATCGCCGGTGCCGCCGGGGGACGGCGGCTGAAGGTGCCGCCCAGCGGCGTGCGGCCCACCGGCGACCGGGCCCGCGAGGGGCTGTTCAACACCCTGGGCACGCTGCTCGACCTCGACGGCGCCACGGTGCTCGACCTCTACGCCGGCTCCGGCGCGCTCGGCCTCGAGGCGCTCTCCCGCGGGGCCGGGCAGGTGGTGCTCGTCGAGAACGGCCCCCGGGTGCTGCCGGTGCTGCGCGCCAACGTCGCCGCCGTCGGCCTGCCCGGCGCGCGGGTGGTCGCCGCGTCGGTGCCCACCGTGGTCGCCGGCCCGCCGCCGGCCCGCTTCGACCTCGTGCTCGCCGACCCGCCCTACGCCGTCCCCGCCGGGACGGTGCGCGGCGTGCTCGCCGCGCTGGTCACGGGGGAGTGGCTCGCGCCGGGGGCGGTGGTCGTCGTCGAGCGGTCCGCGCGCGAGGAGCCGTGGGAGTGGCCGACACCCCTCGTCGGTGTCCGCGAGCGCCGCTACGGGGAGGCCCTGCTCCGGTACGGTCGCGTCCCGTGAGGCGTGCGGTCTGTCCCGGGTCGTTCGACCCGGTCACCAACGGGCACGTCGACGTCATCACCCGGGCCGCCGCGCTGTACGACGAGCTCGTGGTCGCCGTCCTGGTCAACCCGGGCAAGGCCGGGCTGTTCACCGTCGACGAGCGCATGGAGCTGCTGCGCGAGGCCGTCGCGGAGCTGCCCAACGTCGTCGTCGACAGCTTCAGCGGCCTGCTCGTCGACTACTGCCGCAGCCACGACATCCCGGTGGTGGTCAAGGGCCTGCGCGCCGTCGGCGACTTCGAGTACGAGCTGCAGATGGCCCAGATGAACCGCGAGCTCGCCGGCGTCGAGACGCTGTTCGTGCCCACCGCCCCGCAGGTCGGGCACCTGTCCTCCAGCCTGGTCAAGCAGATCGCCACCTTCGGCGGCGACGTGTCCCGGCTGGTGCCCGAGGGCGTCCTCGACCGGCTGCTGGCCAAGCGGGAGGCGTCGTGACCGAGGTCGTGTACCGGCTCTACGAGACCGTCGACGAGCTCAGCCGGGTCATCGAGAACGCCCGCAGCGTGCCCATGTCGGGCTCCTGCATGGTGCCGCGCGACCAGCTGCTCGACCTGCTCGACGACCTGCGGGAGAACCTCCCCGACGAGGTGCACGCCGCCGGCGCGATCGTGGAGCAGCGCACCGAGATCCTCGAGCAGGCCCAGGCCGAGGCCGAGCAGCTCACCGGCCGCACCCGCGAGGACGCCGACCGGCTGGTCGCCGCCGCCCGCCGGCAGCGCGAGGAGATCCTCGGCACCGCCCGCCGCCAGCGCGACGAGGTGCTCGCCCGCGCGCAGGCCGAGGCCGAGGCGCTGCTGACCCAGGCCGAGGCGGAGGCCGACCGGCTGCTCGCCGAGGCCGAGGCCCACCGCGAGGCGGTGCTGGCCGACGCGCAGGCGCAGCAGGCGGAGATGCTCGCCGCCGCGCAGGCCGAGCACGAGCGGCTGGTCACCGAGACCGAGGTCTACCGCGGCGCGGTCGTGCGCTCCGACGAGCTGGGGGCGCAGACCGTCGCCGAGGTCAACCGGATGCGCGCCGAGGTCGACGAGTACGTCGACACCCGGCTGGCCGACTTCGGCAGCACGCTCGAGCGGATGCTGCGCTCGGTGGAGAAGGCCCGCGAGACCCTGCGCGAACCCTGACCGCGGTCCCCCGACGATCAGGTGACCTGATCGTCGGGCGTCCTCCCGCACGTCCCACCGTGAGGGAGGACGCCGCACGATCAGGGACCCTGATCGTGGCCGACCCTCGGGGCGTCGGCGGGCACCGGGGATCGGGTAGTCTCGGTTGCTGGTCCGACCGCCGGTGCCGTCCCCGGCCGGGCTCCACCCACTCCCACGACCGCGAGTACCGACATGCCTGCCGCACGATCCGATCGCCCAGGCGCCGCGTCCACCCAGGCCCGGCGCCCCGCCGCCAACCCCTGGGCCGTGGAGCTGCGCGAGCTCGGCCGTCGCGCCGGCTCGATGCAGGAGCTCGACCGCACGATCCCCGCGCCCGCCGGCTGGAAGCTCGAGCTCGTCGGCGTGCCCGAGGGCGCCCCGGTGCACCTGCGGCTGCGGCTGGAGTCGGTGATGGAGGGCGTGCTCGTCTCCGGCGACGTCGAGGTCCCGGTCGAGGGCCAGTGCGCCCGCTGCCTGGACCCGTTCGCCGACACCCTCGGGCTCGACGTCCAGGAGCTCTACGCCTACCCGGGCAGCACCACCGAGGCCACCAGCGAGGAGGACGAGGTCCGCCTCGTCGAGGGTGAGCGCATCGACCTCGAGCCGATGGTCCGCGACACCGTCGTCCTCGCCCTCCCGCTCTCGCCCACCTGCACCGAGGACTGCGCCGGCCTGTGCTCCGGCTGCGGGCAGCGCCTCGACGACCTCCCGGCCGACCACTCCCACGAGCTGGTCGACCCCCGCTGGGCCGGCCTCGCCGGCCGTTTCACCACCGGAGCGGTCGACGACCGTCCGGGCGACCCTGAGGAGAACTGACCGTGGCCGTCCCGAAGCGGAAGATGTCCCGCGCCAACACCCGCGCCCGCCGGTCGCAGTGGAAGGCGAGCGCCCCCACGCTCGCCCCCTGCCCGAACCGCGCCTGCGGCCAGCTCAAGCCGCCGCACCAGGCCTGCCCGAACTGCGGCCAGCACGCCGGCCGCCAGGTCCTCTCCGTCTGACCCGGCCGGACGTGGGCAGCGCCGCCGGTACCCCGGTCGTCCCCGTGGGCACCTCGCCCGCGGGGCAGGCGCACGCCGACCGCGCGGCCGCCTGGCTGCTCGACGCCCTCGGCGTCGAGCTGCCCGGCGGCCTGCTGGCGTTGGCGCTGACCCACCGCTCCTACGCCTACGAGCACGGCGGCCTGCCGACCAACGAGCGGCTGGAGTTCCTCGGCGACGCCGTGCTCGGCCTGGTCGTCACCGACGAGCTCTACCGCAGCCAGCCCGACCTGCCCGAGGGCCGGCTGGCGAAGCTGCGCGCGTCGGTGGTCAACATGAACTCGCTGGCCGGCGTCGCCCGGCGGCTGGGCGCCGGCGGGCTGGGCCCGCACCTGCTGCTCGGCCGCGGTGAGGAGACCACCGGCGGGCGGGAGAAGGACTCGATCCTCGCCGACGCGCTGGAGGCGCTCATCGGGGCGGTGCACCTGGGCCTGGGCCTGGACGCCGCGAGCGCGCTGGTGCACCGGCTGTTCGACCCGCTGCTGCGCGAGGCGGCCACCCGCGGCGCCGGCCTGGACTGGAAGACCAGCCTGCAGGAGCTCGGCGCCGCCCGCGGCCTGGGCGCCCCCGTCTACGACGTCGACGACGAGGGCCCGCCGCACGCCAAGACCTTCACCGCGGCGGTGTCGCTGGCCGGCGTCGTCCGCGGGACCGGAACCGGTCGGACCAAGAAGGCCGCCGAGCAGGTGGCCGCGGAGGCCGCCTGGCGCGCCGTCTCGGCCGAGGAGCCGGCCGCGGCCGACGCGGAGTAGCGCCGTGCCCGAGCTGCCCGAGGTCGAGGTGGTGCGGCGCGGCCTGGAGCGGTGGGTCGCCGGACGGACAGTGGCCGCCGTCGAGGTGCACCACCCGCGCGCGGTCCGCCGGCACCTCGAGGGCGCCGACCACTTCGTCGAGGCGCTGACCGGCCGCACGTTCGCCGCCGCGCACCGCCGCGGCAAGTACCTGTGGCTGCCGCTCACCGAGCCCGACGGCGCCCCGTCGGGGCGCGCGATGGTCGCCCACCTCGGCATGAGCGGCCAGCTGCTCGTCGAGAAGCGCACGCAGCCCGACGAGACCCACCTGCGCGCCCGGTTCACCTTCACCGACGGCGGCCGCGAGCTGCGCTTCGTCGACCAGCGCACGTTCGGCGGGCTGGCGGTGGAGGACGCTGAGGGGGAGGCGATCCCGCAGCGGCTGGCGCACATCGCGATCGACCCGCTGGACCCCTCCTTCGACGAGGCCGGGTTCAGCGCCGCGCTGCGGCGACGGCGCACCGAGGTCAAGCGCGCCCTGCTCGACCAGACGCTGATCGGCGGCGTCGGCAACATCTACGCCGACGAGTCGCTGTGGCGCGCGAAGCTGCACGGCACGCGGCCCACCGACCGGCTCACCCGAGCCCAGGTCGCCGACCTGCTCGACGGCGTGCGCAGCGTGCTCGGGGAGGCGCTGGCGCAGGGCGGCACCTCCTTCGACTCCCTCTACGTCGACGTCAACGGCCAGAGCGGCTACTTCTCCCGCTTCCTCGCCGTCTACGGGCAGGTCGACCGGCCCTGCCCGCGCTGCGGCACGCCGATCGTGCGCGAGTCCTTCATGAACCGCTCGAGCTACAGCTGCCCGACCTGCCAGCCGCGGCCCCGGACGAGGCGCACGTGAGCGCGATCCGGGTGCACGCGCTGGTGTCCGGCCACGTGCAGGGGGTGGGCTACCGCTGGTTCGTCCGCGGCCTGGCCGACTCCGCCGGGCTGTCGGGGTGGGCGCGCAACCTGCCCGACGGCCGCGTCGAGGTGGAGCTGGAGGGACCGGCCGACGCCGTGCGGGCCGTCGTCGCCGCGCTCGAGGGCCCGCGCGCGCCCGGAGCGGTGACCGTGGTGGTGCACGAGGAGCGTGCGGTGCAGGGGGGATCGGGCTTCACGACAGCGTGACGAAGACGACATCCCACCGACACATCCGGCGTCGAGTGTGGCCGTTGACCTGCGTCTCCGGGGGTGTCACCCTGGAGGTACCGAGCCCGCGCCGACCGACTCTCCGGGGCGGCGGGCACCCCCTCTCGCTGTCGGAAAGGCCGTTTCCGCCATGGCCAAGGCCCTCTTCGGTTCTGTCGTATCCCCCGCGGAGCTCCGCGTCCTCGACGAGAACGCGGTCCTGCGCGCCAAGGTGCGCCGTCTGGAGCAGGAGCTGACCGAACTGCGCGCCCAGCGGGACGCCGCCCGTGACGCCGTCCTCGCCTCCGAGCTGCTGAGCCTGGCCGGCGACAACGCCCAGCCTGCGCTCGCCTGACGTCTGCGCAGTACACCCGGCGCGCGTGACCGCCGCCGGGTGACGGCCGTGTCCACATGCACCTCTCCAGCCTGACGCTGAAGGGCTTCAAGTCCTTCGCGTCCGCCACGACGCTGCGCCTGGAGCCGGGCATCACCGCCGTCGTCGGGCCCAACGGCTCGGGCAAGTCCAACGTCGTCGACGCCATCGCCTGGGTCCTCGGCGAGCAGGGCGCGAAGACCCTGCGCGGCGGCAAGATGGAGGACGTCATCTTCGCCGGCACCGCCGGCCGCCCGGCGCTGGGCCGCGCCGAGGTCACGCTCACCATCGACAATGCCGACGGCGCCCTGCCGATCGACTACACCGAGGTCTCGGTCACCCGCCGCATGTACCGCTCCGGGGAGAGCGAGTACGAGATCAACGGCGACAAGGTGCGTCTGCTCGACGTGCAGGAGCTGCTCAGCGACGCCGGCATCGGCCGCGAGATGCACGTCATCGTCGGCCAGGGGCAGCTCGACGCCGTCCTGTCCGGGCGCCCCGAGGACCGCCGCGCCTTCGTCGAGGAGGCCGCCGGCGTCCTCAAGCACCGCAAGCGCAAGGAGAAGGCGCTCCGCAAGCTCGACGCGATGCAGGCCAACCTCGACCGGCTGGCCGACCTGACCGCCGAGCTGCGCCGCCAGCTCAAGCCGCTGGGCCGCCAGGCCGAGGTCGCCCGCCGGGCCGCCGGGGTGCAGGCCGAGCTGCGCGACGCGCGGCTGCGGCTGCTCGCCGACGACCTCGTCGGGCTGCGCGACGCGCTGGACAAGGACGTCGCCGACGAGGCCGCCGCCCGCGCCCGCCGCGCCGTCGTCGAGGCCGAGCTGGGCACCGTGTCGCGGCGGGAGAGCGAGCTGGAGACGGCGCAGGCCGCCGACGCCCCGCGCCTGGCCGCCGCGCAGGACACCTGGTACCGGCTGTCCGCGCTCACCGAGCGCTTCCGCGGCATCGCCCAGCTCGCCGCCGAGCGGCACCGCCACCTGTCGGCCGCGGCACCGGCGGGCACCGGCGGCCGCGACCCCGAGCAGTTGGAGGCCGAGGCCGACCGGGTCGCGGCCACCGAGACCGAGCTCGCCGCCGGACTGGAGGCCGAGCGCGGCCGGCTGGCCGCCGCCGTCGCCGCCCGCGCGCAGGTGGAGGAGGCGCTGGCCGCGGAGGAGCGCGCCTGGGTGGCCGCCACCCGCGCGCTGGCCGACCGCCGCGAGGGCCTGGCCCGCCTGTCGGGCAAGGTCGCCGCCGGCCGGTCGCGGGCGGCCGCCGGCCAGGCCGAGGTGCAGCGCCTCGCCCAGTCCGCCGCGGAGGCCGCCGCCCGCGCCGACGCCGCGCAGGCCCGGCTCGACGAGCGCCGCGCCGCGGTCCCCGACGCCGACGACGAGGACGTCGCCCTGGTCACCGCGCACACCGACGCCGTCGCCGCGCACACCGCCGCCGCGCGCGCCGTCACCGAGCTCGCCGACGCCGAGCGCGCCGCCGAGCGCGACCGCGCCTCCTGGGCCGCCCGCCGCGACGCGCTCGCGCTGGGCCTGACCCCCGCCGACGGCGCCGCCGCCGTCCTGGCGTCCGGCCTGCCGGGCGTGCTCGGGCCGGTGGCCGAGCGGGTCACCGTCGCACCCGGGGCCGAGGTGCCGCTCGCGGCGGCGCTGGGCGGGCTCGCCGAGGCCGTCGTCGTCGCCGGGGTGGACGACGCCGCCGCCGCGCTGGCGCACCTGCGCGACGCCGGCGCGGGCCGGGCCGGGCTGCTGGTCACCGGCGGCCCGCCGCCGCTGCCGCGCGAGGGCTGGCCGGTGCTGCCGGAGGGCCTGCGGTGGGCGGTGGACCTCGTCGAGGCCCCCGAGGAGCTGCGGCCGGCGCTGGCCCGGGCGCTCGACCGCGTCGCCGTCGTCCCGACCCTGGACGTCGCGGCGGCGCTGGTCGCCGCGCACCCGCGGGTGCGCGCGGTGACCGCCGACGGCGACCTCGTCGGCGCCGACCGGGCCGCCGGCGGGTCGGCCGACGCGCCGTCGAACCTGGAGGTGCGGGCCCGGGTCGACGAGGCCGAGCGCGAGCTCGCCGCCGCGGTTGCCCGCGCCGCCGACCTCGCCGACCGGCTGGCCGCGGCCCGGGAGGACGCCCGCGCCCGCTCGGCCGACGTCGAGGCGGCGCTGGCCGCCCGGCAGGCCGCCGACCGCAGCCGCTCGAGGCTCGCCGCCGAGCTCGCCGAGCTCGGGGCGGCCGCGCGGTCGGCGGCGGCGGAGGCGGAGCGCTCGGCCGCGGCGCAGCGGCGGGCCGAGCGGGCGCTGGAGGAGTCGCAGGCCGGGCTGGGAGAGCTCGAGGCGCGACTGGCCGAGGCCGAGGCCGCGCCGGCCGCGGAGGAGCCCGACTCCGGGGACCGCGACCGGCTGCGGCTGGAGGTCGCCGCCGCGCGGCAGGCCGAGACCGAGGCCCGGCTGGCCGTGCGCACCGCCGAGGAGCGCGCCCGCGCCCTGTCCGGCCGCGCCGAGGCGCTGCGCCGCCAGGCCCGGCAGGAGCGGGCCGCCCGCGAGCGGGCCGCCGCCGCCCGGCTGGCCCGCCGCCGCGGGGCCGAGGTCGCCGCGCGGGTGCGCGCCGGCGCCGAGGAGGCGCTCACCGCGCTGGCCGGCTCACTCGCCCGGGCCGCCGCCGAGCGCGACCGGCTCGCCGCCGAGCGCAGCACCCGCGAGGCCGAGCTGCTCGAGGTGCGCACCCGGGTCCGCGCCGCGACCGGGGAGCTGGAGCGGCTGACCGACGAGGTGCACCGCGACGAGGTCGCCCGCGCCGAGCAGCGGCTGCGCATCGAGGCGCTGGAGGAGCGGGCCGTCGAGGAGTTCGGCGTCGACCTGCCCACGCTGGTGGCCGAGTACGGCCCGGCCGCGCCGGTGCCGCCCGCGCCGGCGCAGGTGGCCGCCGCCGAGGCCGCGGGCGAGCCCGAGCCGGCGCCGGTGCCCTACGACCGGGCCGCGCAGGAGCGCCGCGCCGCCCGCGCCGAGCGCGACCTGGCCACCCTGGGCCGGGTCAACCCGCTGGCGCTGGAGGAGTTCGCGGCGCTGGAGGAGCGGCACACCTTCCTCGCCACCCAGCTCGAGGACCTCAAGGCCACCCGCCGCGACCTGCTCACCGTCGTCCGCGAGGTCGACGGGCGCATCCACGACGTGTTCGCCGCGGCCTTCGCCGACGTCTCCCGCGAGTTCGAGGGCGTCTTCGCCACGCTGTTCCCCGGCGGTCAGGGGCGGCTGGTGCTCACCGACCCCGAGGACATGCTCACCACCGGCGTGGAGATCGAGGCGCGGCCGCCGGGCAAGAAGGTCAAGCGGCTGTCACTGCTGTCCGGCGGGGAGCGCTCGCTGACCGCCGTCGCGCTGCTGGTGGCGATCTTCCGGGCGCGGCCCTCGCCGTTCTACGTGCTCGACGAGGTCGAGGCCGCCCTCGACGACGTCAACCTGGGCCGGCTGCTCACCCTGGTCGAGCAGCTGCGGGCGACCTCGCAGCTCATCGTCATCACCCACCAGAAGCGCACGATGGAGATCGCCGACGCGCTCTACGGCGTGAGCATGCGCGGCGACGGCATCACCGGCGTCATCAGCCAGCGGCTGCGCGAGCCCGATCCGGCCCAGGCATAGGAAGCTCTCCCCACGTCTCCGGCGCGGGAACGTGGGGATTGCTTCCTATGCCTGGGTCAGACGCCGGAGGGGACCAGCAGGTCGACGACGACCGGCAGGTGGTCCGACGCGCCCGCGCCGTCGAGCACCCGCGCGGAGGCCACGGTGATGCCCGGGGTGACCCACACCTGGTCGATGCGCGCGTGCGGCGACCGCGCCGGGTGGGTCAGCCCCTCCTCGCGCTGCCAGAACCGCCAGCGGGCCTGGTCGTCGCGCTCGGGCGCCAGCTCCCAGGCGTCGGCGAAGGACTCCCGCAGCGCCGCCAGCTCCGGGGCGTCCGGGGCGGCGTTGAGGTCGCCGACGACCACCCCGGTCGCCATCGGCCCGGTGTACAGCGCCCGCAGCACCGCCACCTGCTCGGCGCGCTCGGCCGGCGACCGGGTGGTCAGGTGGGTGGTGGTCACCCACAGCGCCCCGCCGTCGAGCTCGACCAGGGTCCGCAGCGCGCTGCGCGGCTCCCCGCCGCCGGGCAGCGGGTGCACGTCGCTGACCAGGATCGGCAGCCGCGACAGCAGCGCGTTGCCGTACTGCCGGCGCTGGTCGTCGCCGGGCCGCGGCTCGTCGATCGCCGGACCCCACGCCAGCTGCATGTCCAGCGCCCGGGACAGCAGCAGCGCCTGGTCGACGTCCTCGCTGCGGTCGCCGAAGTGCCGGTCGACCTCCTGCAGGCAGATGACGTCGGCGCCGGCCGCCGCGAGCACCTTCGCCAGCCGGGGCAGGTCGTGCCGGCGGTCGGCGCCCACGCCGTGGTGGGTGTTGAAGGTGACCAGGCGGACGGGGATCGGGGGCTGGTCGGGTCCGGGGGCCGGCTTGACCCCGTGGGCATCGGTCACCCCGTCAGCCTGTCACCCGCCGGCCGGCACCGTCGCCGGGACCGGGTCGGCCAGCGGCAGGTCGAGCACCTGCTGCAGGCACTCCTCGCCGTCGGGCCGGTGGTCGCTCACGTGCAGCAGGAAGCGCGCCTGCCGGCCGTCGAGCACCAGCTCGCCCACCTGGTTGCCGAAGAACGGCCCCGCGGCCTTGGCCCACTCCACCGACGGCGGCCGCACCCGCGCGGCGCGGGCGATCGCGCCGGTGAACCGCCGCGCCCACCGGCTCCAGCCGATGCGGAACCCGACCCGGATGGGGTGCGGCGCCTGGTTGTGCAGCGGGGAGACGGTCAGCTGGTGCACCCGGCCGCTGAGCCCGCCGGGGGCGACCACCTCGGCGGCGTAGGCGTGGTGGACGTCGCCGGAGAGCACCAGCGCCGTCGCCGGCGCCGGGCCGTGCTCGCCGCGGGCCACCGCCAGCAGCGCGGCGGCCAGCCGGTCGAAGCTGTGCCCGAACGCCGCCCAGTGCTCGAGGTCGGCGGCCTGCCGCAGCGCCTCGGCGGCCCGCCCGACCAGGCGCCCGTCGTGGCGCACCGCCAGCGCCTCGTCCACCCGCTCGATGGAGTCGATGGCGTGCGGGAGCAGCCAGGGCAGCGACGTGCCGACCAGCAGGTGGCCGACGCCGTCCTCGACCGCCTGCCGCATCTGCTGCTCGACCCAGGCGAACTCCTCGTCGTCGACCATCCGGCGGCCCTGCTCGTCGAGCACGCGGCCGGCCCGGCTGTCGACCACGAGCAGCCGCGCGTCGCCCCACTGCCGGGCGTAGCTCCAGCGCACCGTCCGCGGGTCGCGGTCGGCGGCGAGGGCCATCTCGCGCAGCAGCGGCTCGGCGTCGGCGTCCTCGGGCAGCGCCCGCACCGCCTGCCAGGTGGCGTTCTCGGCCAGCTCGGCGGGGGAGAGGTTGCCCAGGTGCTGGTACACCCAGTAGCTGGCCAGCCCGCCGGCGATGCGGGCGTCCCACCAGTCGGTGGCGGTGACCTTGCGCCGCCAGGCGGCCGAGGTGTTCCAGTCGTCGATCATCTCGTGGTCGTCGAAGACCATCGACGACGGGATGGTGGACAGCAGCCACCGCACGTGCGGGTCCATCCAGGACTCGGCGTAGAGGCGGGTGTACTCCTCGTAGTCCCGGGTCTGGGCGTCCTCGGGCACGTCCTCGCCGCGCCGAATGCGCAGCCACGAGCGGGTCGCCGTCGTCAGCTCGTCGGCGTAGACCTGGTCACCGAGCAGCACCAGCGCGTCGGGCCACTCCTCCTCCGGCAGCGCCGCCACGCGCTCGGCATAGGCGTCCAGGGCGTCGGGCGGGATGTGCTCGGCGAGGTCGACGGTGCTGGGCGTGGCGTACCGGCAGGAGCCGAACGCCAGCCGGAACGGGCCAGGACGGCCCGGCGTGCGGATCCGGCTGGGCGGGAACGGGGAGCTCGACTCCGGCCACACCCGGACGCCGTCGGCGCCGTCGGTCGACAGGTGGACCTCGTAGGGCGTCGTGCTTCCGGGCTCCAGCCCCTCGACGACGACCAGCGCGTACCAGTGGCCGCCGACGGCGAAGGTGCGCGCGGTCCGCCCGAGGACCTCGACGGTGCACGGGCGGTCGGTCTCCACCCAGACGGTGGCCGACACGGGGTCGACGTGCCGCAGCAGGGGTCCGATGAGCAGTCCGGGGGCGTCCTCGTCGGGTGGCGGCATGGGCCCAGCGTGCTCCACGGTGCCCCGTTCCGCCCAGACCCGTCGCTACGGCGATCGGGGGACCGGCTGGGAGACTGACCGGCATGGAGTTCGTGCTGATCGCGATCGCGATCGTCCTCGTGGCCCTGGTCGCCGGGGCGAGCCTGCTCGTCGGCCGCGGCCGGCGCACCACCCGGCTCGACGACGACGCCGCCGCCGGCACGACGCTCACGCGGCCGCGGCCACCGAGCGCGCCGACCGCGCCGCCCGAGGACCGGCCGGCCGGCGCGACCGCGTCCGGTCAGGGCCTGGCGCCGGCCGAGCCGGTCTCGCCGGAGACGCCGCCGGTCGAGCTGCCCCCGGCGGTGGCCGAGCCGGACCTGGTCTTCGAGACGCCGCCGCCGTCGGCCGGCCGGCTGGTGCGGCTGCGGTCCCGGCTGGCGCGCTCGCAGTCCTCGCTGGGCCGCGGGCTGCTCACCGTGCTCGCCCGCGAGCGGCTGACCGAGGACGACTGGGATGAGGTCGAGGAGACGCTCCTGGCCGCGGACGTCGGCGTCGCGGCCACCCAGCAGATCGTCGACCGGCTGCGCACCCAGTCGATGGTGCTGGCCACCGCCACGCCCGCCGACCTGCGCGCGCTGCTGGTCCGCGAGCTCACCGCCGTCCTCGGGCCCGACCTCGACCGCACTCTGCACACCGACCGCCGCGAGGGCCGGCCCGGCGTCCTGCTGGTCGTCGGGGTCAACGGCGCGGGCAAGACGACGACGGTCGGCAAGATCGCCCGCGTCCTCGTCGGTGACGGCAAGAGCGTCGTGCTCGGTGCCGCCGACACCTTCCGCGCCGCGGCCGCCGACCAGCTCGAGACGTGGGGCGAGCGGGTGGGCGTGCTCACCGTCCGCGGCCGCGAGGGCGCCGACCCGGCGTCGGTGGCCTTCGAGGCCGTGCGCACCGGCGTGGAGGCCGAGGTCGACACCGTCGTCGTCGACACCGCCGGCCGGCTGCACACCAAGTCCGGCCTCATGGACGAGCTCGGCAAGATCAAGCGCGTCGTGGAGAAGCAGAGCCCGGTCACCGAGACGCTGCTGGTGCTCGACGCCACGACCGGCCAGAACGGCATCGTGCAGGCGCGGGTGTTCACCTCCGCCGTCGACGTCACCGGCGTGGTGCTGACCAAGCTCGACGGCACCGCCAAGGGCGGCATCGTCGTCTCGGTGCAGCGCGAGCTGGGCATCCCGGTGAAGCTGATCGGGCTGGGGGAGGGCGCCGACGACCTCGCGCCCTTCGAGCCGGAGGTGTTCGCCGAGGGCCTGGTCGGCGGCGCGGACTGACAGCGGACCTCCCCGCCCCGCACCGGGGCAGGGCCCGTGCGGGAGGCCGTCAGGGGGTGTCGGGCGCCCAGCGCTGCTCGATGCGGCCGAACCGCCACACCGCGACGGCCACTGCCCACGTGACCACGAACAGCCCGACGATCGCGAAGCCGACGTACTCCAGGTCCAGCGAGGCCAGCCACACCAGCGGCGCGGCCTGCAGCTCGAGCCGCTCGACGAGCAGCCCGACGAGCACCAGCGTGCCGATGACGAGCGCGACGGTCACCGACAGCACGGTGATGGTCAGGTTGTAGAAGACCTTGCGCACCGGCTTGAGGAACGCCCAGCCGTAGGCGCGGGTCATGAGGACGCCGTCGGCGGCGTCGAACAGGCTCATCCCGGCGGCGAAGAGCACCGGCAGCACGAGGATCGCGTACCAGGGCAGCACGAAGGCCGCCGAGCCGGCCGCGAGCACCAGCAGCGCGACCTGGGTGGCGGTGTCGAAGCCCAGGCCCATGAGCAGGCCGACGGGGTAGAGGTGCCAGGGCCGGCTCACCCGGCGGGTCACCCGGCCGAGCAACCGGGCCAGGAGCCCGCGGTTGTGCAGGTGGTGCTCGAGCTCGGCCTCGTCGTACCGACCTGAGCGCATCCGGCGGAAGACGCGGGCGATGCCCACCGCCGAACTGAGGTTCATCAGCCCGATGAGCAGCAGGAACGTGCCGGCGACCAGGGTGCCGACGAGGCCGAGGGCCTGCCCGACGGAGTTGTCGTCGGACTGGACGACGCCGGCGACCGACCGCACCCCGGCCACCAGCAGCAGGCTCGCGGCGAACACGACCGACGAGTGGCCGAGGGAGAACCAGAAGCCCGTGCTCACCGACGGCGTGCCCTCGTCGACCAGCTTGCGGGTGGTGTTGTCGATCGAGGCGATGTGGTCGGCGTCGAAGGCGTGCCGGACGCCGAGCATGTAGGCGGTCAGGCCGACGCCGACCCCGAGGACCCCGGTGCTGCCCAGCTGGTACTCCGCGGGCGCGACGGCGAACACCAGCACGCCCCACCCGACGACGTGCAGCAGCAGGACGAACGCGGCCATGCCGCCGATCGAGCGCCACTCCCGGGGGCTGAACGAGCCGCCCGCGCGGGTCCGGTGCGCCGGGGGACCGGGCCGGGCGGACACGGCGGGGACGCTCACGCTGCCTCCAGGGACGTCAGGGGAGGGACCCGGCGACCTTATTGCACACGAGTTGCACCTGCACACCTGTCGCATCGGGCAGGTCCGCCGGCCGCCCGGACGGGGCGGGCAACACGGCCGACACACGGCGGCCGGACACGCGATCGGGAGTTCACGGTCCGGAAACGTGCCGACGCCGCCCGTGGAAACACGGCCCCGGCACCGTGAACGCCGCGTCGCCCCACCACCGCCGGTGGCGGGCGCACCGAGCACCGCCCCGGGCTCCTCGCTCGTCCCGGGTCCGTCCGTGGCCCTGCCCCGTCGCACGGCCACACCACACCGTCAGGAGGTTGCCGTGGACACCGGCGACACCGCCTGGGTCCTGGTCAGCGCCGCGCTGGTGCTGTTCATGACCCCCGGTCTGGCGCTCTTCTACGGCGGCATGGTCCGCGCGAAGAGCGTCCTCAACATGATGATGATGAGCTTCGGGGCACTCGCGCTGATCAGCGTGCTGTGGGTGCTCTACGGCTACTCGATCGCCTTCGGCGACGACGTCGGCGGCGGCCTGCTCGGCGACCCGACCGAGTTCTTCGGCCTCTCGTCGCTGATCGGCACCGCGGGCCTGGAGGGGGCGTTCGCGCCGGACAACCTGGTCTTCACCGTCCCCTCGCTGGCCTTCGTCGCCTTCCAGGGCGTCTTCGCGATCCTCACCGTGGCGCTCATCTCGGGCGCCGTCGCCGACCGCGCCCGCTTCGGCCCGTGGATGGTCTTCGCCGGCGTCTGGGCCACGCTGGTCTACTTCCCGGTCGCCCACTGGGTGTTCGCCTTCGACGGCGCGGAGTCCGAGACCGGCGGCTGGATCGCCAACGACCTGCTGGCCATCGACTTCGCCGGCGGGACCGCGGTGCACATCAACGCCGGCGCCGCGGGCCTGGCGCTGGCCCTGGTGCTCGGCAAGCGGCGTGGGTTCGGCCGCGACCCGATGCGGCCGCACAACCTGCCCCTGGTGATGATCGGCGCGGGCATCCTGTGGTTCGGCTGGATCGGCTTCAACTCCGGCTCCGCGCTGGCCGCCAACGGCCAGGCCGCCGAGGTGTTCGTGACCACGCTCGCGGCCACCGGCGCGGCCACCCTGGGCTGGCTGCTCACCGAGAAGCTGCGCGACGGGCACGCGACCTCGCTGGGCGCGGCCTCCGGCGTGGTGGCCGGCCTCGTCGCCATCACCCCGGCCTGCTCCGCGGTGACCCCGCTCGGCGCGATCGCCGTCGGCCTCGTCGCCGGCGTCGTCTGCGCCCTCGCCGTCGGCCTGAAGTACCGGCTGGGCTACGACGACTCCCTCGACGTCGTCGGCGTCCACCTCGTCGGCGGCCTCTGGGGCACCCTCGCCGTCGGCCTGTTCGCCTCCGCCGCGGCGACCGCCGGCGTGGACGGTCTCTTCTACGGCGGCGGCGTGGACCAGCTGTGGCGGCAGGCGCTCGGCGCCCTCGCCGTTCTGGTCTACTCGTTCGTGCTGACGCTCGTCATCGGCCTCGTCGTCGCGAAGCTCATGCGCTTCCGCATCACCGAGGAGGACGAGGTCGCCGGCATCGACGGCGTCGTGCACGCCGAGACCGGTTACGACCTCGCCTCCCTGGGCGGCGGCGGTGGCGGCTCGGCCCTCACGGCCGCCGGCCAGACCCGCGCGGAGGCCCGGGGCACCACCCTCACGGACAGGAGCCGGGTGTGAAGCTCGTCACCGCCATCATCAAGCCGTTCAAGCTCGACGACGTCAAGAACGCCCTCGAGCTGATCGGGATCACCGGACTGACCGTCAGCGAGGTCCAGGGCTTCGGCCGCCAGCGCGGCCACACCGAGGTCTACCGCGGTGCCGAGTACCAGGTGGACTTCGTCCCCAAGGTGCGCATCGAGGTCGTCGTCGGCGAGATCGAGGCCGCGCGGGTGGTCGACGCCGTCGTCGAGTCGGCCTCCACCGGGCAGATCGGCGACGGGAAGGTGTGGGTCACCACGATCGACGAGATCGTGCGGGTGCGCACCGGCGAGCGCGGCGAGGACGCGCTGTAGACGAAGGACCCCCTTGCCCCCACCCCTCGCACGCTCGGGGCGGGACCCTGCAAGGGGGCCGACAGCACCACGTCGGCCGGGGTGGCGGGAGGACCGCCGCCCCGGCCGGCGCCGTCCCGACCCACCGACCGACAGGGGGGACCGTGCCCGACCTCGGCGCGCTGCCCGGCCTGACCCGCGCCGAGCGGGTGCAGCAGCTCGACGCCTGGCTGGGCGGCCTGCTCGCCGCCGCCGTCGCCGGCACACCGCCGCCCCGGCAGGGCCGGGGTGCCCCGCCCCCGCGCACCGGCACCGACGGCGTCGCGCTGGTCGCCGTCGGCAGCCTGGGACGGCGCGAGCCGCCGCCGCACGGCGACCTCGACCTGGTGCTGGTCCACGACGGCCGGCCCGAGGTGGCCGCGCTCGCCGACGCCGTCTGGTACCCGGTCTGGGACGCCGGCGTGCGGCTGGACCACTCGGTGCGCTCGGTCGCCGAGGCCGTGGCGGTGGCCTCCTCCGACGTCAAGGCCGGCCTGGGCCTGCTCGACGCCCGCCTGGTCGCCGGCGACGCCGCCCTCGCCGCCGCGCTGCGCACCGCGACGCTGGCCGCCTGGCGGCAGTCGGCGTCCCGGCTGCTGCCGCAGCTGCGCGACCTGCGCCGCGGCCGGGCCCGGCAGGTCGGCGAGCTGGCCTTCCTGCTCGAGCCCGACCTGAAGGAGGCCTACGGCGGCCTGCGCGAGGGCCAGGTGCTGCGCGCGGTCGCCGCCGCCCAGCTCGGCGACGAGCCCGCCGCGGAGGTGGAGGCGGCCTACGCCCTGCTGCTCGACGTCCGCGACGAGCTGCGCCGCCGCACCGGCCGGCCCTCCGACGTGCTGGTCCGCCAGGAGCAGCGCCCGGTCGCCGCCGCGCTCGGCCTCCCCGACGAGGACGTGCTGCTGCGCCGGGTCAGCCTCGCCGGGCGCCGGCTGGCCTTCGTCGCCGACGACACCTGGCGGCGGGTGGAGGCGGCGCTGGTCCGCCGCCCCCGCGGCCGCTACCGCCGCGTCCGCCGCGAGCCGCTGGCCGAGGGCGTGGTGCGGCAGGGCGACGAGGTGGTGCTCGCCCGCGACGCCCGCCCGGCCGCCGACCCCGGGCTGGTGCTGCGCGGCGCGGCCGCCGCCGCCCGCGCCGACCTGCTGCTGTCCCCCTACACGCTGCGGGTGCTCGCCGCGCACTCCCCGCCGGTGCCCGAGCCGTGGCCGGCCGAGGTGCGCTGGTCGTTCCTGCGGCTGCTGGCCGCCGGCCGGCCCGCGGTCGCCGTCGTTGAGCAGCTCGACCAGGAGGGCCTGCTGACCCGGCTGCTGCCGGAGTGGGAGCAGGTGCGGTCGCTGCCCCAGCGCCACCCGTGGCACCGCTTCACCGTCGACCGGCACCTCGTCGAGGCCGCCGCGGCCGCCGCCGAGCTCACCCACGACGTCGACCGGCCCGACCTGCTCCTGGTCGCCGCGCTGCTGCACGACATCGGCAAGGGCCGGCCCGGGGACCACAGCGTCGTGGGGGAGCCGATCGCCGCCGGCGTCGCCGCCCGCATGGGGTTCGCCCCGGCCGACGTCGCCGTCGTCGGCACGCTGGTCCGCCACCACCTGCTGCTGCCCGACACCGCCACCCGCCGCGACATCGACGACCCGGTGACCGTCGAGCGGGTCGCGGCCACCATCGGCGGGGACGCGCAGGTGCTGCAGCTGCTGCACGCGCTGGCGCAGGCCGACGGCGCGGCCACCAGCTCCTCGGCGTGGTCGCCGTGGAAGGCGCACCTGGTCGCCCACCTGGTCGCCCGGGTGCAGGCGCACCTGGGCGGGACGCCGGCCGCCGACGCCGACCCAGTGCTGCACCCCACCGCGCCCACGGTCACCGAGACCGGGGCCGACGGCGCGGTGACCGTGGGCGTCGAGGACGTCGCCGACGGCCAGCAGGTGACGATCGGGGCGCCCGACGAGCGGGGCCTGTTCAGCTGCCTGGCGGGGGTGCTCGCGCTCAACCAGCTCGACGTGCGCGCGGCGAAGGTCGACGTCGTCGACGGCCGGGCGACGGCGGTGTTCGCCGTCCGCCCGCGGTTCGGGCGGGCGCCGCAGCCGGCGATCCTGGCCGACGCCGTCCGCGCGGCGCTGGAGGGGACGCTGCCGCTGGCCGACCGGCTCCGGCAGCGGGAGGCCGACTACCGGCAGGACGCCGCGCGGTCGGCGCCGCCGCGGATCTCCTGGCACGACTCGGAGGTCAGCGGCGAGGCGACCAGCATCGTGGAGGTGCGGGCCGGCGACCGTGCCGGGCTGCTCCACCGGCTCACCGCAGCGCTCGGCTCGGAGGGGCTCGACGTCACCTCCGCGCGCATCGAGACCCTCGGCGCCGACGCCGCCGACTACTTCTACGTCAGCAACCCGGCCGGCGGCCCCCTCGACCCCGCCCGGCGGGCGCGGGTGGAGGCGGCGCTGGTCGCCGCGGCGCGGGGCGCGGTCCTCGACCCGGCGCACGGGGCGGTGCTCGACCCGGTGGCGGACACACCGCGCTGAGTGCACGGGACTGTCGGTGGGCCGTGCGACCGTCGGGACGACTCCGGGACGGAGCAGTCCCGGTACCGACGGCGAGGGGAGTCCCCGTGCAGCACCCGCAGAGCTGGCCCTGCCCCACCTGCGCGCAGGACACGGTGTTCGAGCAGCCGCCGTGCGCCGACGGGCACACCGACGACGGCGGCGAGTGCCCCGAGTG
Source organism: Geodermatophilus sp. SYSU D00766 (assembly GCF_054049915.1). Taxonomy (NCBI): domain Bacteria; kingdom Bacillati; phylum Actinomycetota; class Actinomycetes; order Geodermatophilales; family Geodermatophilaceae; genus Geodermatophilus; species Geodermatophilus sp. SYSU D00766. The sequence continues at coordinate 57,467 of NZ_JBJGYI010000010.1, forward strand.
GATCTGCACCGGTTGCGGCACCGGCTTCCTCCTCGGCGGGCTGGAGTCCCTCGTCGAGGCGGCGGGGCGGCGGGCCGCCGGCGCCGCCGCCTAGCGACCGTCGCCCGGGTGGCCCTCACCGGAGGGTGAGGGCCACCCGCCCGGAGTCGGCCAGCGCGCCGTCGGCCACGAAGGCCACCCAGCCGCCGCGCACCAGCACCGTCTCGATCAGCTCGTCCACCACGTCGTCGACGACGTCGGGGTGCTCGACGTCGTCGGCGGGGACGAGGAAGTCGCCGTCGGGGCTCAGCCGGGCCGCGAGGGCGAAGCCCTCCTCCACCGCGAGCATCTCCGGCCGCTCCCGCCGCGCGGCCAGCCACGCCGCGTCGATGCCCTCCACCACGGCCTGCCGGGAGCGCCGCCGGTCCAGGTGCGCCAGCGCCTCGCCCTGCCGGGACAGCAGGTAGCCGTCGAGCACCTCGCGCACCCGCGGGACCAGCACCGACAGCGGGGCGCGGGTGAGGTGGCCGGTCACCGTCCCGGCCAGCCGCCCGGTGTTGCGCGACAGCCGCCGGAACCGGCCGACCACCCGGTGCCCGCCGACCAGCACCAGCGGGGCGGGGTGCAGCCGCAGGAAGGTGCCCAGCGCCCGGTCGACGCGCCGCAGGAACGCGTCGCCGGCGTCGTCGTCGGCCCGGAGCGGGAACGCCGACCGTCGGGGTGGGCGCAGGGTCCCGGCGCCGCCCTCGAGCAGCCGCGCGTCCTGCTCCGACAGCAGCAGCACCACGTGGCGCGGGATCCGGTGCAGCGCCCGGACGAGGTCGCGGGTGGCGAAGGTGGGGTCGACGACCACCCGGTCGGGCACCCCCACCGGCAGGCGCACCACCTGGCGCATCGTCCGGTTGACGTACAGCGCGATGCCGGCGCCCGTGGGCTCGCCGCGGGCGGCGGACACGAGCTCCTGGAGGGCGTCGGCGAGCTCGGCGGGAGCGCCGTCGCGGGCCAGGCGCGCCCCGGCCTCGCCGGCCAGCCGCTGCAGGGTCCGCGCGTCCGCGTCGGTCATGCGGGCGGCGGGGGTGGTCGTGGCCAGCAGCGACACGCACGGCTCGTCGCGCACTGACTGCAGCAGGACGACCTGCTCGGGAGAGGGGCCGGGGACCCGTGGCACGGTGGCGGTCACGGGACCGGCCGGCCCACCGGGACGGCGTCGAGCTGCCGGGCGAGGCGGGCGACGGCGCGGTCGAGGACCCGCTCCCGGCGGCGACCGCGCAGGCCGCCGAGGCGGTGGACGGTGATCCGCGCGGGCAGGCCGGCCGCGGCGGCGCGCTGGGTGGCCAGGGCGACGAGGTCGGCGACCTCCCGTCCGGCCTCCTCGCCGAGGCGGGCCAGGAGGGCGGGGTCCGTGGTGACCGGGAGGCGGGGGAGGAGCAGGGCGGTGTGCACCTCGCGGCCGGTCTCGCGGGCGAGGGTGTGGGCCTCGTCGAGGGCCGCGAGGGCGCCCTCCCGGCCGGTGAGCGGGACGAGCAGCCGGGGCGGGACGCCCCGGGGGAGGGGGGCGGGCCGGGTGCGGGCCGGCGCGGGAGGCGGTGCTGCGGGGACGGTCGCGGTCACGGGGGCTCCCACGGTGCGGCGAGGTCTCCCCCGGTCCCGGAGGACCGGCCGCGCCCGGGCCGGAGGCCGGGACTGACGGGCGGCGGCTTCGCGGATGCGGTCGGGTACTCCCCTCGCAGGAAACACGATACAGGAAATGCTCTTCCTGTACAGGGGTCCGGAGGTGCGATGGCCGCCGGCGGCGCCGTGCCCGCCGGGCACCCGCGCCGTCTACGGTTCTCCCGTGACCGCGTCCTCGCCGGGGTGGACCTTCCTCTCCAACCACGGGCACGTGCTGGTGAGCCTCGCCGTCGACCCCGAGGCCCGCATCCGCGAGATCGCCGGCCGCGTCGGCATCACCGAGCGGGCGGTGCAGATGATCCTCGCCGACCTCGAGGAGGCAGGCTACGTCGTCCGGGAGCGCGTCGGGCGGCGCAACCACTACACCGTCGTCGAGCGCGGCCGGTTCCGGCACCCGCTGGAGGACCACGTGCGGGTCGGCGACTTCCTGGAGCTGGTCGTGCGTGACCGGCCCTCGGCCGACTCCGCCTGAGCGTCCCCGCGCTCAGGCCGCGGCGCCGGTGCCCAGGCCCGCCGCGGCCGCCCCCACCGGGGCGAGGACCGAGGTCGGCAGCAGCCAACGGACGAAGGGGAATTGGGACAACGCGCTTCGCCTGTCGAGTCGACGACGCCGACGGCGACCGGCCGGTGTCCGCGGAGCGGCGGGACGTGGCCGCCGCTGTCGATACCCTGGGAGGCAGGAGGCGCGTGGCCCGGTCGGACCGGGACCTCGCCGTGTCGCCGGTCGGGTGGACCGGGCCGGCCGCGCCGCGAGCTGTGACGAGGACGTGCTGTGTTCGAGACCCTCTCCGACCGCCTCGACAAGGTCTTCACCGGCCTGCGGGGCAAGGGCCGGCTGACCGACGCCGACATCGACGCCACCGCGCGCGAGATCCGCATCGCGCTGCTCGAGGCCGACGTCGCCCTGCCGGTGGTGCGGGCGTTCATCGCCGCGGTCAAGGACCGGGCGCGCGGCGCCGCGGTCTCGCAGGCGCTCAACCCCGCCCAGCAGGTCATCAAGATCGTCAACGAGGAGCTCATCGAGATCCTCGGCGGCGAGACCCGCCGGCTGCGCTACGCCAAGCAGTCGCCCACGGTCATCATGCTGGCCGGCCTGCAGGGCTCCGGTAAGACCACCCTCGCCGGCAAGCTCGGCCGCTGGCTCAAGGGCCAGGGCCACACCCCGCTGCTGGTCGCCGCCGACCTGCAGCGGCCGAACGCGGTCAACCAGCTCTCGATCGTCGCCGGCCAGGCCGGGGTCGACGTCTTCGCGCCCGAGCCGGGCAACGGCGTCGGCGACCCGATCCGGGTGGCCGCCGACTCGATCGAGCACGCCCGCCGCACGATGCACGACGTCGTCGTCGTCGACACCGCCGGCCGCCTGGGCATCGACGCCGAGCTGATGGCCCAGGCCGCCGGCATCCGCGACGCCGTGCAGCCCGACGAGACGCTGTTCGTCGTCGACGCGACGATCGGCCAGGACGCCGTCACCACCGCCGAGGCCTTCCGCGACGGCGTCGGCTTCTCCGGTGTGGTGCTGACCAAGCTCGACGGCGACGCCCGCGGTGGTGCGGCGCTGTCGGTCCGCTACGTGACCGGCCAGCCGATCATGTTCGCCTCCACGGGCGAGAAGCTCACCGACTTCGACGTCTTCCACCCCGAGCGGATGGCCTCGCGCATCCTCGGCATGGGCGACGTGCTCACCCTCATCGAGCAGGCCGAGCAGGCCTTCGACGCCGACCAGGCCGAGAAGATGGCCGGCAAGCTCGTCAGCCGCGAGGGCTTCACCCTCGAGGACTTCCTCGAGCAGATGATGGCCATCCGCAAGATGGGCCCCATCGCCAACCTGCTCGGCATGCTGCCCGGCGCCGGCGCGATGAAGGAGCAGCTCAAGCAGGTCGACGACCGCGACCTGGACCGCACCGCGGCGATCATCCGCTCGATGACCCCGCAGGAGCGGGTCGACTCGAAGATCATCAACGCGTCGCGGCGGGTGCGCATCGCCAACGGCTCGGGCGTCACCGTCACCGAGGTCAACCAGCTGCTGGAGCGCTTCGCGCAGGCCCAGAAGATGATGGGCCAGATGGCCGGCAGCATGGGCCTGCCGGGCATGGGCCCGATGTCGAAGAAGGCCCGCGGCCGCCAGATGCAGGCGCAGTCGAAGAAGGGCAAGGGCAAGAAGGGCGGCAAGGGCAAGGCCCCGGCCCGCCGGCCGATGGGCGCCCCGGCGCTGCCGCCGGGCGCCGGCTTCGGCGGCGGGCTGCCCGGCGGGATGCCGTCGCTGCCGCCGGGCCAGGCGCTGCCCGACCTGTCCACGCTCGACTTCAGCAAGTTCGGGGACGAGCGGCCCGGCCGGTGAGCGCCCCGGCGCTGCACCTGTCCGGCGTCGTCCTCCCCGAGGGCGAGCACCGCGACCTGTGGGTCCGCGACGGCCGGATCACCACCGAGCCGGTGCCCGGCGCGGAGACCGTCGCCCGCGGTGGGTGGCTGCTGCCGGGCCTGGTCGACGCGCACTGCCACGTCGGCATCGGCCGCGGCGGGGTGCTCGTCGAGGACCTCGCCGGCCTGCGGGAGCAGGCGCTGGCCGAGCGCGCCGCCGGCGTGCTGGCGCTGCGCGACTGCGGCTCCCCGGTCGACACGAGGGCCCTCGACGACGAGCCCGACCTGCCGACGATCGTGCGCGCCGGCCGGCACGTGGCCGCGACCCGCCGCTACATCCCGGGGCTGGCCGTCGAGGTGGAGCCCGCCGACCTCGTCGCCGCGGTGCGGGTGCAGGCCCGGCGCGGCGACGGGTGGGTCAAGCTCGTCGGCGACTGGATCGACCGTGCCGTCGGCGACCTGGCACCGGAGTGGCCCGACGACGTGGTGGCCGAGGCGATCGCCGCGGCCCACGAGGAGGGCGCGCGGGTCACCGCGCACACCTTCGGCACCGACGCGCTGCCCGGCCTGGTCCGCGCCGGCATCGACTGCATCGAGCACGGCACCGGGCTGACCGAGGACCTCGTCGCCGAGATGGCCGCCCGCGGCACCGCCGTCGTCCCGACCCTGGTCAACGTGGAGAACTTCCCGGGCTTCGCGGCGGCGGGGGAGAAGCGCTTCCCCTCCTACGCCAGCACGATGCGGCGGCTGTACGCGGGCTCGGGTGCGGTCGTGCGGGCCGCCTACGAGGCCGGGGTGCCGGTGTTCGCCGGCACCGACGCCGGCGGCGGCATCGAGCACGGCCGCATCGCCGACGAGGTCCGCGCGCTGTGCGGGGCGGGGCTGCCGGCCGAGGCGGCGGTGGCCGCGGCGTCGTGGTCGGCGCGCAGCTGGCTCGGGCTGCCGGGCATCGAGGAGGGCGCGCCGGCCGACGTCGTCGTCTACGACGCCGACCCGCGCACCGACCTCGACACCCTCACCCGGCCGCGGCTGACGCTGCTGCGCGGCCGCGTGGTGGCCTGAGCGCCCCGGGCGGTCTCAGACGGCGGGGGTGGACCCGAAGCTCTCGGCCAGCCGCCGGCCGATGAGCCGGCGGGCCGCGTCGGCGTCGTCCACGATGCTGCCGAGCAGGACGAACGGGTGCACCTGGCCCCGGAAGGACTCGTAGAGCGTCGGCACGCCGGCGTCGGCGAGGGCCTGGGCGTAGGCCGCGCCCTCGTCGCACAGCGGGTCGCACTCGGCCGTCACGACGGTGGCCGGTGCCAGCCCGGACAGGTCGGGCGCGAGCGCCGGTGAGAGCCGCACGTCGGTCCGGTCGGCGTCCCCGGCGTAGGCCTGCAGGAAGTAGTCGATGTCGCGGTGGGTGAGGAAGTGCCCCTCGCCGTAGGTGCGGTAGCTGGCGGTCCGGCCCGTGCGGGCGTCGGTCAGCGGGTAGACCAGCACCTGGTGGGCCAGTGCGGGCGTGGCGTCGCGCAGGGCCTGCGCGACGCCGGCGGCCAGGTTGCCGCCGGCGCTGTCCCCGGCCACGGCGACCCGCGCCGGGTCGGTCCCCAGCCCGGCGGAGCCGTCGAGCAGGGCCCGGGTCACCGCCAGGCAGTCGTCGTAGGCGGCGGGGAACGGCGCCTCGGGCGCGCGGCGGTAGTCGACCGACACGACGACGGCGCCGGCGTACCGGGCGATGTCCCGGCAGGTCGTGTCGTGGGTGTCCAGGTCGCAGAGCACCCAGCCGCCGCCGTGGAAGTAGGCCACGGTGGGCAGCCCGTCGTCGGCACTGGGGCGGTAGACCCGGACCGGGACGGGACCGGCGGGCCCGGGCAGCATCGTGTCCCGCACGTCCGCGAGCGGTGCGGGGTCGCCGGTCAGGGGGACGACGGCGGCGAGCTGCGCGCGGTTCTCCTCGACGGTGCAGCTGTCGAGCGGGGGTGCGTCGGCGACCATGTCGAGGAAGGCCTGCGCCTGGGGGTGTGTCGGCATGGGGCGGCACGCTAGGGGCGGCCCGGACCGGGGTGTCACCCCCGGGCGGGGGGACACCCCGGCCGGGTGACACCCCGCCCGGGGACCGCGGTCTCAGACGCTGACGCCGGCGGCGGCGCAGGCGGTGCCGAGGTCGGTGGCCGGCTGGGTGAGGCCCTCGAAGGCGACGAACACGTCGGTGCCCGACTCGATGTCGTCGATCGCCGCGTCGGTGGCGGCCGAGACGTCCTCGGCGGCGGCCAGCACCGGGGCGCTGGCGTCCTGGTGGTCGGCCGGCGCGTCGCGCAGCGCCTCCAGCAGCGGGACGACGTTCGCGGGGTCGACGTAGCCGGTCTCGTCGACCGAGATCAGCGCCAGGCCGGCGTAGCCGAACCACCCGGCCACCGCCTGGCACAGGCCGGCGTCGCCGGGGACACCGGCGCCGGGCACGGGCAGGTCCTCCCCGCCGGTGTCGGCGGGCACGGACTCCGCGGTCGGGTCGGCCGGCGTGGGCTCGGTGGGCTCGGCGGTGGGCTCGGCGGTCGGCTCGGCGGTGGGCTCGGCGGAGGTCGTCCCGCCGGCCTCCGGGGTGGCGGCGGTGGCGTTCTCGGCGGCGGAGACGAGCGTGGCCTCGCCGGTCACCGACGTCGTGCAGGCGGCGAGGGAGGCGCCGGCGGCGAGGGCGAGGGCCAGGCCGGCGAGACGGGGGCGGGTGCGCATCGGGGGACTCCGGGAGGTCGGTGGCCACCGGTCGGTGGCTCGCTGCCGGCCACGCTCGCGCGGGGGCCTTGCGGCGCGATTGCGAGTGACTGGCCCCGACGTGCACCGGTGCGCGGAGAACCGGTTCGCGCGGCCTGGGAGACTGCTCGTGTGCTGCTGCGGATGTCCACGCTGTTCCTGCGCACCCTGCGCGACGACCCGGCCGACGCCGAGGTCCCGAGCCACCGGCTGCTGGTGCGGGCCGGCTACATCCGGCGGGCCGCGCCCGGTGGCTTCACGTGGCTGCCGCTGGGCTACCGGGTGTTCCGCAACGTCGAGCGCGTCGTCCGCGAGGAGATGGACGCGATGGGCGCCCAGGAGGTGCACTTCCCGGCGCTGCTGCCGCGGGAGCCCTACGAGGCCACCGGCCGCTGGACCGAGTACGGCCCCAACCTGTTCCGGCTGCAGGACCGCCGGGGTGCGGACTTCCTGCTCGGCCCCACCCACGAGGAGATGTTCACGCTCCTGGTGAAGGACCTGTACTCGTCGTACAAGGACCTGCCGCTGTCGATCTACCAGATCCAGGACAAGTACCGGGACGAGGCCCGGCCCCGGGCCGGGCTGTTCCGCGGCCGCGAGTTCACGATGAAGGACAGCTACTCCTTCGACGTCGACGACGCCGGCCTCGACGCCTCCTACGCCGCGCACCGCGCCGCCTACATCCGGATCTTCGACCGGCTGGGCCTGGACTACGTCATCGTCTCGGCGATGTCGGGGGCCATGGGCGGGTCGAGGAGCGAGGAGTTCCTGCACCCCACCGAGATCGGCGAGGACACCTTCGTCCGCTCGCCCGGCGGGTACGCCGCCAACGTCGAGGCGGTGGGCACCGTCGTCCCCGACCCCGTGCCGCTGGACGGCCTGCCCGAGGCGCACGTCGAGGACACCCCCGACACCCCGACCATCGAGACGCTGGTCGCCGTCGCCCGCGAGCTCTTCCCCGACGCCGGGTACACCGCCGCGGACACGCTGAAGAACGTCGTCGTCACGCTGGTGCACCCCGACGGCACCCGCGAGCCGCTGGTCGTGGGCATCCCCGGCGACCGCGAGCTCGACGTCAAGCGGCTGGAGGCCCAGGTCGCCCCGGCGGAGGTGGAGCCGTTCACCGACTTCGCGGCGCACCCCGCGCTGGTCAAGGGCTACATCGGCCCGCAGGTGCTCGGCAAGGACAGCGAGTCGGGCATCCGCTTCCTCGTCGACCCCCGCGTGGTCCCCGGCACCCGCTGGGTCACCGGCGCCAACGCCCCCGGCCGGCACGTGTTCGACCTGGTGGCCGGCCGCGACTTCTCCTGGGACGGCACCGTCGAGGCCGCCGAGGTGCTGCCCGGTGACCCCGCCCCCGACGGCTCGGGCCCGCTGGAGCTGGCCCGCGGCGTCGAGATCGGGCACATCTTCCAGCTGGGCCGCAAGTACGCCGAGGCCCTGGACCTGCAGGTCCTCGACGAGAACGGCAAGCTCGTCACGGTCACCATGGGCTCCTACGGCATCGGCGTCTCCCGCGCCGTGGCCGCCATCGCCGAGTCCACGCACGACGAGCTCGGCCTGGTCTGGCCGCGCGAGATCGCCCCGGCCGACGTGCACGTCGTGGCCACCGGCAAGGACGCGGCGGTCTTCGAGGCCGCCGAGGCGCTGTCGCAGGAGCTGGTCGGGGCCGGGCTGACCGTCCTCTACGACGACCGGCCCAAGGTCTCGCCCGGCGTGAAGTTCAAGGACGCCGAGCTGCTCGGCATGCCGACCATCGTCACCGTCGGGCGCGGGCTGGCGCAGGGCGTCGTCGAGGTGCGCGACCGGGCCACCGGCGAGCGGTCGGAGGTCGCGGTGGCCGACGCCGCGGCCGCGGTGCTGGCCCGCGCGCGGGGCTGAGCGGGGGCCTCATCCCCGGGCGGCCAGCGCCCGGTAGCGGGAGGGGGTGAGGCCGTAGGCCGCGCGGAAGGCCCGGCCGAACACCGACGGGTCGGCGAAGCCGCAGCGGCGCGCCACGGCCGACACCGGCAGGCCGCGCGCGTCGGCCCGGCCGAGCTCCTCGCGGGCCCGCTCCAGACGCCGGCGCCGCACGTGGCCGGCCACCGTCTCCTGGCGGGCGGCGAACAGCCGGTGCAGTTGGCGGACGGAGACGAAGTGGGCCGCCGCGATCTCCCGCGGGCCGAGCCCCGGGTCGGCGAGGTGCTCCTCCACGTAGGCCCGGACGGCGCCGACCAGGGCGTCCTCGCCCCGCGGCGACCCGGCCGGCCGCGGCGGCGCGGCGCCGGCCGCGGTGGTGACCAGGTCGAGCAGCTCGGCGGCGAGCCGGTCGCCGGGGTCGGCGGCGGTGACGTCGGGGCTGTGCACCAGGTCGGTCATCATCCGGCCGAGCACCCCGGTGAGGCCGGCCGAGCCGTCCAGGCGCCGCGCTGTCAGCGCGCCGGCGGAGGCCTCGGGGCGGCACCAGGTGACGACCAGGAGGGACCAGGCCGGCGCCGTCCCGGCCGACAGCTCCCAGGTGAAGGGGCGGTCGGTCTCGTAGAGGGCGTAGTCCCCGGGCTGCAGCCAGCACTCCCGGCCGTCCTGCTGCACACGGGCGGCGCCCCGCTCGAGCAGCCCGACCTGCACGTAGCGCCGCCCGTCGGCGCGGGCGAGACCGGCCGTGCGCACCGCCCGCTGGTCCACCGACCCCACCCGGGACAGCTGCAGCGACCCCAGCGTCCGGCTGGAGACCTCGCCGGCGACCGGCCGGTCGGTGACCGGAGCGACGTCGAGGTCCACGAAGTGCTCGCCCAGCAGGTCCCGCCACGGCCGGACGCCGCTGCACCGCGTGGTGGTCGACGTCGGCATCGGACCTCGCTCGGGGTCGGCCGCGCGGGCCCGCGCGCGGCGCCGTCCTGGGCAGGACGGGCCGAGCGTGCCACGCGTCACCGGCCCGCGGAAGGCGCTGGGGGTCGAGGGCGCGGCACGCACCGTCGAACCGGCGGCCCCGCGGCGCGCGACGATCCCCGCACCGCGCCGGGGACGACGTCCCCGGGGGAGGAGGACGACCATGGCCGTGACCGACCTGCCGGTGCCGGGGACGACGGGGACGATGACGGTGCGCGGCGCCTGTCCGCTGGACTGCCCGGACACCTGCGCGATGGAGGTGACGGTCGAGGACGGCCGCGCCGTGCGGGTCCGCGGCGACCGGTCGCACCCCTACACCCGCGGCGTGCTGTGCGTGAAGATGAACGACTACGAGCGCACGGTCTACAGCGAGGACCGGGTGCTGCACCCGCTGCGGCGGACCGGCCCGAAGGGCAGCGGGCGGTTCGAGCGGATCTCGTGGGACGAGGCGCTCGACGAGATCGCCGGGCGCTTCACCGAGATCGTCGAGACGTCCGGGGCCGAGGCGATCATGCCGGTCAGCTACCTGGGCACGCAGGGGATCCTCAACGGCCTCAACGTCGGCGACCCGTTCTTCAACCGGCTCGGCGCGACCGTCAGCGAGCGCACCTACTGCGACTCCGGCTCCTGCACCGCCTACGCCATGACGGTGGGCGCCACCGCCGGCGTCGACCCGGAGTCCTTCGTGCACGCCCGCTACATCGTGATCTGGGCCAACAACATGCTCAGCACCAACCTGCACCTGTGGCCGTTCGTGGCCGAGGCGCAGCGGCGCGGGGCCAAGGTCGTCGTCATCGACCCGGTCCGCCACCGGACGGCGCAGCACGCCGACTGGTACATCCCCATCCGTCCCGGCACCGACGGCGCCCTGGCGCTGGCCATGATGAACGTGATCATCGGCGAGGGGCTGACCGACGAGGACTACGTCGCGCGGTACACCGTCGGCTTCGACGAGCTCGCCGAGCGCGTGGCGACCTACACCCCCGAGTGGGCCAGCGGCGAGACCGGCATCCCCGCCGAGGACATCCGGACGCTGGCGCGCGAGTACGCCGCGGCCGACCCCTCGGTCATCCGGATCGGGGTCGCCATCGAGCGGCACGCCGGCGGCGGGCAGACCGTGCGGGCCATCTCCTGCCTGCCCGCGCTCACCGGGGCCTGGCGCCGTCCGGGCGGCGGCCTGCTGCAGCTGCCGCTGTGGGCCTTCCCGGTCAACTGGCCGGCGTTCCTCGGCGCGGAGTTCATCCGGCCCGGGACGCGGGTGGTCAACCAGTGGCTGCTCGGCCGGGCGCTGACCGGCGAGCTGGACCTGGACCCGCCGATCCGGGCGCTGGTGGTCTACAACAGCAACCCGCTGGTGGTCTGTCCCGAGCAGGACCGGATGGTCGCCGGGCTCTCCCGCGAGGACCTGTTCACCGTGGTCAGCGAGCACTTCCTCACCGACACCGCCGACTACGCCGACATCGTGCTGCCCGCCACGACCCAGCTCGAGCAGCGGGACCTCATGTTCTCCTGGGGTCACCTCCACGTGACGCTGAACGAGCCGGCCGTGGCGCCGCTCGGCGAGGCGGTGCCCAACACCGAGCTGTTCCGCCGGCTGGCCGCGCGCATGGGGTTCACCGAGCCGGTGTTCCGCCGCACCGACGAGGAGATGATCGCCGAGGCGTTCGACTGGTCCTCGCCGGTCCTGGAGGGGATCACGCCGGAGACGCTGGCCCGGGACGGCTGGGCGCGGCTGCGGCTCCCCGGCCCGGACGAGTACGCCCCGCACGCCGAGGGCGGGTTCCCCACGCCGTCGGGCAAGGTGGAGTTCCTCTCCTCGGCCGCCGCCGGCGGCAACTTCGTGCTGCCGCTGTTCCGCCAGGGGTCCAACGACCACCAGGCCGGCGAGCCGGTGGACCCGCTGCCGCACTACGTCCCGCCGCGCGAGCGGCCCGACGGCCGCTACCCGCTCACGCTGCTGTCGCCCAAGTCGCACGCCTACCTGAACTCGAGCTTCGGCGACCGCCCCGGTCAGCAGCGGGTGCAGGGCGTGCCCGCCGTGCACGTGCACCCGGAGGACGCCGCGGCCCGGGGTCTCGCCGACGGCGCCGAGGCCACCGTCGTCAACGACCGGGGCCGGTTCACCGCCCGGGTGCACGTCACCACCGACGTCGCGCCCGGCGTGGTGGTCTCCCCGATGGGGGCCTGGCGCAAGCACTCGCGCGGGGCGACGGTGAACGCGCTGAGCCCCTCGGTGTTCGCCGACCTCGGCCGCGCCCCCACCTTCTCGGACAACCTCGTGGAGATCGAGCCGACCTGAGGAGCGGCGCCGTCCCCGGCTGGCTCCTGCACGCCCGCGCGCGTCTGGCATGATGGTCGGTCGAACACGGCGGCGCGCGGCCCTCTCACCGTCGCCGGCCGTGTCCCTGGCTCCGCCCCGGCGTAACCCCACGCGTCCGTCCGGCGAGCACCGACGAACAGCGTTCGAGGAGAATCCGAGCCACCGTGGCCACCAAGATCAAGCTCATGCGTCTGGGCAAGATGCGTGCTCCGTACTACCGGATCGTCGTCGCCGACGCGCGCACCAAGCGCGAGGGCCGCTCGATCGAGACGATCGGCAAGTACCACCCGAAGGAGGACCCCTCCTTCATCGAGGTCGACAGCGAGCGCGCGCAGTACTGGCTCGGCGTCGGCGCCCAGCCCACCGAGGCCGTCGCGGCCATCCTCCGCGTCACCGGTGACTGGCAGAAGTTCAAGGGCGAGCCGGCTCCGCCGCCCATGAAGGTCGCCGCCCCCAAGCCCGACCGCAAGGCCCTCTACGAGGAGGCCGTCCGCAGCTCCGGCGAGGAGCCGGCCGCGGGTGCCACCACCCCGAAGAAGAAGGCCGCCCCCAAGGCCGACGCCGCCCCGGCTGCCGACGCCGCCCCGGCTGCCGACGCCACCCCGGCTGCCGACGCCACGCCCGCCGCCACCGACGGCGCGGCCGAGACGCCCGCCGAGTAAGACGTGCTCGAAGAGGCGCTCGAGCACCTGGTCAAGGGCATCGTCGACCACCCGCGCGACGTCACCGTCGACCTCGTCGGCGGTCGCCGCGGCAAGACCCTCGAGGTCCGGGTCCACCCCGACGACCTCGGCAAGGTGATCGGCCGCGGCGGCCGCACGGCCAAGGCCCTGCGCACCGTCATGGCCGGCGTCGGCGGCCGCGGCCTGCGGGTCGACGTCGTCGACACCGACGGGCGCTGAGCCCCCGCGTCCCGGACGTGGGACCCACTCCTCCGGACACCGTGGTGGTCGGCCGCATCGGCCGGCCCCACGGTGTCCGCGGTGAGGCCACCGTCGAGCTGCGCACCGACGACCCCGACGCCCGGTTCGTCCCCGGCGCGGTCCTGCGCACCGATCCCGCCGACCGCGGTCCGCTGACCGTCGCCGGCGCCCGCTGGCACCGCGAGGTGCTGCTGCTCGCGTTCGAGGGCTACGACAGCCGCGAGGCCGTCGAGACCCTGCGCGACACCCTGCTCGAGGTCCCGGTCGCCGACCTGCCGGCGCTGGAGGACCCCGAGGCCTTCTACGACCACCAGCTCGTCGGCCTGGCCGCGCGGCTCCCCGACGGCACGCCGCTGGGCGAGGTCACCGCGGTCCGCCACGAGGGCGCCGACCTGCTGGTCGTCGCGCGGGCCGACGGCGGCGAGCTGCTGGTGCCGTTCGTCACCGCGATCGTGCCGACCGTCGACCTCGCCGGCGGCCTGGTCGTCGTCGACCCGCCCGAGGGGCTGCTCGACCTGTGAGCGACCCGTACCGCGTCGACGTCGTCACCATCTTCCCCGAGTACCTGGCCCCGCTGCGGCAGTCGCTGCTGGGCAAGGCGGCCGAGCGCGGGCTGGTCGCCGTCGGCGTGCACGACCTGCGGCAGTGGACCGACGACGTCCACCGCACCGTCGACGACGCCCCCTACGGCGGCGGGCCGGGCATGGTGATGCGGCCCGAGCCGTGGGCGCGGGCGCTGGAGGCCGTCCGCCCGCCGGGCACCCGGCTGGTCGTGCCGACGCCGGCCGGGCGGCCGTTCACCCAGGCGGTCGCCGCGGAGTGGGCCGCCGAGCCCGGCCTGGTCTTCGCCTGCGGCCGCTACGAGGGCATCGACCAGCGGGTGGCCGAGTGGGCCGCCGCCTCCGGCCCCGTGTCGGAGGTCTCCATCGGCGACTACGTGCTCGCCGGCGGGGAGTCGGCGGTGCTGGTGATGGTCGAGGCGGTCACCCGGCTGCTGCCCGGCGTCGTCGGCAACCGCGAGTCGGTGGAGTTCGACTCGCACGCCGACGGCCTGCTCGAGGGCCCCTCCTACACCCGGCCGGCGTCGTGGCGCGGCCTCGACGTCCCGCCGGTGCTGCTGTCGGGCGACCACGCCGCGGTGGCCCGCTGGCGGCGCGCGGAGTCGCTGCGGCGCACCGCCGACCGCCGTCCCGACCTGCTGGCCGCGCTGCCCGAGGACGCGCTGTCGCCGGCCGACCGGGCGGTCCTCGACGGTGCCTGAGCGGCCCTGGGTCCGGCCGACGGCGCGGGTGGTCGTGCTCGATCCCGACGGGCGGGTGCTGCTGCTGGGGGCCCGGTTGACCGACCCCGCGGTCCCGCCCGGCGAGGTGCTGTTCTGGTACACGCCCGGCGGGGGAGTGGAGGACGGCGAGAGCGTCCGGCAGGCCGCCGCCCGGGAGCTGGCCGAGGAGATCGGGCTGGTCGTCGACCCCGCCGCGCTCGAGGGTCCGGTGTGGTTCCGCCGGCACGTGGGCCCCTTCGCCGGCGTCGACGTCGACTCGCGGGAGACCTTCTTCGTCCTGCGCGACGTCGTCCACGAGGTCGACCCCGCCGGCCGCACCGAGCTGGAGCTGCTGGGGGAGGAGCCGCACCGCTGGTGGACGGCGGAGGAGGTCGCCGCCGGCGGCGTGGAGTTCGCGCCGCGCCAGCTCGCCGCGGTGCTGCCCGAGGTGCTCGCCGGGCCGTGGCGTCGGCCACCCCGCGTGGTCGACTGACCTCCCGCGCTCGGCACGCCGGCCCGGATGTGGCACAGTAGAGAGTCGCTGCAGACCGGAGGCGCCCGCCGACGGGCACTCCCTCCCGGAGTCGCAGCCGCACACCTGGTCCGGAGCGTGGGGCACCCCGCTGCCCGGGCCGACACACGAGCCACCGCTGATCCACCGCTGATCCACCGCTGAGACCGAGGACAAGCTGCGATGAACACCCTGGACGTACTCGACGCCGACTCGCTGCGCGACGACATCCCCGAGTTCCGCCCCGGGGACACCGTCAAGGTGCACGTCCGCGTCGTCGAGGGCAACCGCTCGCGCATCCAGGTCTTCCAGGGCGTGGTCATCCGGCGCCAGGGCGGCGGGATCCGCGAGACCTTCACCGTCCGCAAGGTCAGCTTCGGCGTGGGCGTGGAGCGCACCTTCCCGGTGCACACCCCGGTCGTCGAGAAGATCGAGGTCGTGACCCGCGGTGACGTCCGCCGCGCCAAGCTGTACTACCTGCGCGAGCTGCGCGGCAAGGCCGCCAAGATCAAGGAGCGTCGCGAGACCGTCGCGCGCTGAGTCGTCCCGGGCGCTGTCGAGGGCGCTGACAGCCCGGCCTGACCACGGCGGGTCTCCCGCGGCCGTACGCTGACTCCGATGAGCAGTGACCGGTCCGGGGGGCCCGCCGACGTCGTTCCCGGGGAGGACCCGCCACCCGAGTCCTCTGCCCGCCGCCGCCTCCCCTGGCAGCGCCGCGCCGCCCGGCCGGAGAAGAAGACCTCGCTGCTGCGCGAGCTGCCCGTCCTGCTGGTCGTGGCCTTCGTACTGGCGCTGCTGGTGAAGACCTTCCTGGCGCAGGCGTTCTTCATCCCGTCGGGGTCGATGGAGCAGACGCTGCACGGCTGCCCGGGCTGCACCGGTGACCGGGTGCTGGTCAACAAGGTCCCGTACTGGTTCGGCGACCCCGAGCCCGGCGACATCGTCGTCTTCCAGGGGCCGGACACCTGGGTGCCCGAGGTCGAGATCTCCGAGCCGTCGAACTGGTTCACCGGCGCCCTGCTGTGGCTCGGCCGCGCGGTCGGCGTCGCCCCGCCGAGCGAGGACGACTACGTCAAGCGCGTCATCGCCGTGGGCGGGCAGACCGTGCAGTGCTGCGACGCCGAGGGCCGGGTGACCGTCGACGGCGAACCCCTCGACGAGCCCTACATCTACGAGAACACCCCGATCGAGACCCGCGCCTTCGGCCCGGTGACCGTGCCGGAGGGGCGGCTGTGGGTCATGGGCGACCACCGCTCGGCCTCCGCCGACTCCCGCTCGCACGTCGGTGACCGCTACGGCGGCACGATCGCCGTCGACGACGTCATCGGCAAGGCCGCGCTCATCGTGTGGCCGATCGACCGCTTCGGCACCCTCGACTCCCCCGACATCCAGGGCACCGAGGCCGCCGCGGCGGGGGGTGCGATCGGGGGCGCGGTCGGGCAGGTCGCGCCGCTGGGCCTAGGCCTGGCCGGCGCGGTCCCCGT
The DNA here is from genome assembly GCF_054049915.1 of Geodermatophilus sp. SYSU D00766. NCBI lineage: Bacteria > Bacillati > Actinomycetota > Actinomycetes > Geodermatophilales > Geodermatophilaceae > Geodermatophilus > Geodermatophilus sp. SYSU D00766. Next base: position 73,572 of record NZ_JBJGYI010000010.1, read on the forward strand.
GGCGGTGTGGAACCGCGACCGCCGCCTGCGCCCGCCCCCGGGCTGACCCCGCCCCGCGTCCTCCGACGGCGCCGTCCCGCCCCCGGGACGGCGCCGTCGTCGTTCCCGGACCCTGGGACGACCATTCCCGGAATGGTCGTCGCCATGTCGACAACCAATCGAGGTCGTTTCCCGTGTGACGACGGTCGCGGACACTCGGCTCAGAAAAATCCCCAGAATGTGTTCAAGCAATGGTCGGTGGAACCCGATGGAGTGGTCGAGAGCAAATCGGTTCCCCGAAATGGAGTAAGTCGTGTCCGCACCCCTGGCCAGCGCCACCCGCGGCGTCACCCGCGTGCTCCTCCTGGCCGACGCCCCCGTCCTGCGCCGTGGCCTGGTCGGCATGGTCAACGAGACCGCCGGCATGCAGTCGGTGGGCACCCCCGGCGAGCTGCGCCGGGCCCTGACCCTGGTCGAGACCGCCCGTCCCGACGCCGTGGTCGTGGAGCTGGGCGCCGGGCGCGCCGCCACCCTCAACGTCATCCGCGACCTGCGCCGCCGCTTCCCGCGGGTCGCAGTGGTGGCCCTGGCCACCTCCGAGGACCCCGCCGTGGTCAACGAGGCCGTCGCCGCCGGTGTCCGCGGGTACCTGATGCTCAACACCTCGCCGACCCTGCTCGGCTGGGCGATCCTGGCCGCCCGCGCCGGCCGCACCGTCGTCGACCCGCAGATCCGCCGGGTCGAGCCCACCGCCGCGCCCGTGGGCAAGCCGCTCACCCCCGAGGTGCCGCTGACCCGCCGCGAGTCCGACGTCCTCGACGAGCTGCTGCAGGGCCAGTCCAACCGGCAGATCGGCCGCAACCTGTTCATCAGCGAGGACACCGTCAAGTCGCACGTCAAGGCGATCCTGCGCAAGCTGGGTGCCCGCGACCGGGCGCACGCGGTCTCGCTGGTGCTGTCCGCGCGGGGCTCGGCCTCCTGCACCTGCGGCGCCCACGGCCTGACCACCCCGGCCTCCGTGGAGGCATGAGCCCTCTCGTTCTGTCCGGACCGTCCGCCTCCTCGGCGGTCCGGCCCGCGGGCCCCGGCGCCCGCTCCGGTCCGCGGGCCGGTCCCCTCTGACCCCGGGGACCGGCCCGCGGTCGTTCTCGCCGACCGACCTCCTGCCGATCGCCGCCCGGTGGGCGGGCCGACCGTCCGGCCGGGCCGTCGGTGCCGGGTCGTACTGTCGGACGGCGATGGCAGGCCGTCTTCCCCCCGCCCAGCGGGCCGCCGCCGCGCCGGCCGCCCGCACCCGCCGTCCCGTCCCGCCCGCGGACGCCGGCACCGACGCCCCCGGCGACGCGCTGTGGGACATGGAGCGCTCGCTGCGCCGCCGCGGCTTCTCCGCCGTCGCCGGTGCCGACGAGGCCGGACGCGGTGCCTGCGCCGGCCCGCTGGTGGCCGCCGCCTGCGTGCTGCCCGCCGGCCGGCGCGGCCGCGTCCCGGGCCTGGCCGACTCCAAGCTGCTCACCGCCGCCGCCCGCGACCGCGTCTACGACGAGGTCGTCGCCCGCGCGGTCTCCTGGTCGGTGGTCGTCATCCCGGTGACCGACCTCGACGCGCGCGGCATGCACGTGACCAACCTCGAGGCCCTGCGCCGCGCGGTGAGCACGCTCGACCCCGCGGCCGACTACGTGCTGACCGACGGCTTCGCCGTGCCCGGCCTGGGCGTGCCGACCCTCGCCGTGTGGAAGGGCGACCGGGTCGCGGCCTGCGTGGCCGCGGCGTCGGTGCTGGCCAAGGTGACCCGCGACCGGATCATGCTCGACCTGCACGAGCGCTTCCCGCAGTACGACTTCGCGGTGCACAAGGGCTACACGACCGAGGCCCACACCGCCGCGCTGGAGCGTCACGGGCCCTGCCCCGAGCACCGGTCGCGCTTCGTCAACGTCGTCCGCGCCCGCGACGCGCGCGCCGGCCGGGAGCTCCAGCTCACCGCCGCGGGCGGCATGGTCGATGATGGGGGCATGCGCACCGTCTCCGGAGAGCCGCGATGAGCACCGAGGACCTGGAGAAGTACGAGACCGAGATGGAGCTGCAGCTCTATCGCGAGTACCGGGACATCGTCCGGCAGTTCACCTACGTGGTGGAGACCGAGCGCCGCTTCTACCTGGCCAACTCCGTCGACCTGCAGGTCCGCGAGGCCGGCGGCGAGGTGTTCTTCGAGCTCAAGCTCTCCGACGCCTGGGTCTGGGACATGTACCGGCCGGCCCGGTTCGTGCGCAACGTGCGGGTGCTGACGTTCAAGGACGTCAACGTCGAGGAGCTCGACAAGCCCGACCTCGAGCTGCCCGACGGGCCCCGCATCACCTGATCCGCTCTCCACGCCCCGGAGGCTGACCCGCCGGGACGACACGACCGCCCCGGCCGTCCACAGCCCGCGCCGCCGTCCACAGACCCCGGCGGGACCCGCCGCCGGCGCCCGGCGGCGGTCACGGTCGGCGGGTGTCCACCACCACCTCCCTCGGCAGCCACGGCGAGTCGATCGCCGCGGCCTACCTCACCGACGCCGGGCTGCGCGTCCTCGACCGCAACTGGCGCTGCCGCGACGGCGAGCTCGACATCGTCGCCCGCGAGGGCGCGGCGATCGTCTTCTGCGAGGTGAAGACCCGCCGCGCCACCGGCTTCGGCCACCCCGTCGAGGCGGTGCCGGCGGCCAAGCGGCGGCGGCTGCGCACGCTGGCCCAGCGCTGGCTGGCCGCGCACGACGAGCACGCGCCCGACCTGCGCTTCGACGTCGTCGGCGTGCTCGTCCCGCCGACGGGGCCGGCCGTCGTCACCCACCTGCGCGGGGCCTTCTCGTGACCCTCGCCCGCACCTGGTCGGTGGGCCTGGCGGGGGTCACCGGCGCGATGGTCGAGGTCGAGGTGGACATGTCCGCCGGGCTGCCCGGCGTCGTCCTCGTGGGCCTCCCCGACGCGGTGGTGCGCCAGTCGGTCGACCGCGTCCGCGCCGCCGTCGTCAACACCGGCGCCTCCTGGCCGATGCGCCGGATCACCATCGGGCTGTCGCCGGCCGCCATGCCCAAGCAGGGCAGCGGGTTCGACCTCGCGCTGGCCGCCGCGGTCCTGGCCGCCGCGGGCACGCTCCCGGCCGAGTCCGCCGACGGCCTGGTCCTGCTCGGCGAGCTGGGGCTCGACGGGTCGGTGCGCCCGGTCCGCGGCGTGCTGCCGGCCGTGCTCGCCGCGGCACGCGCCGGTCACACCACCGTCGTCGTCCCGGCCGGCAACGCCGACGAGGCGGCGCTGGTCGCCGGGGTCGACGTGCTCGCGGCCGCCACGCTGGGCGACCTGGTGGACCACCTGTCGGGCCGCACCCGCCTGACGCCGCACGTCCGGGGGCCGCTGCCGCCCCCGGCGCCCGTTCCCGACCTCGCCGACGTGGTCGGGCAGGCGGCCGGGCGGCGCGCGGTCGAGGTGGCCGCCGCCGGCGGGCACCACCTGTACCTCACCGGCCCGCCCGGGGCGGGCAAGACGATGCTCGCCGAGCGGCTGCCCGGCCTGCTGCCGGTGCTCGACGAGGAGGCCGCCCTCGAGGTCACCGCGATCCACTCGGTCGCCGGCACCCTCCCGCCCGGCGCACCGCTGGTGGGCCGGCCGCCCTTCGAGGCGCCGCACCACTCGGCCACCATGGCCGCGCTCGTCGGCGGCGGCTCGGGGGCGATCCGTCCCGGCGCGCTGTGCCGGGCCCACCGCGGGGTGCTCTTCCTCGACGAGGCGCCGGAGTTCCCGCGCGCGACGCTGGACACCCTGCGCCAGCCGCTGGAGCGCGGGTCGGTGACGATCAGCCGGGTCGCCGGGTCGGCGACCTTCCCCTGCCGGGCGCAGCTGGTGCTGGCGGCCAATCCGTGCCCGTGCGCGAGCGCCGCCGGGGACGTCGCGTGCACCTGCAGCCCGCTGGAGCGGCGCCGCTACCGGTCGCGGCTGTCGGGTCCGCTGCTCGACCGCATCGACCTGCGGGTGGAGCTGCCGCCGGTCACCCGGGCCGCGTGGCTGGCCGCCGACGTGGCGCCGGAGCCCACGGCCACGGTGGCCGCGCGGGTCGCCGTCGCGCGGGGGGCCGCCGCGGCCCGGCTGCGGGGGACCGGCCTGTCGCTCAACAGCCAGGTGCCCGGGCGGCTGCTGCGGGAGCGCTGGCCGCTGCCGCGGACCACCCTGGCGTTGGCCGAGCGGGCGCTGGACCGCGGTCTGCTGTCGGTGCGGGGCCTGGACCGGGTGCTGCGGGTCGCCTGGACGCTGGCCGACCTCGACGGCCGGACGACGCCCGGCGGCGACGACGTCGCCGAGGCGCTGGGCATGCGGCTGCAGCGGGCCGCGGCGTGAGCGGGCTGGGGGACGACCTGGCGGCGGCCGTCGACGACCCGGCCTCACCGGCCGGCGCCGCGGGGCTGCGGCGGGCGCGGGCGTGGCTGACCCGCGCGGCCGAGCCGGGCTCGGTGGAGCTGTGGCGGTTCGTCGAGGACACCGGCCCGGCCGGGGTGGTGCGCGCGCTGCGCGACGGCACGGCGCCGGCCGCCCTCCGCGCCCTCGTCGGCGCCCGGGCCGAGCAGGACGCCAGCCTGGCCGACCTGCGCCGCGCGCAGCGCTGCGGCGCGCGGCTGGTCGTCCCCGAGGACGACGAGTGGCCGGGCCCGGCGCTGCACCCGCTGACGCTGGCCGCGCACGCCGGTGGGCACGGCGACGACCCGGGCGCCCGGCGCGACCGGACGACCGCGCTGGTGCCGCCGCTGGCGCTGTGGGTGCGCGGTGCGGCCCCGCTCGACGCCACGGTCGACCGCTCGGTGGCGGTCGTGGGGTCCCGGGCGTCGACCGCCTACGGCGAGCACGTGGCCGCCGACCTCGGCGCCCAGCTGGGGGAGCGGGGCTGGACGGTGGTCTCCGGCGGGGCCTACGGCATCGACGTCGCCGCCCACCGGGGCGCGCTGGCCGCGGGGGCGCCCACCGTGGTGGTGCTCGCCTGCGGGATCGACCGGGCCTATCCGGCAGCCCACTCGGCGGTGTTCGAGCGCGTCGTCGACGCCGGCGGCCTGCTGGTCAGCGAGTGGCCGCCGGGCGCGGCGCCGCACCGGCACCGCTTCCTGGTCCGCAACCGCATCATCGCCGGGCTGACCCGCGGCACCGTGGTGGTCGAGGCCGCCGCCCGCTCCGGTGCGCAGGCCACCGCCCGGCGGGCCCGCGCACTGGGCAAGCAGGTGCTGGTCGTCCCCGGCCCGGTCACCTCGGCGATGTCGGTGGGCTGCCACGAGCTGCTGCGCGAGGAGGAGAGCGGCGCCCGGCTGGTGGGCAACGCCGCGCAGGTGATCGAGGCGGTCGGCAGCCTCGGGGAGGACCTCGCCGACCCCGCCGAGCGGCCGGTGTCCCCGCGCGACGGGCTCTCCGACCTCGCCCGCCGGGTGCTCGACGCCTGCCCGGTCCGCGTCGGGGTCAGCGCCGAGCGGCTGGCGGCCGTCGCCGGCTGCGACCCGCTGGAGGCGATGCGGGTGCTCCCGGGCCTGGAGGTCGCCGACCTCGTGCAGTGGACCGGCACCGGCTGGCGGCTGGCCCCGGAACCGCGGGAACGGGGGCGCCGCTGAGGTCGGTGGGACAGCGGTTCCGTCGCGGGCGACCGACCGGCGCGGCGCCTTGACCGGGCGACGGCGCCGTCGGACGGTCGGACCGTGACCGCCCGCACCGCCGACGCCCGCGCCGCGCTGCCCCCGGTGCTCGCGGCGGCGCTCGAGGGCTACGAGGAGTTCCTCACCGGCGAGCGGGACCTGTCCCCGCACACCGTGCGCGGGTACGTCACCGACGCCGTCTGGCTGCTCGACCACCTGGCCCGCCGCGGCGGCACCCGCGTCGACGAGCTCGACCTCGCCGCGCTGCGCAGCTGGCTGGCGCAGGGCAGGACGCGGGGCGCCGGCCGCGCCACCACCGCCCGCCGCGCGGCCGCCGCCCGCTCCCTCACCGCCTGGCTGCGCCGCGCGGGGCTCACCCCGGAGGACGTCGGCCAGCGGCTGGTCAGCCCGAAGGCCCACCGCACGCTGCCCGACGTGCTCGCCCCCGACCAGGCCCGCGCGGTCGTCGAGTCCACCGCCGACGCCGAGGAGCCGGTGGGGCTGCGGGACGCCGTCGTGCTGGAGCTGCTCTACGCCAGCGGGATCCGGGTCAGCGAGCTCGTCGGCCTCGACGTCGACGACGTCGACCGCGGCCGCCGGCTGCTGCGGGTCCTCGGCAAGGGCCGCAAGGAGCGCAGCGTCCCCTACGGCGCCCCGGCCGAGCGGGCGCTGGACGCCTGGCTGGTCCGCGGCCGCCCCGCGCTGGCCACCGCCGAGTCCGGACCGGCCCTGCTGCTCGGACTGCGCGGGCGCCGGCTCGACCCCCGCGAGGCCCGCCGCACGGTGCACGCCGCGGTGGCCCGCGCACCGGGTGCGCCCGACGTCGGACCGCACGGTCTGCGGCACTCCGCGGCCACCCACGTGCTCGAGGGCGGCGCCGACCTGCGCTCGGTCCAGGAGCTGCTGGGCCACGCTAGCCTCGCCACGACGCAGATCTACACGCACGTGACGGTCGAGCGGCTGCGCGCCGTGCACGCCCAGGCCCACCCGAGGGCCTGACCGGGGCCCGTGCCCGACTCCACCCAGTCCACCGCCTCCCCGCGGCACCGCGGGGACCGAGCCCACCACGAAGCGGGGAGTGCCGACGTGCCCGAGGCGACCATCCACCGGATCGGCGGCGACCCCGACGAGGACGCCGACGCCGCACTCGCCGACCTGTGGGCGCAGTACGTCGCCGACCGGTCACCGGCGCTGCGCGACCGGCTGATCCTGCACTACGCGCCGCTGGTGAAGTACGTCGCCGGCCGGGTCGGCAGCGGCCTGCCCGCGCACGTCGAGCACGCCGACCTCGTCTCCTACGGCACCTTCGGCCTCATCGACGCGATCACCCGCTACCAGCCCTCGCGCGAGGTCAAGTTCGAGAGCTACGCGATGTCCCGCATCCGCGGCGCGATCATCGACGAGCTGCGCAGCACCGACTGGATCCCGCGGTCGGTGCGCATGCGGGCCCGGCAGTTCGAGCGGACCGTCGCCGCCCTGGAGAGCCGGCTGCAGCGCAGTCCCACCGACGAGGAGATCGCGGCGGAGATGGACATGGACGTCGAGGAGGTGCGCAAGTTCCTCGGCCAGCTGTCGCTGGTCAACGTCGTCGCCCTCGACGAGCTGCTCACCGACGACGACGGTGGCGCCCCGCGCCTGGTGGACACGCTGCAGGACGCCAACGCCCTCGACCCGCAGGCCGTCGCCGAGCACGGGGAGTCGCGCCAGCTGCTGGCCCGCGCCGTCGAGCAGCTGCCCGAGCGGGAGAAGGTCGTCGTCAGCCTCTACTACTTCGAGGGGCTGACGCTGGCCGACATCGGCCGCGTCCTCGGCGTCACGGAGAGCCGCATCTGCCAGCTGCACACCAAGGCCGTCCTGCACCTGCGCACCAAGCTCGCCGACATCGCCTGACGTCGGCGCGCGGGAGGTCACCCGAGCGGCAGCAGCCGCACCCGCGGCGGCCGCGGCAGCGCCAGGGGGTCGAGGTAGACCTCGCCGCGGCGCAGCCCCCAGTGCAGGCAGGCCGCGGCGGGGCAGCCCTCGTGGCCGGCGGCCAGCGTGCCCAGCGGGTCCCCGCGCCGCACCTGCTGCCCGGCCCCGACGGCGGGCGCGACCGGCTCGTAGGTGGTCCGCAGCCCGCCGGCGTGGTCGACGCTGACCACCGGCCGGCCGGCGATCATCCCGGCGAAGACGACGACGCCGTCCCCGGCCGCGCGGACCACGTCCCCGGGCGCCCCGGCCAGGTCCGCGCCCCGGTGCCCCGGCCCGTACGGCGACGGCGGGGGAGCGAAGGGCCGGGTCACCGCCGGCGGCTCGCCGATCGGGGAGACCCACGGCGGCGCCGCGACCGGGACGGCGGGACCCGCCGCGGCCCCGGCCGGGGCGAGGGCGGCCGCGCAGGCCACCAGGACGGCGAGGAGCAGGCGGGCGCGCACCCGCAGCAGCCTCGCCGTCCGGCGGCCGGGAGGAGAGCGGTCGCCGGGGCCTGTGGACGGCGCCGCCCTCGGGGGAGGAGGCCGCCCGCCACGGCGTATGCTCGTCGGTGCGACCCGTGTGCACGGGTCGACTCCGCGCGTCCTCCTCCCGCCCGCACCGGCGGGGCAGCCCCACCTCGGTCCCGGTCCCGCACCGGGTCGGTGGCGCCGCGGGACGCCAGGGCGGGCCGTCACCCGGCGCCCGCGTCAACCGAGGAGCGTGGCCGCCCGGCGGCCGCGCGCAGACAGGAAGGCTGCGGCCATGGCAGTCGTCAGCATGAAGCAGCTGCTCGACAGCGGCGTCCACTTCGGGCACCAGACCCGTCGCTGGAACCCGAAGATGAAGCGGTTCATCTTCACCGAGCGCAACGGCATCTACATCATCGACCTGCAGCAGACGCTCGGGTACATCGACTCGGCCTACGAGTTCGTCAAGCAGACCGTCTCCCACGGCGGGACGATCCTGTTCGTCGGCACCAAGCGCCAGGCGCAGGAGGTCGTCGCCGAGCAGGCGCAGCGCGTCGGCATGCCCTACGTCAACCAGCGCTGGCTGGGCGGCATGCTCACCAACTTCCAGACGGTGCACAAGCGGCTGCAGCGGCTCAAGGAGCTCGAGGACATGGAGCAGACCGGCGTGCTGGTCAGCCTGTCCAAGAAGGAGCAGCTCGGCCTGACCCGCGAGAAGGCCAAGCTCGAGCGCAGCCTCGGCGGCATCCGCGACATGCAGAAGGTGCCCAGCGCCATCTGGATCGTCGACACCAAGAAGGAGCACATCGCCGTCGGCGAGGCGCGCAAGCTCAACATCCCGGTCGTCGCGATCCTCGACACCAACTGCGACCCCGACGAGGTCGACTACAAGATCCCCGGCAACGACGACGCGATCCGCAGCATCACCGTGCTGACCCGCGTGGTCGCCGACGCCGTCGCCGAGGGCCTCATGGCCCGCTCGGCCGCGCAGGCCAACGCCGGGCGCGAGGACGGCGGCGAGCCGGCCATCGGCGGCGGCGAGCCGCTGGCGGACTGGGAGCGCGAGCTGCTGACCGGCCAGGCCGACGGCGCCGCCGCGGACGCGCAGGCCGCCCCGCTGCCCGAGACCCCGGTCGCCCCGCCCGCCGTGACCGCCGAGGAGATCGCCCCGGTCGAGGGCGTGCCCGCCACCGGCGACACCGCCACCGGCACCCAGGGCGCCCAGAACGGCTGACCCGCCGGCGCCGCCGTCCCGCGCACCTGCGCCCGGGCGGCGGCGCCGCCGCACGTCCGCACCCACCCCGCTCTCCACCTGAGGAGGAAGTGACATGCCTGCCTTCACCGCCGCCGACGTCAAGCGGCTCCGCGACGCCACCGGCGCCGGCATGATGGACGCCAAGAAGGCCCTGACCGACGCCGACGGCGAGTACGACAAGGCCATCGAGCTGCTGCGCATCAAGGGCGCCAAGGACGTCGGCAAGCGCCTCGAGCGCTCCACGACCAACGGCATCGTCGTCAGCAAGCACGGCGCGCTGCTCGAGCTCGACTGCGAGACCGACTTCGTCGCCAAGAACGCCGACTTCGTCGCGCTCGCCGAGCGGCTCATCGAGATCGTGCTCGAGAAGTCCCCGGCCAGCCTCGACGAGCTGCTGGCCACCGAGGTCGACGGCCAGACCGTCGCCGCGCTGATCGAGGGCGAGTCCGCCCGCATCGGCGAGAAGCTCGTCCTCTCCCGCTTCGCCACCTTCGAGGGCCCGACCGCGGTGTACCTGCACAAGCGGGCGACCGACCTGCCCCCGGCCATCGGTGTCGCGGTGCAGTACCAGGGCGGGGACGAGGAGGCCGCGCGGTCGCTGGCGATGCACATCGCCGCCGCCCGCCCGCGCTTCCTCAGCCGCGAGGAGGTCCCGGCCGAGGCGGTCGAGACCGAGCGCCGCGTCGCCGAGCAGACCGCCAAGGAGGAGGGCAAGCCCGAGCAGGCGATCACCAAGATCGTCGAGGGCCGGGTCAACGCCTACTACAAGGACTTCGTCCTGCTCGAGCAGCCGTCGATCACCGAGCCCAAGCGCACGGTGAAGCAGATCCTCGACGACGCCGGCCTGACCGTGCAGCGGTTCGCCCGCTTCGAGGTCGGCCAGGCGTAACGAGCCGCACCGAAGGACCCCGTCGTCCCCGTCCGGCCCCGTTCCCTTCCTGGGACGGGGCCGGTGGCGTGTCCGGGCCCGGCTGGCAGGATCACCCAGAACGACGTCGAGCGAGGGATGAGCAGTTGACCGAGACCGCCACGCCGCAGACGACCCCCCTGACGCACGCACCGCTGTCGGCGCCCACCGCGTTCGCACCCGCCGACGGCGCGGGCTACAAGCGGGTGCTGCTCAAGCTCTCCGGTGAGGCCTTCGGCGGCGGCAACGTCGGCGTCGACTCCGGCATCGTGCAGTCCATCGCCGGTCAGCTGGCCGCCGTCGTCCGCGGCGGCACGCAGGTCGCCGTCGTCGTCGGCGGGGGCAACTTCTTCCGGGGCGCGGAGCTCGCCGAGGCCGGGATGGACCGCCGGCACGCCGACTACATGGGCATGCTCGGCACGGTCATGAACGCCCTGGCGCTGCAGGCGTTCTGCGAGCAGGTCGGCCTGCAGACGCGGGTGCAGACGGCCATCGAGATGGGCCAGGTCGCCGAGCCCTACATCCCGCGCAAGGCCGTGCGGCACATGGAGAAGGGCCGGCTGGTCATCTTCGGTGCCGGCGCCGGCATGCCCTACTTCTCCACCGACACCGTCGCCGCCCAGCGCGCCCTGGAGATCGGCTGCCAGGTGCTGCTCATGGCCAAGAACGGCGTCGACGGCGTGTACGACGACGACCCCCGCACCAACCCCGACGCGGTCCTGTACGAGGACCTCGACTACGCCACCGTGCTGGCCAAGCAGCTGAAGGTCGCCGACGCCACGGCGATCAGCCTCTGCATGGACAACAGCATGCCGATCGTCGTCTTCAACCTGCTCAGCGACGGCAACATCGCCCGTGCCGTGGCAGGTGAGAGGATCGGGACGCTGATCAGCTGAGGCGGGCGCCCACCGCGCCCGCCGCACCGCAGAGCACGGCGGGGACGCCCCGCCCCAGGAGGAGAGACCCGTGATCGACGACACCCTGCTCGACGCCGAGGAGCGGATGGACAAGGCCCTGTCGGTCGCGCGGGAGGACCTCGGGTCGGTGCGGACCGGCCGCGCCGCGCCGTCGATGTTCAACAAGATCCTCGTCGACTACTACGGCGCCCCCACCCCGGTCCCGCAGATGTCCTCGATCACCGTGCCCGAGGCGCGGATGGCGGTCATCAAGCCCTACGACAACGGCCAGCTCTCGGCCATCGAGCGGGCGATCCGCGACAGCGACCTGGGCGTCAACCCGACCAACGACGGCCAGATCATCCGCGTGGTCTTCCCGCAGCTGACCGAGGAGCGCCGCCGCGACCTGGTGAAGATGGCCCGCAGCAAGGGCGAGGACGCCAAGGTCGCCATCCGCAACGTGCGCCGCCGGGCCAAGGACGAGCTCGACCGCATCGCCCGGGACGGCGAGGCCGGCGAGGACGAGGTGCGCCGCGCGGAGAAAGAGCTCGACGACCTCACCGCCCAGCACGTCGCGAGCATCGACGAGGCCGTCAAGAACAAGGAGGGCGAGCTGCTCGAGGTCTGAGCCGCTCCCTCCGCGTCCCTCCGCGCTCCTCCGATGACCTCCCGTCCCGACGCCGCCGGGGCCGGCCCGTCCGGCGACGCAGCCGACACCGGGCCGATCCCGGTCGTCCGGCGCACCGGGCCGTTGCCGCCCCCGCCGGTCGTGCCCGGCGCCGGCCCGGCTCCCGACCCGGTCCGGCCGGTCGGGCCGCCCACCGCGCCCGTCGCCCGGCCGCAGGCGCCCACGCCGGCCACCCAGGAGATCGCCGTCCCGGTGGCCGCCCCCGCCGGCGCCAGCGCGGCCACGGGACTCGACGCGGACGGCGCCCTCGGCCCGGGCGGCGTGCCGGACCCCGAGCCGGACCTGGTGCCGCCGACGAGCAGCCGCGCCGGCCGCAACCTGGTCGCCGCCATCGCCGTCGGGCTCGGGCTGGGCGCGGTCATCCTCGCCTCGCTGCTGGTCTACCGGCCGGCGTTCCTGCTGGTCGTCGGCGTGGCGATCCTGGTCGGCGTCGTCGAGCTGGTCCGCGCGCTGGAGGCCGGTGGCGCGCGTGCCCCGCTGGTGCCGCTGCTGGTCGGCACGGTCGCCATGCTGGCGCTGGCCTGGACCCGCGGGGCCGACGGGCTGGTGGCCGCGTTCCTGTTCACCGTGGTCGCCGTCCTGCTGTGGCGGCTCGCCGACGGGCCCGAGGACTACCTCCGCGACGCCACCACCGGCGTCTTCGTCGCCCTGTACGTGCCGCTGCTCGCCGGCTTCTGCGTGCTGCTGCTGGTGCCCGACGACGGCGCGGCGCGGGTGCTCGCCTTCATCGCCACCGTCGTCGGCAACGACGTCGGCGGGTACACCGCCGGCGTGCTGTTCGGCCGGCACCCGATGGCGCCGTCGGTCAGCCCGAAGAAGTCCTGGGAGGGGATGGGCGGGTCGATCGTGGCCTGCGTCGCCGTCGCCACCCCGATCGTCACCCTCGCCCTCGACGGGCCCTGGTGGGGTGGCGTGCTCCTCGGGGTCGCCCTGGCGGTCACCGCCACGGTCGGCGACCTCGGCGAGTCCCTGCTCAAGCGCGACCTCGGCATCAAGGACATGGGCACCCTGCTGCCCGGCCACGGCGGGATCATGGACCGCCTCGACAGCCTGCTGCCCTCGGCCGCGGTGGCCTACCTGCTGCTGTCCTGGGTGGCACCTGCAGGCTGAGGGCCGGTCACGTCCCAGACCGAGCCGACGACGGCGAAGCCGCGCCGCGCGTACCAGTGGCGCGGCCAGTCCGCGGCGTCGGCCTCCAGCACGACCAGGTCGCACCCGGCGCCGGCGGCCAGCTCCAGGGCCCGCGCGAGCACCGCGTCGGCGTGCCCGCGGCCGCGAGCCTCCGGGTCGGTCATCACCGACTCGACGGCCGCCGTGGCGCCGTCCACCCGGAGCTGGCCGGCCGCCACCACCCGGCCGTCGGTCCGCACGACGACGTCGTGCACCGCCACCACCCGCCCGGTGCGATGCTCCCGGCCGACGAGCTGCGCGACGACCTCGTCGAGGTCGGGCGCCCCGGCCAGGGAGCGGCGCCACGAGGCCTCCCACAGCGGGTGCACCACCCGCTGGTCGACCACCTCGGCGCGCTCGGCGCCGGGCAGCCCGGGGGCCGGTGAGCGGGCCATGACCAGCAGCTCCTCCGCCTGCCACCCGCGCCCGGCCAGCCGGGCGGCGACCTCGCCGGCGCCGTTCCAGGTCAGCGTCGCGGCGGGGTGCGGCAGGTCCACCTCGACGGCGGTCCGGGCGATCGTCTCGGCGTCGACCGGTTCCCCGAGCACCAGCCGGTTGTCGTCGTAGGAGTGCGGGAACTGCTGGTCGAGCACCGCGACGCCGCCGGCGACGTCGCGCACCTCGGCGGCCCGACGTGTCCGCACCGACAGCGACAGCGCTCCCGCCCGGCCCAGCGCGTCGTCCGGCGGCGGGAGCACGGGCTCGGCCGGCGGCCGGTACGGCACGACGGCGACCACCGCGCTCGTCGGGAGCGGCCCGTGGAACCGCGGGGAGCGCGTGCCGTCGGCGCCGGGCTCCTCCCGCACCGGGTCCGGCAGCCGGGCGGGGTCGACGACGAGCAGCACGAGGTCGCGCCGGCCGGGGTGCAGCCGCGCGGCGGGCAGGTGCACCTGCCCGGGGTGCCAGAGGTGCACGACCGGGCCGGGTGGCCGCAGCGCCCCGGCGTCGAGCGCGGCCCGCCAGTCGGCCGGCGTGCAGAGGTGGACGAGCGTGCTCACGCCACCGGGGCGTCCGGGTCGACGCCGCGGGCGGCCAGCGCCGACTCGATCGCCTCGCACACCGTGCGGACGACGGCGACCCGCGCGTAGCGCTTGTCGTCGGCCGGCACGACCGTCCAGCGCCCGCCCGGGTGGTCGGTGCGCTCGAGCATCTCCTCGACGGCGTCCTCGTAGGCCTCCCGCTTCTCGCGGTTGCGCCAGTCCTCGTCGGTGAGCTTCCACGCGCGGTAGGGGTCGTCGCGGCGGGACTCGAAGCGGCGCAGCTGCTCCTCGGGGGAGACGTGCATCCAGAACTTGACCAGCACGGTGCCCTCGGCCGCCAGCGTGGTCTCCAGGTCGACGATCTCCTGGTAGGCGCGTTGCCACTGCTCGTCGGTGGCGAAGCCCTCGACCCGTTCCACGAGCACGCGGCCGTACCAGGTGCGGTCGAGCACGGCCATGCCGCCCCAGCCGGGCAGCACCGGCCAGAAGCGCCACAGGAAGTGGTGCCGCTTCTCGTCGTAGGAGGGGGCGGCGAACTGGGCGACCCGCACGTGCCGCGGGTCGAGCTCGTCGACCAGCCGCTTGATCGCCCCGCCCTTGCCCGAGGCGTCCCAACCCTCGAAGAGCACGCACAGCGGCGGGCCGAGCTCTCCGGACCCGATCTGCCCGCCGAGCAGGAGGCGCAGGTGCACCAGGCGCTGCTGGGCCTCGGCGAGCTGCTGCTTGCCGTCCTTCTTCGACAGCTGCGCGGTCAGGTCGACGTCGTCGAGTCGGCTCACCCCGCCGAGCCTGGCCCACCGGGCCGGGGTCGGCACGCGGGAGCCTCAGCCGGCCCCGAGGTCGGCGTGCTGCCGGATCCACGCGTGCATCGCGATGCCCGCCGCGACGCCGGCGTTGATCGAGCGGGTCGACCCGAACTGGGCGATGGACAGCACGTCGCCGGCCACCCCCCGGGCCTCCTCCGACAGCCCGGTGCCCTCCTGGCCGAACAGCAGCACGCACGCCCGCGGCAGCTCCGCCGTCTCCAGTGGCCGGGCGCCGGGCAGGTTGTCGACGGCGAGGACCGGCAGGCCGGCGTCGCCCGCCCAGGCACCCAGCGCCGCGGCGTCGGGGTGGTGGCGCACCGAGAGGTAGCGGTCGGTGACCATCGCGCCGCGGCGGTTCCAGCGGCGACGGCCGACGACGTGCACCTCGGCGGCGAGGAACGCGTTCGCGGTGCGCACGACCGTGCCGATGTTGAGGTCGTGCCGCCAGTTCTCGATGGCGACGTGGAAGCCGTGCCGCCGCGGGTCGAGGTCGGCCACGATCGCCTCGACGGTCCAGTAGCGGTACCGGTCGACGACGTTGCGCCGGTCGCCGGCGGCCAGGAGCTCCGGGTCGTAGCGGGGGTCCTCGGGCCAGGGACCCTCCCACGGGCCCACCCCGACGCTGTCGAGCGGGACGGGCGCCTCCTCGGCGTGACTCACCTCCCCGACGCTAGCTGGCCGCGCCTCCGGCACCCGGCCGCGTCCGTCCGGCACGATGACTCCTCCGGGTGATCTTTGAATGACGATGCGTTACGGCGAGGTGGGATGACGGCACAGCAGGACGACGAGGTGCCGGAGGTCCCGGACGGAGCCGGGACCGCCGCCGACCAGGAGACGGCGCCGGGGGCTCCGCTGCCGTCGGCGGTGGAGGAGTGGCAGGACTGGCTGCCCGAGTGGCTGACGGAGCCCGCGGAGCCGGAGCCCGAGGCGGGGGGTCCCGCGGAGGCGGCTCTCCCGGCCGACCCCGCCACGGGGGAGGAGGTCCCTGCCGAGGTCCCCGCCGAGGTCGACACCGAGGTCCCCGAGCCGGCGGAGGTCCCCGAGCCGGCGGAGGACCCCGAGCCGGCGGAGGACCCCGAGCCGGAGGCAGACCTCGAGGAGCTCGCCGCCTACGAGGAGACCGACGCCCCGGAGGAGACCGGCGCCTCCGAGGAGGCCGCCGTCCCCGAGGAGGTCGCCGCCCCACCGGCGTTCGCCGATCTCTCCTGGCCGGACGCGACCGACACCGGGACCGTGCCGCCGCGGGTCGTCGTCCGCCCGCGGGAGCGGCCCCGCCGCCGGCTGGGGGTCGCCGTCCTGGCCTGCCTGTTCGCGATCGGCGGCATCGTGGGCGCGGCCCTGGTGGAGCGGTCCTCGTCCGGGACGGCGCCGTCGGCCGCCGTGCAGGCCTCACCGAGTGCGGGACCCACGCCCAGCAGGGCGGCCCCCACACCCCGGGACACCGGCATCGGCGACGCCGTCGCGGCCGCGCCGACGACCGACGTCCCGGCACCGACGGTGGCCGAGCAGCCGCCCTCCCCGGCCCCGGTGCCGACCCGAGAGCCGGAGCCCGTCCTCGCCGCGACGCCTCCCGCCACCCCGCCCGCGCCCGTGCCCGTCGCCGCGCCGGCGCCGCCGCCCGCGGCCGCCCCGTCCGCGGCGCCCGAGCCGTCGCCCGTCCTCCCGCAGCAGCCGGCCGCGCCGACCTCGATCGGCACGGGTTCGATCGGCAGCGGGCCGGGTCCGCGGCCGGCCCCCGGCGGGACGCCGTCCCCCGAGCCCGAGCCGACGCCGACGTCCCCGTCGGCCCCGCCGCCGCCGATCACCCCCGACCCGCCGGTCCCGCCGCCGGTCGACGACACCACCGAGCCGGAGGACCCGGAGGGACCGACCGACCCGCCGGAGCCCGACGGCGGGCAGGCCGAGCCCGCGCCGGTGGCCACCCCGACCGACGCCGGGCAGCCGGGGGCCTGAGCGAGCCACCTCACCGGCGGGCGGGCCCACGGGCGGCACGCGGGTGGGACCATGGGAGGGCCATGACTGCCCTGCCGCTCGTCTTCGACGCCCCCCGCCGGGGCAAGCCGCCGCGCCACCTCGCCGACCTCACCCGCGCGGAGGCGCGTGCCGCCGTCACCGAGCTCGGGCAGCCGGCCTTCCGCGCCGACCAGCTGGCCCGGCACTTCTTCCGCGGGGTCACCGACCCGGCGGAGATGACCGACCTGCCCGCCGCCGCGCGCGACAGCCTCGCCGGGACGCTGCTGCCCGGGCTGCTGACGCCCGTGCGCACCCTGAGCGCCGACGGCGGCCGCACGCGCAAGACGCTGTGGCGGCTGCACGACGGCGCGCTGGTGGAGAGCGTGCTCATGCGCTATCCCGACCGGGCCACCGTGTGCATCTCCAGCCAGGCCGGCTGCGGCATGGCCTGCCCCTTCTGCGCCACCGGCCAGAACGGGCTGACCCGGAACCTCTCGGCGGCGGAGATCATCGGCCAGGCGGTCGCGGCGGCCGCGGCGATGGCGAACGGGGAGGTCCCCGGCGGGCCGGGACGGCTGTCCAACGTCGTCTTCATGGGCATGGGAGAGCCGCTGGCCAACTACGCCCGGGTCCGCCGGACCCTCGACGCGCTCGTGACGCCGGCACCGCACGGCCTGGGCCTGTCCCAGCGGTCGGTGACCGTCTCCACGGTCGGCGTCGTCCCGGCCATCCGGAAGCTCACCGAGGAGGGCCTCGCGGTCACCCTCGCGGTCAGCCTGCACGCGCCCGACGACGAGCTGCGCGACACCCTCGTGCCGATCAACACCCGGTGGAAGGTGGGCGAGGTCGTCGACGCCGCCGACGCCTACGCCGCCCGCACCGGCCGCCGCTACTCGGTGGAGTACGCGCTCATCCGCGACGTCAACGACCAGCCCGAGCGGGCCGACCTGCTCGGCCGGCTGCTGGCCGGGAAGCGCGCCCACGTGAACCTCATCCCGCTCAACCCGACGCCGGGCAGCCCGTGGGACGCCAGCCCGCTGCCCGCGCAGCGGGAGTTCGTGGCCCGGCTGCGCGCCGCCGGGGTGCCGACGACGGTCCGCGACACCCGCGGGCAGGACATCGACGGCGCCTGCGGGCAGCTGGCCGCCGCCGACCGGGTCGAGGGCGTCCCCGCCGTGGCCGTGCCCGCGCCGTCCCTCGAGCCGCCGGTGGAGCTGGGCGCCGAGGCGGACGAGTGACCTCGGAGGCCCCGGCCGAGGCCCACGAGCACAGCCACGCCGACGTCTCGGGCGGGTGGCTGCGGGCCGCCGTCTTCGGCGCGATGGACGGGCTGGTCACCAACACCGCGCTGGTCGCCGGCGTCGGCGGCGGCGGCGCCTCCTCGCGCGCGATCGTGCTCTCCGGGGTGGCGAGCCTGGTCGCCGGCGCCATCTCGATGGCGCTGGGGGAGTACACCTCGGTGCGCACCCAGAACGAGCAGCTCGACCTCGAGGTGGAGAAGGAGCGGCGCGAGCTCGAGCGCAACCCCGGCGGTGAGCTTGCCGAGCTGGTGGAGATGATGCGGGTCCGCGGGGTGGACCCCGGCCTGGCGCGGCAGGTGGCCGTGCAGCTGCACCGCGACCCCGACGTCGCCCTGCGGCTGCACGTGGTCGCCGAGCTCGGGCTCAGCCCGAGTGACAAGCCCTCCCCGCGGACGGCGGCGGTCTCCTCGTTCCTCACCTTCGCCACCGGTGCGGTGGTCCCGCTGCTGCCCTACCTGCTCGGGTTCTCGCTGCTGTGGGTGGCGCTGCTGGCCGGCGGGATCGGCCTGTTCACCGCCGGGGCGCTGTCCGCGCGCTTCACCCCGCGGCCGTGGTGGTACGCGGGCGGGCGCCAGCTGCTGTTCGGCGCGCTGGCCGCGGGGATCACCTACGCCGTCGGCGCGGCCATCGGGGTCACTGCGGCGACGTGACGAAGGACCCCCTCCTCCCCACCGCTCGCAGGCTCGCGGCGGTGCCCTGGAGGGGGCCGACTAGGGGCGCCAGGCGGTGCGCTTGCGGCGCAGGTCCCACAGCAGCATGCCGGCCATGATCGCGGCGATGGCCAGCAGCCACAGGTCCTCCATGCGGGCCTCGTGGTTGCCCCACAGGTAGGACAGGATCGCCAGGGTCATCACCCAGCCGACGATCTGCGCCCACTTGCCGGCGCGGGCGTGCCAGCCCCAGTCCTCGGGGCGCTCCTCCTCGATCGGGTGTGCCCCGGCCCGGACGACGCCCTCCTCGCGGTTGGGCTGGTTGACCCGCGCCGTGGCGGGGTTGTCCTGCGCGATCCGGGCGCGGTGCAGCTCGCTCACGGTCCCCATCCTGCCAGCCGCCCCCGCGTCGCACCGGCCGAGGGGACGGCGGGTCGTCAGCCGTCGCAGGACAGCCCGGCGGCGGCCACGGTGGCGTGCGTCCCCGCCGTCGCCTCGCGGGCCAGCGTGCCGCCCTCCGGCTCGCCGGCCGGCAGGACGGTGACCGGGCCGACGTCGGCCCGGGCCAGGGACGCCAGGTCGGCGACGGAGGTCCCGGGGTCGACGGTGAGGGCGCCGGAGGCGGCCCAGGCCACCGACTGCAGCCGCCACGGCGCGGCCAGGGCCCGCTGCACCTGCTCGGTCAGGGCGGCCAGGACGCTGCCCGCCGCGCCGGCGCGGCCGTCGGGGTCGACCGGCGCGGGCACCCAGGCGCCGTCGACGAGGTGCTCGGGGTGGCGGGAGCGGACGAGGGCGAGTGCGGTGGCGCCGTCGACGCGCTGGCGGCCGGCGCGTTCCAGCAGCAGGCCGGCCGGCTGGTCGCGGACGGGCTCGGGGACGTCGACCTCCAGCCCGCCGGCGGCGTCGACCACCGCGGCGAAGCCGGCGAGGTCCACGCCGGCCAGGTGGTCGGTGGGGATGCCGAGGCCGCACAGTGCGGCCACGGTGGTCTGCGGGCTGTCGAGCCACGTCAGTGCGAGGCGCCCGGGGCGCCCGTGGACGCGGACGACGAGGTCGCGCGGGACCGAGGTGACCGTGGTGCCCGCGTCGGTCTGGTGGACCACCAGGACCACGTCGGCCCGGCTGCCCGGCACGGCCTCCTCGGTGCCGAAGTCGCGCGGGTCGGCGCCCTTGGGGAGGCGGGCCCGGGAGTCCAGGCCGACCAGGACCCAGGTGCGGCCGTCGGAGTCGTCCGCGGCCAGGTCGACGTCGACCTCGCCGACCCGGCCGGCGAGGACGGCGGCGTCGGCGCCCACGACGACGAGCAGCAGCACGAGGACGGCGAGGGCGACCCTGGGCCACCTCCGCCGTCCGCAACGCGGCCGACGCCGGCCAGGGGAGCCCCGGCCGGCGTCGGTGTCGTGCGGTGCGGTCATGCTCAGACCTGCGCGGCCTCCGCGGCCTGCGCCGAGCGGCGGCGGGTGACGAGCACCAGGCCACCACCCAGCGCCAGGGCGCCGGCGCCCAGGCCCAGCGGCAGCGCGATGCTGGCGCCGGTGTAGGCCAGGTGGTCACCGGAGCCGGAGCCCGCGGCGGCGGCCACGGTGAAGGCCTCCTGGAAGTAGGTGCCCTGGTCGCCCTCGTAGACCAGCGTGTGCGCACCGGCCGGGGTGCCGGCGGGCAGGGTGAACTCGACGCGGACGTAGCCGCGGGTGTCGGCGGTGGCGGTGGCGACCGTCTGCGGGGCGGAGTGCAGGGTCACGGTGACCTTCTCGCCCGGCTTGAAGCCGCTGAGGATCTTCACGACCTTCTGGCCGGGGGCGGCGGTGTCGCCGGTCGCGCCGCCGCTGTCGGGGCTGGCCACACCGGGGGTGTTGGCCGCGGTGCCGCGGATCTGGCCGGTCGGCGCGACGGTCGGCTTGGCCGGGGTGGTCGGCTCGGCGGTGGGGGTGGCGGCCGGCGCGGCCTCGAGGGTGAAGGAGAAGTCGGGGTAGTAGTCCGCGACCTCCGCGTACGGCTCGCAGGTGGCCCAGACGACGTACTCGCCGGGGGCCGCGGCGGTCGAGAACAGCGCCGTGGCCGTCCAGGTGCCCTCAGCGTCCACCGGCCCCTCGAGGCTGAGCACCGGCTCGGCGGTGTCGGGGGAGGTCTCGACGTCCGCCGCCTTGAGGAAGTCCACGTAGACGATGGCCTGCTCGCCCTCGGGGGCGACGCAGTCGGTGCCGGTCAGCAGGTAGGGCTGGCCGATGACGGCCGTGCCGGAGCCCTCGAGGGGCGGGAGGGAGCCGTCGACGGGGACGGCGAGGGCCGCGGGCGCGAACGCGAGACCGGCCGCGGCGGTGCCGACGGCGAGCCCTGCGACGGTGCAGAGGCGGAGCGGGGACACGCGGGACATGAGGCCCTCCTGGGTCTGTGGCCCGGGCGGTCGGGCCGTCAACAGCTACATCGGCAGACACACGCCGCGCTGTACCGGAGTGATCAATCGGGGGCAGGAGGGGCAGGTGGGTCCCCTGGGGCCTGATACCGCTCCTGGGACGGGGTTGGCAGGATCACCGCATGAGCGAGCCGCGCGAGGTGACCGTGCTGGGCTCCACCGGCTCGATCGGCCGGCAGGCGATCGCGGTCGCCGGGCAGAACCCCGACCGGCTGCGGATCACCGCGCTGGCCGCCGGCGGCGGGGACGTCGCCCGGCTGGCCGAGCAGGCCCTCACCCTCGGCGTGCGCACCGTGGCCGTCGCCCGCGCGACGGCGGCCCAGGACCTGCAGCTGGCGTTCTACGCGGCGGCGTCGCGGCGCGGGTGGGCGAAGGGCGAGTACGCGCTGCCGGAGATCCTCGCCGGCCCGCGGGCGGCCGAGGAGCTGGCCGCCCGCCCCGCCGACGTCGTCCTCAACGGCATCACCGGCTCGATCGGCCTGGGCCCCACGCTCGCGGCGCTCCGGGCCGGCACCGTCGTCGCCCTGGCCAACAAGGAGTCGCTGGTCGCCGGCGGCGACCTGGTCACCGCCGCGGCCGCGCCCGGCCAGCTGGTGCCGGTCGACTCCGAGCACTCGGCGCTGGCCCAGTGCCTGCGCGGCGGGCGGCCCGACGAGGTGGCCCGGCTGGTGCTCACCGCCAGCGGCGGGCCGTTCCGCGGCCGCGACGCCGCCGACCTCGCCGACGTCACGCCCGACCAGGCGCTGGCGCACCCGACGTGGGACATGGGCCCGGTCGTGACGATCAACTCCGCGACCCTGGTCAACAAGGGCCTGGAGCTCATCGAGGCGCACCTGCTCTTCGGCGTCCCCTACGCCGACATCGACGTCGTGGTGCACCCGCAGTCGATCGTGCACTCGATGGTCACCTTCACCGACGGCGCCACCCTCGCCCAGGCCAGCCCGCCGGACATGCGGCTGCCGATCGCGCTGGCCCTGGCCTGGCCCGACCGGCTGCCGCACGTGCAGCCGGCCCTCGACTGGTCGACGGCGAGCACGTGGGAGTTCGCGCCGCTGGACGACGACGCGTTCCCCGCCGTCCGGCTGGCGCGCGCCGCGGGGGAGGCCGGCGGCGTCGTCCCGGCGGTGTTCAACGCCGCCAACGAGGAGGCGGTCGCGGCGTTCCTCGCCGGCCGGCTGCGTTTCCCGGACGTCGTGGGCCTGGTCGCGCGTACGCTCGACGACGCGCCGGACCTCGGCGCCCCCACCTGCGTGGACGACGTGCTGGCCGCCGAGCGCTGGGCCCGGCAGCACGCCCGCGCCGCCCTCGTCGGAGGTCAGAGCTGAGCACCCTCCTGACGGTCCTCGGGATCGTCGCGTTCGCCGTCGGGCTGCTCGCCTCCATCGCCTTCCACGAGGCCGGGCACTTCTGGTGGGCGCGGAAGTTCGGCATGCGGGTGCCGCAGTTCATGGTCGGGTTCGGGCCGACGGTCTTCTCCCGGCGCCGGGGCGAGACCGAGTACGGCATCAAGGCCATCCCGCTGGGCGGCTACGTCCGCATCGTCGGCATGATCCCGCCGGCCGAGGAGGGCGAGAGCACGCGCGCCACCCGGATGCGCAGCTTCATCGCCGAGGTGCGCGGCCAGGCGCTCAACGACGTCCTGCCCAGCGACGCCGGCCGGGTCTTCTACGCCAAGCCCTGGTGGCAGCGCGTGGTCGTCATGGCCGCCGGGCCGCTGCACAACCTGGTCCTGGCCGTCCTGTTCTTCACGATCACGCTCACCGCGATCGGCACGAACGTCATCACCACCCAGGTGCAGACCGTCCCCGCGTGCGTCGTGCCGGCCGGGGCCGAGAGCATCGCCGTCGCCGAGGCCGACCGCAGCGACGTCTGCGACATCCTGATCGTCACCAGCGGCGCCGACGCCGGGCAGGTCTGCGAGGAGGGCAGCGCGAACTGCGCCCGCCCGGTGCCCAGCCCCGCGGCCGAGGCGGGCCTGCGGCCGGGCGACACGATCGTCGCCATCGACGGGCAGCCGGTCGACCCCACCGCCCACGACAGCTGGACGGTGGTGCAGTCGGCGATCCGCGGCTCGGCGGGGGAGCCGCTGGACCTCGTCGTCGAGCGCGACGGCGAGCGCCGCGACCTGACCGTCACCCCGATCGAGAACGTCATCGCCACCGAGGACGGCACGGTGACCGCCGGCTACCTCGGCGTCGGCCCGGTGGTCGGCTTCGCCCGCCAGTCCGTCGCCGACCTGCCCGGCTACTTCGGCACGGTGGTCAGCCAGTCGGTGCAGCGGCTGGTCGAGATCCCCGAGAAGGTCCCCCAGCTGTTCCGCGCGGCGTTCCTGGGCGAGGAGCGCGACGAGAACGGGCCCATCGGCGTGGTCGGCGTCGGCCGGATCTCCGGTGAGGTCTTCGCCATCCAGGAGTTCAGCGGCGCGGAGAAGCTCAGCTTCTTCCTCAGCCTGCTGGCCAGCGTCAACCTCGTGCTGTTCCTGTTCAACCTGCTGCCGATCTACCCGCTCGACGGCGGTCACGTGGCCGGGGCGCTGTACGAGAAGGCCCGCTCCGTCGTCGCCCGACTGCGCGGCCGGCCCGACCCCGGCCCGTTCGACATCGCCCGCCTGATGCCGGTCGCCTACGTCGTCGCCGGGCTGTTCATCGCCCTGTCGGGGCTGCTGCTCGTCGCCGACGTCGTCAACCCGATCACACTCCGGTAGGCGTCGGCGCTCCTCCCGCCGCAGCGGGGATACTCGGGGTCATGGCGACCTCCGTCGGTCTCGGCATGCCCGCACTGCCCCCGCCCGTCCTCGCGCCCCGGCGCAAGACCCGCCAGCTCATGGTGGGCGACGTCGGCGTCGGCAGCGACCACCCCGTCAGCGTGCAGTCGATGACGACGACGAAGACCGCCGACGTCAACGCCACGCTGCAGCAGATCGCCGAGCTCACCGCGTCGGGCTGCCAGATCGTGCGCGTCGCCGTCCCCGACACCGACGACGCCGAGGCGCTGCCGGTCATCGCCCGCAAGTCGCAGATCCCGGTCATCGCCGACATCCACTTCCAGCCGCGCTACGTCTTCGCCGCGATCGACGCCGGCTGCGCCGCCGTGCGCGTGAACCCCGGCAACATCAAGAAGTTCGACGACAAGGTCGGCGACATCGCCAGGGCGGCCAAGGCGGCCGGCATCCCGATCCGCATCGGCGTCAACGCCGGCTCGCTGGACAAGCGGCTGCTGGCCAAGTACGGCAGGGCCACGCCCGAGGCGCTGGTCGAGTCGGCGCTGTGGGAGTGCTCGCTGTTCGAGGAGCACGACTTCCGCGACATCAAGATCTCGGTCAAGCACAACGACCCCGTCGTCATGGTGCGCGCCTACGAGCTGCTCGCCGCGCAGTGCGACTACCCGCTGCACCTCGGCGTCACCGAGGCCGGCCCCGCCTTCCAGGGCACCATCAAGTCCGCCGTCGCCTTCGGCGCCCTGCTCAGCCAGGGCATCGGCGACACCATCCGCGTCTCCCTCTCCGCGCCGCCCGCGGAGGAGGTCAAGGTCGGCAACCAGATCCTCGAGTCGCTCAACCTCAGGCAGCGTGGGCTGGAGATCGTCAGCTGCCCGTCGTGCGGCCGCGCCCAGGTCGACGTCTACAAGCTCGCCGACGAGGTCACCGCCGGACTCGAGGGCATGGAGGTGCCGCTGCGGGTGGCCGTCATGGGCTGCGTCGTCAACGGCCCCGGCGAGGCCCGCGAGGCCGACCTCGGTGTGGCCTCCGGCAACGGCAAGGGCCAGATCTTCGTCAAGGGCGAGGTCATCAAGACCGTGCCCGAGTCGCAGATCGTCGAGACGCTCATCGAGGAGGCCATGCGGCTCGCCGGCGAGCAGCTCGACGACGGCGTCGCCTCCGGCCCGCCGGTCGTCAGCGTCGGCTGACCTCCCGCTCCGCCCGTGCTCCGCTCACCGACCGCCCGCGTCCTCGACGAGGGCGACGAGGCGGCCGTCCGCCGCCTGCTGGCCGCCGACCCGGTCGCGGCCTGCGTGCTCGCCGGCCGGGTGGAGGCGGTCGGCACCGCCCCGACGGCGCTCGGCGCGCCGCTGTGGGGCATCGGCAGCGGCCGCAGCCTCGACGCGGTCTGCCTGGCCGGGGCCAACCTGATCCCGTTCGCCGTCCCCGGCGCCGAGCGGGCCGCCGCCACCGCCTTCGCCGAGCGGGCCCGGCGGGCCGGGCGGCGCTGCTCGACGATCGTCGGCCCGGCCGCCGCCGTCGACCCGCTGTGGGAGCAGCTCGAGCCCTCCTGGGGGCCGGCCCGCGACCACCGGCCCCGGCAGCCGCTGCTGGCCATCGAGGGCCCGCCGGCCGTCGTCCCCGAGCCGCGGGTGCGGCCGGTCCGCCCGTCCGAGGTCGACGTGCTGCTGCCCGCCGCGGTGGCCATGTTCACCGAGGAGGTCGGGGTCAGCCCGCTGCGGGTCGACGGCGGCGCCGGCTACCGCGCGCGGGTCGAGGACCTGGTGCGCGCCGGGCAGTCGCTGGCCTGGATCGAGGACGGCCGGGTGCTGTTCAAGGCCGAGATCGGGGCGGTGTCGCGCGCGGCCTGCCAGGTGCAGGGCGTGTGGACCGCGCCGGAGGTGCGGGGCCGCGGGATCGGCGCGGCCGGGATGGCCGCCGTCGTCGAGTACGCGCGGACCGCGATCGCCCCCGTCGTCAGTCTCTACGTGAACGACTACAACGCCCCGGCCCGCGCGGTGTACCGCCGCGTCGGGTTCGCCGAGGTCGGCTGCTACGCCAGCGTCCTCTTCTAGCCTCCCGCGGATCGTCGTCACCGTCTGACAGGGTGTGCCGACGTGGCAGCACGACGCACGGCGGTCCTCGGCACGGTCCTCACCCTCCTGTCCGCACCCGTCCTCACGGCCTGCTCGGGCAGCTCCGAGGACGACGTCCGCGCCGCCGCCCAGGCCTTCCTCGACGACTGGACCGGCGGCGACACCGACGCGGCCGCCGCGGGCACCAGCGACCCCACCGCGACCACCGCACTGCTCGAGCAGACCGCCACCGACCTGCCCGGCGCCACGCTGGCCGCCGAGCTCGGCGACGTCGCCGTCGACGACGGCACCGCCACCGCCGCCTGGACCGCCACCTGGGACCTCGCCGCGGCTCCGGACTGGACCTACGACGCCACCCTCGAGCTGCGGGAGGCCGCGGAGGGCTGGGAGGTCGTCGCCGGGCCGGCGCTGGTGCACCCCGAGCTGGGGGAGGGGCAGCGCCTGCAGCTGACCCGCTCGCTGCCCGAACGCGCCGCGATCACCGACGCCGCCGGCCAGCCGCTGTTCGCCCCCACCGAGGTGGTCAACGTCGGCGTCGACACCGCCCAGGTCACCGACCTGCCGGCGCTCGCCTCGGCGCTGTCGGCGGCCACCGGCGTCGCCGCCGAGGAGATCACCGCCGACGTCCAGGCCGCCCCGCCCGGCCAGTTCGTGCCCGTCATCACCCTGCGCCGGCCGCAGTTCGAGGCCATCCGCGCGCAGGTGTTCGACCTCCCCGGCGCCGTCTTCCCCACCGACACCCGGCTGCTCGCCCCGTCCCCCCGCTTCGCCGCCGCACTGCTCGGCCGGGTCGGCGAGGCCACCGCCGAGGTGATCGAGGAGACCACCACCGACGGGGTCGCCGCCTACGCCGCCGGCGACCAGCTGGGCCTGTCCGGCCTGCAGCGGGCCTTCCAGGAGCAGCTCACCGGCACCCCCGGCTACACCGTCTCGGTGGTCAGCACCGACGAGGCCACCGGCGACCCCGGCCGCGAGGTGGCCGCCGTCGCGCCGGTGCCCGGCAGCCCGCTGCAGACGCCGATCGTCCGCGCGCTGCAGGAGGCCGCCGACGGCGCCGTCGCCACCCAGCCGCTGCCCACCCACCTGGTCGTCGTGCGGCCGGGCACCGGCGAGCTGCTCGCCGTCTCCTCCAACGAGGCCGCCGCGGCCGGCAACGCGCTGACCGGGCAGTACCCGCCCGGCTCGAGCATGAAGACGATCACCGCGACGGCGCTGCTGTCGGCCGGCACGGTGACCCCCGACACCCCGGTCCCGTGCCCGGGGACGACGGTCGTCGACGGCCGGGAGTTCGAGAACCAGGACCAGTTCGACCTCGGCACCGTGCCGTTCACCGAGGCCTTCGCCCAGTCCTGCAACACGACCTTCATCGAGACCGCCCTGCAGCTGCCCGACGACGCGCTGGCCGCCGCGGCCGCCTCCTACGGCGTCGGCAGCGACTGGCAGCTCCCCGTCGAGCTGTTCTCCGGCAGCGTCCCGTCGGACTCCACCGGCACGACCAGGGCGGCCGACGCCATCGGCCAGGGCCAGGTGCTGATGAGCCCGGTCCAGATGGCGCTGGTGGCCGCCGGTGTCGCGGCCGGGACCCCGGCCGTCCCCGTCGAGGTGGTGGGCGCCGAGCCGGCCGGTCCCGCCCCGGCCGGCCCGGCCCCGGCGGTGCTCGACCAGCTCCGGCCGCTGATGCGCCAGGTGGTCCTCAGCGGCACCGCGCGGGAGCTCGCCGACCGCGGCGAGGTGTACGGGAAGACCGGCACCGCGGAGTTCGGCAGCAACACCCCGCCCGACGCGCACGGCTGGTTCGTGGGCTACCAGCTCGCCGGCCCGCAGGGCGACGTCGCGTTCGCGGTGCTGGTCGAGGGCGGGCAGTCCAGCAGCACCGCCGTCGCCGTCACTGACGCCTTCCTCGGCGCCCTGGGCTAGGAGATTCCTGGCAGCGCCGCGGTGGTCTCCGGCCGGCCGGCCGCGGCGCGCCAGGCGACGGCGCGGACCTCCGCGGCCACGAGCGCGTCGAGGGCCAGCCGGCGGACGCCGGTGTCCTCCGCGGCGTCGAGCAGCGCCACCCAGCTCGCCGAGACGCCCTCCTCGAGGACGGCGCCGAGCGCGGCGGCGTCGACCGGCGACAGCACCGGGAAGGGCAGCTCGTAGCCCGCCTCGGCCGGCACCGGGTCGGCGTCGCGCTCGTCGAGCAGCGCGGCCAGCCGGTCGCGGACGTCGCGGTGGGCCTGCTCCCCGTCCACCGCCGGCGCGCGCCCCGCCGGCGGCAGCGCCGCGCCGACGACGCCGTGGCCCCACACCGCCGCGTGCTCGGCGGCCAGGGCCTCCCGCAGGGCGCGGTCCTCCCCGCCGGTCTCCGTCCCGTCAGCGGTCACGTCGGTGCCTCCTCACCAGAGCAGCCCTCACACCAGCGCGGCCTCGTGACCGCGCAGGCCGGCCGCCACCGACCCCAGCAGCGCCGCCCGCGCGCCCGAGGCGTCCAGGCACGCGTCGGCGTGGGAGGCCGCGGCGGCGGCGACCTGCTCGCGCAGCCAGCCCAGCGGGTCCGCACCGGCCGGGGGCGCGGGCGCGGGCGCCGTCGGCGGGGCGGTCGCGGTGGGTGCCGCCTCCCGCAGCCGGTCGAGCTGCTCGCGCGCCTGCGCGGCGAGGGGAGTCACCCGGCCGCCGAGCGCCGGGTCGGCGGCCACGGCGGCGTCGTAGGCGGCCACCACCGCCTCCTGCACGGGCACCTGGCCGGCCAGCCGGTCGTCCTGCTCGGCGGACCGCGCGGCCTCGCCGGCGGAGCCGCCGCCGTCCTCGCCGGAGGTGCACCCGGCCGCCAGCAGCGCCAGCCCGGTGGCGCCGGCCAGCAGCCGGCGCCGGGAGAACCCGGCGGGGGAGGAGGTCGACATCGCGGCCATCCTCCCAGGCGCCCGGTCGCGTCGCCGACAGCGACGGGCGGGTCGGCCGTCGCGGTGTCCCGCCCCGGAGCGGCCGGGACCGGTGCCGCGGGGGAGCGGTAGCCTGACTCCCTCCCGGGTACGTCGCCGTCAGCGGCCGCGCGTGCGCGCCGCCGAGCCGCGGTGCCCGGGGAGTGCGGTCCGCCGAGCACGAGCTCCGACCGGTGCAGAGGGGAGGGAGCCCGTGTCCGCCACGCGTCAGCAGGACCCGGCCGCGACGAGGCTCGCCGGCTGGATCGAGCCGGTCGTCACCGCCGCCGGGTACGACCTCGAGGAGCTGGTGGTCACCCCCGCCGGCCGGCGCAGCGTCGTCCGGGTCGTCGTCGACCGCGACGAGGGCGTGTCCCTCGACGACGTCGCCGAGGTCAGCCGGGCCGTCTCCGCCGTGCTCGACCGCGAGGACGGCGAGCTCGGCCGCGCCCCCTACGTGCTCGAGGTGACCAGCCCCGGCGTCGACCGGCCGCTGACCGAGCCGCGGCACTGGCGGCGCAACACCGGCCGGCTGGTCGCGGTCACCGTCGGCCCGGCCGGCGCCGCCGAGCAGGTGACCGGGCGGGTCACCGCCGTCGACGACGCCGGGGTCACCCTCGCCGTCGAGAAGCCGGGCAAGCCCGGCGCCAAGCGCAAGCCGCCCACCCCGCGGCAGGTGCCGTGGGCGCAGCTGGGCGCCGGCCGGGTGCAGGTCGAGTTCGGCCGCCCCACCCGCGACGACGGCGCCGCCCACGACGAGGACCTGCACGACGAGGACCTGCTCGACGACCCGGCGGACGAGGACCTGCACGACGACGACCTGCACGACGACCCGGCGGACGACGACGAGGGCGACGACGGAGGAGGACAGTGAACATCGACGTGACCGCCCTCAAGGCGGTCGAGCGGGAGAAGGGCATCCCCGCCGACACGGTCATCGAGGCCATCGAGACGGCGCTGGTGACCGCCTACCGGCACGCCGACGGCGCCGCCAAGCACGTGCGGGTGCACGTGGACCGCAAGAGCGGCGAGGTCGCGGTGCTCGCCCAGGAGCTCGGCGCCGACGGCGAGGTCGTGCGCGAGTGGGACGACACCCCCTCCGACTTCGGCCGGATCGCGGCCAGCACCGCCAAGCAGGTGATCGTCCAGCGGCTGCGCGACGCCGAGCACGAGCAGACCTTCGGGGAGTACGCGGGCAAGGAGGGCGACATCGTCAGCGGCGTCGTCCAGGCCGACGCCCGCCGCAACGCCCAGGGCTCGGTCCTGGTCGACATCGGCAAGGT
The DNA here is from genome assembly GCF_054049915.1 of Geodermatophilus sp. SYSU D00766. Classification (NCBI taxonomy): domain Bacteria; kingdom Bacillati; phylum Actinomycetota; class Actinomycetes; order Geodermatophilales; family Geodermatophilaceae; genus Geodermatophilus; species Geodermatophilus sp. SYSU D00766. Next base: position 103,602 of record NZ_JBJGYI010000010.1, read on the forward strand.
CGAGGCGGTGCTCCCGGCCGCCGAGCAGGTGCCCGGCGAGCGCTACCCGCACGGCAGCCGGCTGCGCGCCTACGTCGTGTCGGTGTCGCGCACCTACCGCGGCCCCCAGGTGACCGTCTCGCGCACCCACCCGAACCTGGTGCGCAAGCTGTTCGCGCTCGAGGTCCCCGAGATCGCCGACGGCAGCGTCGAGATCGTCGCCGTCGCCCGCGAGGCCGGGCACCGCTCGAAGATCGCCGTCCGCACCTCCGTGCCCGGCCTCAACGCCAAGGGCGCCTGCATCGGGCCGATGGGCCAGCGGGTGCGCAACGTCATGAGCGAGCTGCACGGCGAGAAGATCGACATCGTCGACTGGTCCGACGACCCGGCCACCTTCGTCGCCTCGGCGCTGAGCCCGGCCCGGGTGAACAGCGCGACGCTGGTCGACCCCAAGGCCAAGGCGGTGCGCGTCGTCGTCCCCGACTACCAGCTGTCACTGGCCATCGGCAAGGAGGGGCAGAACGCCCGCCTGGCCGCCCGGCTGACCGGCTGCCGCATCGACATCCGCAGCGACGCCCAGGCCGACGACGCGACGCCCTCGCCCGGGGTGGGGCGCCCGCCGCTGCGCTCGGGTCCGCCGCCGGTGCGCGCCGGCGCCGCCGGCGGCCGTCCGTCCCCCGGCGGAGGGGGCCTGCGCCCCGGTGCCCGGCGCCCGGAACAACGGGGGCCCGCCGCGCGCTAGGATGACGGGTGGCCGAAACGTCGATCCCGGTGCGCACCTGTGTGGGCTGCCGGAAGCGCGCTCCGGTCACCGACCTGCTGCGTGTCGTCCACCGGTCCGGGACCCTCGTGCCCGATCCGCGGAGGAGGCTCCCCGGCCGGGGAGCGTCCCTGCACCCCACCCCGGAGTGCCTGCACGCAGCGGAGCGACGCCGGGCCTTCCCCCGGGCGCTGCGCCTCCCCGGAGGCGGCGCCGCGGTGGAGGCCGGTCCGCTCCGGGCCCACGTCCTCGGCGCCGCGGCGCAGGGGGACCACGACCCGGGACGGGCGACACCGAACGAACGACAGACCGCACCCCAGACGGACCGGCACCCGGCCGGTCCGCACGTCGAGAGCAGGACGTCGTCGGATGAGTCAGCCGTGAAGTCCCCACGATGACAAGCCAGACCATGCACCACTGACGACGAGGTCGCGCGGGCGAGCCGCCGGCCTCACCAGAGGAGATCCGTGCCAGGCAAAGCCCGCGTCCACGAACTCGCCAAGGAGTTCGGGGTCGACAGCAAGACCGTGCTCGCCAAGCTCAAGGAGCAGGGCGAGTTCGTGAAGTCCGCCTCCTCCACCGTCGAGGCCCCCGTGGCCCGGCGGCTGCGGGAGGCCCTCGGCGCCGCGACCGGCGGTGGCAACGGCGGCAACGGCGGCAACGGGAGCGCGGCTCCCGCGGCCCGCCCGGCCGCCCCGCGCCCGTCCGCGCCGCAGCCCGCCGCGCAGGCGCCCGCCGCTCCGGCGGCGCCCGCTCCGTCGGTCGGCCAGACCCCGGGCCCGCGCCCGGGTGCGCCGCGTCCCGGTGCCCCGACCCCCGGTCCGCGACCGGTCGCGCCCCAGGCGCCGGCCGCCAGCGCCCCGGCGGCCAGCGCTCCGGCGGCCAGTGCTCCGGTGCAGCAGCCGGCCGCGCCGCAGGGTCCGCGTCCGGCGGCTCCCGGCGCCCCGCGTCCGGGTGCGCCGGCGCAGCGTCCGGCCGGTGGCCCCGTCCCCGGTCCGGCCCGTCCGGCCGCCCCGCGTCCGGCGGCTCCCGGCGCTCCCCGTCCCGGCGGTCCCGCCGCCGCTCCGGGCGCCCCGGGTGCCGGTCCGCGTCCGGGTCCCCGCCCGGCTCCGCGGCCGGGCAACAACCCCTTCAGCAGCGCGCCGCGTCCGGCCGCGGCCGGCCCGCGCCCGGGTCCGGCGGCCGGTGGCCCGCGTCCGGGTCCCGGTGCCGGCGGTCCGCGCCCCGCGCCCGGCGCCGGTGGTCCCCGTCCCGGTGGCCCGCGTCCGGGTCCCGGTGCCGGTGGCCCGCGTCCCGCGGCCGGTCCGGGTGGTCCCCGGCCCAACCCGGGCATGATGCCGCCCCGGCCCTCGCCGGGCATGATGCCGCCGCGTCCGGCCGGTGCCGGCCGTCCCGGCGGTGGTCCCGGTGGTCCCGGCGGCCGTGGCCGCCCGGGTGCCCCGGGTGGTGGCGGTGGCTTCCGTCCCGGTGGCGGTGGCCCCGGTGGCGGCGGCGGCGCGCCGGCCGGCGGGTTCCGCAGCGGCGGTGGCGGTCGCGGCCGTGGCCGCGGTGGCTCCGGTGCCGGCACCGCGGGTGCCTTCGGCCGTCCGGGCGGGCGCGGTCCCGTCCGCGGGCGCAAGAGCAAGAAGCAGCGGCGCCAGGAGTTCGACCAGATGGCGGCGCCCAGCATGGGCGGCGTCAGCCTGCCCCGCGGCAACGGGCAGGTCGTCCGCCTGCCCCGCGGCGCGTCGCTGACCGACCTGGCCGAGCGCATCGGCGCCCAGCCGGCGGCGCTGGTGACCGCCCTGTTCCACCTGGGCGAGATGGTCACCGCGACGCAGTCGGTCAACGAGGACACCCTGCAGCTGCTCGGTGCCGAGATCGGCTGGGACATCCAGGTCGTCTCGCCGGAGGACGAGGACCGCGAGCTCCTCGAGACCTTCGACCTCACCTTCGGCGACGAGGGCGACGAGGACGACTGGGTGGCCCGTCCGCCGGTCGTCACCGTCATGGGTCACGTCGACCACGGCAAGACCAAGCTGCTCGACGCCGTCCGCAACACCAACGTGGTGGCGCGGGAGGCCGGCGGCATCACCCAGCACATCGGCGCCTACCAGGTGCTCACCGAGCTGGAGGGCGAGGAGCGCCCGATCACCTTCATCGACACCCCGGGTCACGAGTCGTTCACCGCGATGCGTGCCCGTGGGGCGAAGGTGACCGACATCGTCGTCCTGGTCGTGGCCGCCGACGACGGCGTCATGCCGCAGACGGTCGAGGCGCTCAACCACGCCCAGGCCGCCGCGGTGCCGATCGTGGTCGCGGTCAACAAGGTGGACAAGGAGGGGGCCAACCCCGCCAAGATCCGCCAGCAGCTCACCGAGTACGGCCTGGTGGCCGAGGAGTACGGCGGCGACACGATGTTCGTCGACGTCTCCGCGACCACCCGGCAGGGCATCGACGACCTGCTCGCGGCGATCCTGCTGACCGCCGACGCCTCGCTGGACCTGCGCGCCAACGCCGAGCAGGACCCGCAGGGCGTGGTCATCGAGGGCAAGCTGGACAAGGGCCGCGGCCCCGTCGCCACGGTGCTCGTCCAGCGCGGCACGCTGCGCGTCGGCGACTCGATCGTGGCCGGCGACGCCTACGGCCGCGTCCGGTCGCTGCTCGACGAGTACGGCAACAAGCTGAAGGAGGCCTCGCCGGCCCGCCCCGTGCAGGTCGTCGGCCTCACCTCGGTGCCGCGTGCCGGTGACACCTTCCTCGTCGTCGAGGAGGACCGCGTCGCCCGGCAGATCGCCGACCGGCGGCAGGCCCGCATCCGCAACGCGCAGAACGCCTCGATGCGCAAGCGGATCAGCCTCGAGGACCTCGACGCCGCGCTCAAGGAGAACCGCCAGCTCAACCTGATCATCAAGGGCGACAACTCGGGCACCGTGGAGGCGCTCGAGGAGGCGCTGATGAAGATCGAGGTGAGCGACGACGTCTCGCTGCGGGTCATCCACCGCGGCGTCGGGTCGATCACCAAGAGCGACATCGACCTGGCGCTGGCCGACGACGTCATCGTCCTGGGCTTCAACGTCCGGGCCGAGGGCCAGGCCACCGAGCTCGCCAACCGCGAGGGCATCGACGTCCGGTACTACTCGGTCATCTACCAGGCGATCGAGGAGATCGAGGCGGCCCTCAAGGGCATGCTCAAGCCGGAGTACGAGGAGGTCGCGCTCGGCACCGCCGAGGTCCGCGAGGTCTTCCGCGTGCCGCGCATCGGCAACGTCGCGGGCTCCATCGTCCGCAGCGGCACGATCAACCGGAACTCCAAGGCCCGGCTGGTCCGTGACGGGGTCGTCGTCGCCGACAACCTCACCGTCGAGTCGCTGCGCCGGTTCAAGGACGACGTCACCGAGGTCCGCGAGGGCTACGAGTGCGGCATCGGCCTGGGGTCGTTCAACGACATCAAGGTCGAGGACGTCATCGAGACCTTCGAGGTCCGCGAGAAGCCGCGCGCCTGACGCACGGGGACGTCGCCCGGCAGCAGTGAGGGAGGAGCACCTGGTGTTCACCGGGTCGCTGACCGCCGACCTGCTGCTGGGCGACGTCCACTCGCTCAAGGGCAAGCGCGCCCTGGTCCGGCCGATCGTGGCCGAGCTGCGGCGCCGCTTCGCCGTGGCCGCGGCCGAGGTGGGCGACGTCGACCTGCACCGGCGCGTGCAGGTCGGCGTCGCCACGGTCGCGGGGGACGCCGGTCAGGTGACCGACGTCCTCGACGCCTGCGAGCGGTTGCTGGCCGAGCGGCCGGAGGTGACCCTGCTGTCGACGCACCGGCAGCTGTTCTCCGACACCGACGACTAGCCGCCCCCGCCCACCCCTGCCCGACCAGGGCGCGCCTCCGCGCGCCCCCGATCCCCGGAGGTCCGCCGTGGCCGATCCCGCCCGCGCCCGCAAGCTCGCGGTGCGCATCCGCCAGATCGTCTCGTCGGCCATCGAGTCGCAGATCAAGGACCCGCGGCTGGGCATGGTCACGGTGACCGACGCCCGGGTCACCAGCGACCTGCGCGAGGCCACCGTCTTCTACACCGTGTACGGCGACGCGACCCAGGCCGCCGACTCCGCGCGTGCCCTCGCCAGCGCCACCGGCGTGCTGCGCTCCACCGTCGGCCGGCAGACCGGCATCAAGTTCGTGCCGACGCTGGCCTTCGTCGCCGACCACGTGCCCGACACCGCCCGGGAGCTCGACGAGGCACTCGAGCGGGTCCGGCACGCCGACGCCGAGCTGGCCCGGCTGCGCGAGCACGCCACCTACGCGGGGGACGCCGACCCCTACCGGCACCCCGAGGCCGACGACGAGACCGCCGGTGCCGAGGCCCCCGACGCCGAGAGCGCCGAGGCCGGCGAGGTCCCGCCCGAGCAGAGCAGGAACGCCTCGTGAGCGAGAACGACCCCGATCCGCACCTGCCCGACGAGGGCCTGGGCCGCTCGGAGCTCGGCGGGCGCGCCCAGCCCGACGCCGGCGACCCCACCGACGGCGGCCGCACCGGGCAGATCGGCGCGGTCCCCAGCATCGCCGAGGACGAGCCCGACGACGGCGGCCCCCCGCTGCCCCCCGGCGGCGGCCTGGTCACCGAGGACACCGACGCCGCCCCGGTCGCCGACCCCGGCCCGGACGCCTGAGCGCGTGACCGCCACCCCCACGCACCCGGCGGTCGGCACCCCGGAGGCGGTGCTGGCCGCGGCCGCCGACACCGGGGCGACCGTCGTGCTCTCCGGGCACGTGCAGCCCGACGCCGACGCGCTGGGTAGCACCCTCGCCCTCGCCGAGGGGCTGCGCCGGCGCGGCGCGCGCGTGGTCCCGACCTTCCCGGGCCGGCACGCGCTGCCGGCCTCCCTGGGCTGGCTGCCGGGCGCCGAGGGGCTGCTGCCGTCCACGGCCGTCGACCCCGTCCCGGACGTCTTCGTCAGCCTCGACGCCGCCTCCCCGGCCCGGCTCGGCGAGCTCGCGCCGCTGCTGGAGCGGGCCGGGACCTCCGTGGTGCTCGACCACCACGCCAGCAACCCCGGCTTCGGCGACGTGCGGCTGGTCGACCCGGCGGCACCGGCGACCGTCGTCCTGGTCGCCGGCCTGCTCGACGCGCTCGGCGTCGACCTCGACGCCCAGCTCGCGACGCTGCTCTACGCCGGCCTGGCCGCCGACACCGGCTCCTTCCGCTTCGGCAGCACCCGCCCGGAGACGCACGCGCTGGCCGCCCGGCTGCTGGCCACCGGCATCGACCACGCGGCGATCAGCCGTCGGCTGTTCGACACCGCCCCCTTCGGCTGGCTGCGGCTGCTCTCGGCGGTGACCGGCCGCGCGGTGCTCGAGCGCGAGGTCGGCGGCGGCCTGGTGTGGACCTGGTCCAGCAGCGCGGAGGCGGCCGAGCACGGCCTGCCCGGCGAGCAGCTGGAGGCGCTGGTCGACGTCGTGCGCACGACCGCGGAGGCCGACGTCGCCTGCGTGCTCAAGGGCCAGGACGACGGCACGTGGTCGGTGTCGCTGCGCTCCCGCGGGGGCACCGACGTCGCGCGCGTCGCGATGGCGCTGGGCGGGGGCGGGCACCGGGCCGCGGCCGGCTACACCTCGCGGCTGGACCTCGGGGGCTCGATCGCGGCACTGCGCGCGCAGCTCGGGGCGTGACCGCGCGCCGGCCCTCGGTCCTCGCGCTGGCGGCGCCGGCACTGGTGGTGCTGGCGGCCGAGCCGCTGTACCTGCTCGTCGACACGGCCGTCGTCGGCAACCTGGGCACCGTGGCGCTGGGCGGGCTCGCCGTCGGCGGCGGGCTGCTGGCCTGGGCCGCGGCGCTGCTCAACTTCCTCGCCTACGGCACCACCGCCCGCGCCGCCCGTCGCGCCGGGGCGGGGGACCGCGCCGGCGCCGTCGCCGAGGGCGTGCAGGCCACCTGGCTGGCGCTGCTGCTCGGCGCCGCCGTCGTCGTGCTCTTCCAGGTCCTCGCCGGGCCGCTGACCCGCGCGCTGGCCGGCGGGCCCGGCGAGGTGGCCGCCGCGGGGGAGCAGTGGCTGCGCATCGCCGGCTGCGGCGCGCCGCTGCTGCTGGTGTCCCTGGCCGGCAACGGCTGGCTGCGCGGGGTGCAGGACCTGCGTCGGCCGGTGCGCTTCGTGCTGGCCGGCAGCCTGCTCAGCCTGGTGCTGTGCCCGCTGCTCGTGCACCCCGCCGGGCTGGGGCTGCCGGGGTCGGCGGTGGCCAACGTCGCCGGCCAGTCGCTGACGGCGGCGCTGTTCGTGCGGGCGCTGCTGCGCGAGGGTGCCGACCGGCGGTTCCGGCCGGCCGCCGTCCGGGCCCAGCTGGTCCTGGGCCGCGACCTGCTGCTGCGGGCCACCGTGCTGCAGCTGGCCTTCCTCGTCGCGGCCGGCGTCGCCGCCCGCGCCGGGCAGGCCCAGCTCGGCGCCCACCAGATCGCCCTGCAGCTGTTCCTCTTCCTCGCGCTGGTCCTCGACGCCTACGCCATCGCCGCGCAGACGCTGGTCGGGCACGCCCTCGGCGCCGGGCGCCCCGGCGAGGCCCGCGCCGTCGCCCGGCGGGTGACGCTGTGGGGCCTGGGCACCGGCGTCCTCGTCGCCGCCCTCCTGCTGGCCGGCCGGGAGCTGCTCGTCCCGCTGTTCACCGGCGACCCCGCGGTGCGCGCGCAGGCCGAGCTGGTCTGGTGGTTCCTCGCCGGGTTCCAGCCGCTGGCCGGCGTCGTGTTCGCCCTCGACGGCGTCCTCATGGGCGCCGGCGACGTCGCCTACCTGCGCACCGTCACCGTCGGGGCCGCGCTGGTCGGGTTCCTCCCGCTGTCGCTGCTGTCCGGCCCCCTCGGCTGGGGCCTGGCCGGCGTGTGGACCGGGCTGACGGCGTTCATCGCGCTGCGGCTGGTCGCGGTCCTGGTCCGGGTGGCGGGGGACCGGTGGCTCTCGGCACCTGCGACGGTGGGGACATGAGCTCACCCCGCGAAGACGCTCCGCTGGCGCTCCACGTCTTCGCGGGGACCCCGAGGTGAGCCGCCGCCGCGCCGCCGACGCCGACGTGACCCCCGGCGTCCTGCTCGTCGACAAACCCGCCGGGATGACCTCGCACGACGTCGTCGCCCGCGCCCGGCGGGTGCTCTCGGTCCGCCGGGTCGGCCACGCCGGCACCCTCGACCCCATGGCCACCGGGCTGCTGGTGCTCGGCGTCGGGACCGCCACACGGCTGCTGGGCCACCTCGCCGGCTCGGACAAGGTCTACGACGCGACCGTGCGGTTCGGGCAGACGACGGTCACCGACGACCGCGAGGGGGAGGTGCTCACCACCACCTCGGCCGCCGCCCTCGACGACGACGCCGTCCGCGCCGCGCTCGCCGCCCAGACCGGCGCCCTGCAGCAGGTGCCCTCCTCGGTGAGCGCGGTCAAGGTCGGCGGCCGCCGCTCCTACGACCGGGTGCGGGCCGGCGAGGAGGTGGTGCTCGAGCCGCGCCCGGTCACCGTGCACCGCATCGACGTGCACCGCCTCACCCGGCCCACGCCCGACCTGGTCGACGTCGAGGTCACCGTGGCCTGCACCGCGGGCACCTACGTGCGGGCCATCGCCCGCGACGCCGGGGCCGCGCTCGGCGTCGGCGGCCACCTCACCGCGCTGCGCCGCACCGCGTCGGGCCCGTTCACCACGGCGCAGGCCGCGCCGGTCGAGGAGGCCGCGGCCGCGCTGGCCGCCGGCGGCGGGCCGGGCGTGCTCGGCCTCCCCGACGCCGCCACCGCGGTCTTCCCCGAGCGCCGGCTCACCGACGACGAGGCGCGCGCCCTCGGCTACGGGCAGCGGGTGCCCGCGACCGGCCGCCCGGGGCTGGTGGCCGCCGTCGACCCCGCCGGCCGGCTGGTGGCGCTGGTCGAGGACGCCGGCTCGACCGCCCGGGTCACGGTCGGCTTCCCCGCGTGAGGTCCGGGGACGGCTCCCGCGCGGGGGCCCTCCGTCAGTCCCCGGTCAGCTTCCCGATCAGCGACTCGTCCAGGTGGGCGAGCAGGTCGGCCGGGGTGTCGTAGACCTCGTCGGCCCCCTCCTCGACCAGCTCCGCCCGGGAGATGCCGCCGCAGGTGAGCGCGATGCAGGGGAAGCCGGCGTCCTTCGCCGCCCGCACGTCCCAGACGGTGTCGCCGACCGTGACCGTGCGCGCCGGGTCGAGGCCGTGCTGCCCGGCGGCGGTCTGCAGCAGGTCCGGCGCGGGTTTGGCCGACTCGACGTCGGCCGACGTCGTGGACCCGTCGACGACGTCCTCCCCGCCGATCGCCGGGACCATCCACTCCAGGTCGGAGTCCTTGCCGCTGGTGGCCAGCACCACCGCCAGGCCGCGGTCCCGGCAGGCGGCCAGCAGGTCGTCGACGCGGGGGAAGGGCGTCACCAGCTCCCGCAGCGGCTCGTAGCGGCGGTTCTTGGCCTCCGACACCTCCTCGGCGTCGGCGGCCCCGTCGTCGCCGAGCAGGTGCGTGACCAGCTGCTCGCTGGCGATGCCGATCGCGCGGTGGCAGTCGGCCATCGACACGTCCTCGTGCCCGGTGTCGCGGAACGCCTGCCACCAGGCGAGGACCTGCAGGTAGTTGGTGTCGAGCAGGGTCCCGTCGACGTCGAACAGCACGCCGGGCCGCTTGTCCTGGGTCACCGCGCCATCCTCACCCGGCGGCGCGGTCCCCGCTGCGGTTAGCCGGGGGGCGGGGACGGGCAAGGGGAGCGCATGAGCGTCGTGAAGATCAACGCGATCACCGTGCCGCACCACGCCCAGGAGCGCTTCGAGGAGCGCTTCCGCGGCCGGGGCGGCGCCGTGGAGAGGACCCCGGGCTTCGAGTGGTTCGAGCTGCTGCGCCCCCTGGAGGGCACCGACCAGTACCTGGTCTACACCCGCTGGGAGAGCGAGGAGGCCTACCGGGCGTGGGAGGACGGCCAGGACTTCGCCCGCGCCCACGACGGCGGCGGCGACGAGCTCGCCCCGGCGGCCAGCGACTCCCACCACCTGTGGTCCTACGAGGTCATCGAGAGCTCGGCGCCCGACCGGCCCTGAAGCCCGCGGCGGTCGGCGCCCGGCCGCCGCGGGGCCCGGCGCTACTGTGAGCCGGGGCCGGACGTCCGCCGGCCCGGTTCCAGCACGAGCTCACGCAGGTGGGAGACATGACCGACACGCTCGCCGACAGCCGCACCTCCACCCGGGTCTTCACCGAGGGCGTGCCGGTGACCGTGGAGGACGTCGCCCGCCGCCCGGTCGCCGCGCGCGAGGCGGTGCTCGCCGACCCCGGCTTCGGCCGCCACTTCACCGACTCGATGTTCGTGGCCCGCTACACCGCCGGCCGCGGCTGGCACGACGCGCGGCTGACGCCGTACGCGCCGCTGCAGGTCGACCCCGCCACCGCCGCGCTGCACTACGCGCAGTCGATCTTCGAGGGGCTCAAGGCCTACGCCCAGCCCGACGGCAGCGTGGCCACCTTCCGGCCCGAGGCCAACGCCGCCCGCTTCGCCCGCAGTGCCCGCCGGCTGGCCATGCCGCCGGTGCCCGAGGAGGCGTTCCTCGCCGCCGTCGACGCGCTCGTCGACTCCGACCGCGACTGGGTGCCCACCGGCCCCGACCAGACGCTCTACCTGCGGCCCTACCAGCTGGCCACCGAGCCCTTCCTCGGGGTGCGGCCGGCCAACGAGTACCTCTTCCTGGTCATCGCCAGCCCGGCCGGCGCGTACTTCCCGCGCGGGGTCCAGCCGGTGTCGGTGTACCTGTCGGAGGACTACATCCGCGCCGCGCCCGGCGGCACCGGCGACGTCAAGTGCGCCGGGAACTACGCCGCGAGCCTGCTGGCCCAGGAGCAGGCGATCGCCGCCGGCTGCGACCAGGTGGTCTGGCTCGACGCGACCGAGAAGCGCTACGTCGAGGAGATGGGCGGGATGAACCTGTTCTTCGTCCTCGGCTCCGGCGACGACGCCGAGCTGGTCACCCCCGAGCTCACCGGCACCCTGCTGCCCGGCATCACCCGCGACTCGCTGATCACCCTCGCCCGCGAGCGCGGCATGCGGGTCACCGAGCGGCGCTTCAGCGTCGACGAGTGGCGCGCCGGCGTCGCCGACGGCTCGGTCACCGAGACCTTCGCCTGCGGCACCGCCGCCGTCATCACGCCGGTCGGCGAGGTGCGGGCCCGCACCGGCGACTTCACCGTCGGCGACGGCACCCCCGGCCCGGTCACGATGAGCCTGCGGGAGCACCTGCTCGACATCCAGCACGGCCGGGTGCCCGACACCCACGGCTGGCTGCACCGGGTCGCCTGAGCGACCCGGCGGACCCCCAGGAGGACGGCGCGTGCGGCGCTGGCGCGGGCTGGCGGCCACCCCGGCCGACCTCGGGCGCACGGTGGTCACCGTCGGCATGTACGACGGCGTCCACCGCGGCCACCAGCAGCTCGTCGGCACCGCCGTCGCCCGGGCCCGGGCGATGCACCGGCCCTGTGTGCTGGTCACCTTCGACCCGCACCCGACCGAGGTGGTCCGCCCCGGCTCGCACCCGGCGATCCTGACCTCGCTGGACCGCAAGGCCGAGCTGGTCGCCGGGCTGGGCGTCGACGCCATGTGCGTCATCCCCTTCACCCCGGAGTTCAGCCGGCTCACGCCCGAGGAGTTCGCCCACGGCGTGCTCGTCGAGGACCTGCACGCCGCCGCCGTCGTCGTCGGGGAGAACTTCACCTACGGGCACCGGGCGGCCGGCGACGTGACGACCCTCGCGCAGGAGGGCCGCCGGTTCGGCTTCGCCGTCGAGGGGATCCCGCTGGCCGGCGACGACTCGGCCGACGGCGCGGTCACCATCTCCTCCACCTACATCCGCGCCTGCGTCGCGGCGGGGGACATGGAGAGCGCGGCGCGGGCGCTGGGCCGCCCGCACCGGGTCGACGGCGTCGTCGTCCGCGGCGACCGGCGCGGCCGGGAGCTGGGCTACCCGACGGCGAACGTCGAGAGCCCGCCGTTCACCGCGATCCCGGCCGACGGCGTGTACGCCGGCGCGCTGGTGACCCGCGCCCCGGACGGCTCCACGCGCGACAGCGCCCCGGCGGCGATCTCGGTCGGGACCAACCCGACGTTCCACGGCTCGCGGCGGACCGTCGAGGCGTACGTGCTCGACTTCGCCGGCGACCTCTACGGCGAGCACGTCGGCGTCGAGTTCGTCTCGCGGCTGCGGCCGATGACCTCCTTCGCCGGTGTCGACGCCCTCGTCGCCGCGATGGCCGACGACGTCGCCCGCACCCGCACCGTGCTGGGGCTGCCCCCCGCCGGGTGATCGCCGCGGGGGTCGCCCCCGGCGGCGCTGGTAGCCTCGGAGGGGTCGGGCACCGCCCGACGAGTGTGCGACCTGCCCCCGTGACCCAGACCGGGGGCCACACGTGACCCAGGCCAGGAGGCCCGCCCATGCCGCTCGACAGCGCCACGAAGCAGCAGATCATGACCGAGTACGCCACGGTCGAGAGGGACACGGGCTCGCCCGAGGTCCAGGTCGCGATGCTCACCCGCCGGATCAGCGACCTGACCGAGCACCTCAAGCAGCACAAGCACGACCACCACAGCCGGCGGGGCCTGCTCCTGCTGGTCGGCCGCCGCCGGCGGCTGCTGAACTACCTGGCGAAGACCGACATCACCCGCTACCGCTCGCTCATCGAGCGGCTCGGTCTGCGCCGCTGACCCCAGAGGGGACCGTCCCACCGGGACGGTCCCCTCTCTCGTGGGGCACCCGCCCCACGGGACCACGGCGCCCGCCGTGCGGCCCGACGCTGGTCGGTCCTCGGTGGTGGCCCCCGGGCATGCCCCTCCACGGGAGGGGGAAGGACCCCCGCGGGCTTCGATCGAAGACCGGTCATCCCGGAGCAGTCCGGCGCGAGACGCCACGAAGAGGACGTCGCCGCATGCGACGTAGGAAGAGGACACCGTGTCCGCACCCACCACCCAGGGCAGCCAGACCACCAACGGCGTGGCTGCCGAGTACGACCCCGAGGACGGGGTCACCACCGCCACCGCGGTCATCGACAACGGCAGCTACGGCAGCCGCAGCGTCACCTTCGAGACCGGCCGGCTGGCCAAGCAGGCCGCCGGCTCGGTCGTCGTCACCATGGGCGACAGCATGCTGCTGTCGGCCACCACGGCGGGCAAGCAGCCCAAGGAGCACTTCGACTTCTTCCCGCTGACGGTCGACGTCGAGGAGCGCATGTACGCCGCCGGGCGCATCCCCGGCTCGTTCTTCCGCCGCGAGGGCCGGCCCAGCGAGGACGCGATCCTCACCTGCCGCCTCATCGACCGCCCGCTGCGCCCGACCTTCGCCAAGGGCCTGCGCAACGAGGTCCAGGTGGTCATCACCGTGCTGGCGCTGGACCCCCAGCACCTCTACGACGTGCTGGCCATCAACGGCGCCTCGGCCTCCACCCAGCTGTCGGGCCTGCCGTTCTCCGGTCCGGTCGGCGGCACCCGCGTCGCGCTGGTCAACGGCCAGTGGATCGGCTTCCCCACCCACGCCGAGCTCGAGGACGCCGTCTTCGACATGGTCGTGGCCGGCCGCCTCCTGCCCGACGGCGACGTCGCGATCATGATGGTCGAGGCCGAGGCCACCGAGAAGACGATCCAGCTGGTCTCCGGGGGCGCCACCGCCCCGACCGAGGAGGTCGTGGCGCAGGGCCTCGAGGCCGCCAAGCCGTTCATCCGGGCGCTGTGCGAGGCCCAGTCGGCGCTGGCGGAGAAGGCGGCCAAGCCGGTCGCCGAGTTCCCGCGCTTCCTCGACTACTCCGACGACGTCTACGCCGCCGTCGAGTCCGCCGCCCTGGACCGGCTCACCCAGGCGCAGTCGATCGCCGGCAAGACCGAGCGCAACGACGCCACCGACGCCCTCAAGGACGAGGTCCTGGCCTCGCTCGCCGAGCAGTTCGCCGGCCGCGAGAAGGAGGTCTCGGCCGCCTTCCGCGCCGTCACCAAGAAGGTCGTCCGGCAGCGGATCCTGCGCGACAAGGTCCGCATCGACGGCCGCGGCGTCACCGACATCCGGCCGCTGTCGGCCGAGGTCGAGGTCGTCCCGCGGGTGCACGGCTCGGCGCTGTTCGAGCGCGGCGAGACGCAGATCCTCGGCGTGACCACGCTGAACATGCTCCGCATGGAGCAGCAGCTGGACACGCTGTCGCCGGTGACGCGCAAGCGCTACATGCACAACTACAACTTCCCGCCGTACTCCACCGGGGAGACCGGCCGCGTCGGCTCGCCCAAGCGGCGCGAGATCGGCCACGGCGCGCTGGCCGAGCGGGCGCTGGTCCCGGTGCTGCCCGACCGCGAGGAGTTCCCCTACGCGATCCGGCAGGTCTCCGAGGCGCTGGGCTCCAACGGCTCGACGTCGATGGGCTCGGTCTGCGCCTCCACCCTGTCGCTGCTCAACGCCGGTGTGCCGCTGCGCGCCCCGGTCGCCGGCATCGCCATGGGCCTGGTCTCCGACGAGGTCGACGGCACGACCGAGTACGTCGCGCTGACCGACATCCTCGGCGCCGAGGACGCCTTCGGTGACATGGACTTCAAGGTCGCCGGCACCAAGGACTTCGTGACGGCGCTGCAGCTGGACACCAAGCTCGACGGCATCCCGTCCGACGTGCTCGCCCAGGCGCTGACCCAGGCCCGCGCCGCCCGGCTGCACATCCTCGACGTGATGAACGAGGCCATCGACGCTCCCGACGAGATGAGCCCCTACGCGCCGCGGGTCACCACGGTGCGCATCCCGGTCGACAAGATCGGCGCGGTCATCGGCCCCAAGGGCCAGATGATCAACTCGATCCAGGACGAGACCGGCGCCGAGATCACCATCGAGGACGACGGCACGATCTACGTCGGTGCCTCCGACGGCCCCTCGGCCCAGGCCGCGGTGGACCGGATCAACGCGATCGCCAACCCGCAGATGCCGAAGGTCGGGGAGCGCTTCCTCGGCACCGTCGTCAAGACGACGCCCTTCGGTGCCTTCGTCTCGCTGCTGCCGGGCAAGGACGGCCTGGTGCACATCAGCAAGCTGGGCGGCGGCAAGCGCATCGGCAAGGTCGAGGACGTCGTCAACGTCGGCGACAAGCTGCAGGTCGAGATCACCGACATCGACGCCCGCGGCAAGATCAGCCTCGTGCCGGTGGCCGCGGACGGCGACGGTGCCGCCGCCGGTGACGGCGCGGCCCCCTCCGGTGACCAGGCCGCCCCGGCCGACGCGCCCGCGGAGGCCTGACACGGCTACCGACCTGGGTCCGATCGGGGCCGGGGTGGGGACGGGGTCGACCGACCTCGCCTCCGCCCCGGCCCCGGCCGGTGTCACGCGCGTCCTCGACGTCGACGAGGTGGGCGGCCGCGTCGAGCGCACCGTGCTGCCCGGCGGGCTGCGGGTGCTCACCGAGACGATGCCCGGCGTCCACTCGGCCACCCTGGGCATCTGGGTGGGCGTGGGCTCGCGCGACGAGACCCCCCGCGTCTCCGGCGCCTCCCACTTCCTCGAGCACCTGCTGTTCAAGGGCACCCGCAGCCGCAGCGCCCTGGAGATCGCGACGGCCATGGACGCCGTCGGCGGTGAGATGAACGCGTTCACCGCCAAGGAGCACACCTGCTACTACGCGAACGTGCTCGACACCGACCTCCCGCTGGCCGTGGCGCTGCTCGGTGACCTCGTCACCGACGCGCTCAACACCGCCGAGGACCTCGAGTCCGAGCGGACGGTGGTGCTCGAGGAGATCGCCATGCGCGACGACGAGCCCGCCGACCTCGTGCACGACCTGTTCGCCGAGACGCTCTTCGGCGACACCGCGCTGGGCCGCTCGGTCCTCGGCACGGTCGGGTCCATCGAGGCCCTGACCCGCGACGACGTCGACGGGTGGTACCGCTCGCGCTACGCGATCCCGTCGATGGTGGTCACCGCCGCCGGGCGGGTGGACCACCAGCAGGTGCTCGACCTGGTGACGGCGGCCTTCGGCGACCGGCTCGCCGGCCCCGCCGCCCCCGCGCCGCTGCGGCGCGGCGAGGAGCTCGACCTGGTCCGGCCGGCGCGGCCGGCCGGGCTGGTGTCGCGCCGCACCGAGCAGACCCACCTGCTCTACGGCGGCCTGGCGCTGAGCCGCTTCGACGAGCGCCGCTACGCCGCGGCGGTCCTCGAGACCGCGGTCGGCGGGGGGATGAGCTCGCGGCTGTTCCAGGAGATCCGCGAGAAGCGAGGGCTGGTCTACAGCGTGGGCTCCTCGCTGGGCTCCTACGCGGGCACCGGCACCTTCTCCGTGTACGCCGGGTGCGCGAAGAAGCGGGTCCCGGAGGTGCTCCGGCTGGTCCGCGAGGAGCTGGCACGGGTGGCCGCCGACGGGCTCACCGCCGAGGAGGTCGCCCGCGGCCGGGGTCAGCTGCGCGGCGGCACCGTCCTGGGCCTGGAGGACACCGGGTCGCGGATGAGCCGGCTGGGCAAGAGCGAGCTGTCGCACGGGGAGTACGTCCCGGTGCGCGAGGTGCTCGACCGGATCACCGCCGTCGACGAGGACCAGGTCCGCGCGGTCGCCGCCGACGTGCTCGGCCGCGACACCTGCCTGGCCGTCGTGGGCCCCTACCGCGAGTCCGACCTCGACCGGCTCTGACGTCCGTGCCCGTCCCGCCCCGGCACCCCGCGCTCCGCGTGCACGGCGCGCTGTCCCGTGGCGTCTTCGCCGTCACGGTGCTCGTCTCGCTCGCGGTCCTCTTCGCGCCCGGCGACGACGTGCCGGCCGCCCCGCCCGGCGTCGACAAGCTCGTGCACCTGGCGCTCTTCCTCGCCCTCGCCCTCGCCGGCCGGTGGGCGGGGGTCCGCGCCGTCCCGCTGGCGGTGCTGCTGGTCGGCTACGGAGCGGTCAGCGAGCTGGTGCAGGCGCTGTCGGACCTGCAGCGCTCGGGCTCGGTCGTCGACTGGCTCGCCGACGTCGCCGGCACGGGGCTGGGTCTACTGGCCTGGGCCGGTGTCGAGCGGCGGGTCCCGGCCCGCTGAGCCCGGGGCCGTGGTTGCGCCGACCGGGCGGCCCGGGAGACTGACGCGGTGACCACCGGTACCCCTGCTCCCGATCCCCAGGCGCGCGCGGACGGCGAGCCGTCCCGGATCCCGGTGGGCGTCCTGGGCGCCCGTGGGCGGATGGGCACCGAGGTGGTCAAGGCGGTCAACGCCGCCGAGGACCTCGAGCTGGTGGCGATGGTCGACGAGGGCGACTGGCTGTTCAACGTCGCCGACGCCGGCGCGCAGGTGGTCGTCGACTTCACCCGCCCGGACGTCGTCATGGACAACATCCGGTTCTGCATCGACCAGGACATCCACTGCGTCGTCGGCACCACCGGCTTCGACGAGCAGCGCCTGGCGACGGTCGCGGAGTGGCTCGAGCCCAAGCCCGACGTCGGGGTGGTGATCGCCCCCAACTTCGGCATCGGCGCGATCCTGCTCATGCGCTTCGCGCAGGAGGCCGCCCGCTTCTTCCCCTCCACGGAGATCGTCGAGCTGCACCACCCGAACAAGGTCGACGCCCCCTCGGGCACGGCGGCGCGCACCGCCCGGCTGGTGGCCGCAGCCCGCCGCGACGCCGGCCTGCCGCCGCCGCCGGACGCGACCACCGACGCCCTGCCCGGTGCCCGCGGTGCCGACGTCGACGGCATCGCCGTGCACGCGGTCCGGCTCACCGGGCTGGTCGCGCACCAGGAGGTCCTCATGGGGGCGGCGGGGGAGACCCTGACCCTGCGACACGACTCCTACGACCGCGCCTCGTTCATGCCCGGGGTCCTCCTCGCCGTGCGCGAGGTGGGCCGGCGTCCGGGGCTGACCGTCGGACTGGAGTCCTTCCTGGGGTTGTGAGCCGGCCGCCCGGGTGTGACGGAGACCCCGGGTGCACGGGCCCCGGGAGTCGTGTACTGTCTTCTCTGCGCCGGACGGAGCCTGCGAGGGCCACGGAGAAGCACCCAGGGTGCAGAGCTCCGGAAGACGGCGTAAGGTAGAACGAGTCGCCATCGACGAAGCCCGAGAGGGTCGAGTTGGTGTGCGTCCGCTCCTTGAGAACTCAACAGCGTGCCGAAAGTCAGTGCCAAGTAATACCCCGTTCCGGGCCTTTCGGGGTTCGGATGGGATTCCTTTGGTTGATGGATTCCGCGAGTGTCAGCTCGCGGTTCTCAGCCTGGTTCAGATCATCTACGGAGAGTTTGATCCTGGCTCAGGACGAACGCTGGCGGCGTGCTTAACACATGCAAGTCGAACGAGGGCACTCCTTCGGGGGTGTTTCTAGTGGCGAACGGGTGAGTAACACGTGGGCAACCTGCCCCCGGCTCTGGGATAACTCCAAGAAATTGGGGCTAATACCGGATGTGCACCGCTGTCCGCATGGGTGGTGGTGGAAAGGGTTTCCGGCTGGGGATGGGCCCGCGGCCTATCAGCTTGTTGGTGGGGTAGTGGCCTACCAAGGCGACGACGGGTAGCCGGCCTGAGAGGGTGACCGGCCACACT